>CALVLF010000026.1 GCA_944336625.1 uncultured Clostridia bacterium
TTTTTTTTTAATGATTCGCCGACCACCGAGATCCACGCCCGTTCCCTTCACGACGCTCGTCGCATCCAGGAGCCAGCGTTTCCAGCTAACGTTCGTGCGCGAATATCGCCGTCCGCGTAGGACCGGGGCCGGGAGGCTTTTAAGAAAGGACGCGGGCAGGAGCCAGCGTTTCCAGCTAACATTCGTGCGCGAATATCGCCGTCCGCGTAGGACCGGGGCCGGGCGGCTTTTAAGGAAGGGCGCGGGCAGGGGTCAGCGATTCCAGCTAACGTTCGTGCGCGAATATCGCCGTCCGCGTAGGACCGCCGTGCGCGTAGCACCGGGGCGCGCTTAGCGCCGGGTTCTGGGCCCGGCTGCAAAAAATTCGCCCTTGCTGCGCAGCAGCAAGGGCGAAAGGCTAAAGGCCTCTTTAGTCGTAAAGGTGGCAGGCTACCATGGTGCCGTCTACATCCCGCAGGACAGGCTTCTCTTCCTTGCAGCGGTCCGTTGCATGGGGGCAGCGGGTGGAGAAGGGGCAGCCCGCAGGGGGGTTTACCGGGCTGGGAATCTCGCCCTCCAGGATGATCCGCTCCTTGGCAGCGGCCCGGTCCGGATCGGGGATGGGCACGGCGGAAAGGAGCGCCTGCGTATAAGGATGCTTGGGCTCCTTATACACGTCCCGGCAGGAACCGCATTCCACCAGGTTGCCCAGATACATAACTCCAATCCGGTGGCAGATATGCCGCACCATGGAAAGGTCATGGGCTACGAATAGGTAGGAAAGGTTCCGCTTCTGCTGGAGCTCTTCCAGCATGTTGATGATCTGGGCCTGGATGGATACGTCCAGGGCGGAGATGGGCTCATCGCACATGATGAACTCAGGGCCCATGGCCAGAGCCCGGGCGATACCCACGCGCTGGCGCTGGCCGCCAGAAAATTCATGGGGATAGCGGCGGATATGGTCCGGCTTAAGGCCTACCACCCGCAGCAGCTCCTGCACCCGCTCCGTCCGCTCCGCCGGGGTAAACATCTTATGGATGACCATGGGCTCAGCAATAATGTCGCCTACGGTAAGCCGGGGGTTCAGGGAAGCATAAGGGTCCTGGAAGATGATCTGCATCTTCTGCTTGAGGGGGATCAGTTCCTTATGGGACAAATTGGTAATATCCTGGCCGTTGAAGATGATCTGGCCGCCGGTGGGATCATAAAGGCGCACGGCAGTACGGCCTAAGGTAGTTTTTCCGCAGCCGGATTCCCCCACCAGGCCAAAGATCTCACCCCGCTTGATGCGGAAGCTGACTCCATCCACCGCCTTGAGGATGGGGTGTTCACCAAAGGTCTTTTTGCTCTTGATGCGGAAATACTTCTTTAAATCTTTAAGCTCCAGAATATAGTCGTTCTCTTTGGCGGCAGGATTTTGCACACTAGTCATTGGCCGCGCCTCCTTTCGTTAAGGATTCCACTTCGGGATAGCAGCGGAAGCACTTGCAGGCATGGGTGGGGGAAATCTGCCGCATTTCCGGCTCATGGGTTTTGCAGATCTTCATGGCATACTTGCAGCGGTCCACAAATGCACAACCCGCAGGCGGCTTTAAAAGATCCGGGGGCGTGCCCTCAATGGGCACCAGCTTTTTGGATTCATCCGCTTCTTCGTCGTAATTAGCCACGGATTGCAGCAGACCCTCGGTATAGGGATGCTTGCTCTGGTAGAAGATTTCCCGGCTGGTCCCCTGTTCCATGATCTGCCCGCCATACAGGATGATGATCCGGGAGCACATGGAGGCCACAACGCCCAGGTCGTGGGTAATGAGGATGATGGAAGTGCCGATCTTGTTCTTCAGCGCCTGCATCAGGTCCAGAATCTGGGCCTGGATGGTAACGTCTAGGGCGGTGGTAGGCTCGTCAGCAATGAGGAGCTTGGGGTAGCTGCTGATGGCCTGGGCGATCATAACGCGCTGGCGCATACCGCCGGAAAGCTGGAAGGGATACTGGGAAAGGCGGCGCTTAGGGTTGGTAATGCCCGCCAGCTCCAAAATTCGCAGGTTCCGCTCCCGGCATTCCTTCTTGGACATTTTAAAGTGGGCCTTCAGGCCTTCGGACATCTGATAGCCGATGGTAAGGATGGGGTTGAGGTAGGTCATGGGGTCCTGGAAAATCATGCCCACTTCCTTGCCCCTATATTTGCGCATCTTGGCTTCGTAGGCTTTCTTTTCCTGCTTGAGCTGCTTGATGGTCACATCTTCCCCTTCCGGCTGGATGTTGAAGATTTCCTGGCCGTCAAAGGTAACCCTGCCCTGGCCTACGTAGCCGTTTCGGGCCAGCAGGCCCATGACGGAGAGCATGGTTACGCTCTTGCCGGAGCCGGATTCGCCTACAATGCCCAGCACCTCCCCCTCGCCCAGGGTGAGGGAAACATCACGAACGGGCTTGACAACGCCCTGATCCGTTACAAAGAATGTTTTCAGGTGTTCAATCTCAAGAATATTTGCCATTACCGCTACTCCTCTCTATTTGCTTCTACGGGGGTCAAAGGCATCGTTGAAGCCATCACCGATGAAGTTCAGGGAGAACATGGTCAGACAAATCGCGGCCACGGGGAAGAACATCTGGTAAGGATAGGCCATAACCGTGCGCAGGGATTCGCTGGAAAGGGTGCCCCAACTGGCCATGGGAATGGCGATACCGCAGCCCACGAAGCTGAGGAAGGCCTCGCTGAAGATGGCGGCGGGGATATTGAGGGTAACGGTGACGATGATGGGGCCAATGGAATTTAGAAGCAGATGCTTAATGAGGATCCGCCAGGTATTGGCGCCCAGGGCCTTGGCAGCCAGGGCATATTCCTGTTCCTTCAGAGTCAGAACCTGGCCGCGGACAATACGCGCCATGCCTGCCCAGCTGCTTATGGCTATAGCGGCAATAACGGTGCCGATGCTGCTGCCGAATACCATGGTGATCAGCAGCACGTAAAGCATAGTGGGGATGGAATAGATAATATCTACGATACGCATCATGATCTGGTCAATCCGGCCGCCAAAGTAGCCGGAAATACCGCCGTAAATGGTGCCGATTACCAGGTTGATCAGGGCGGATACCACGCCTACCGTCAGGCTGATGCGGCCGCCGATGAGCACCCGTACGAACAGGTCTCTGCCCAGGGAGTCCGTTCCAAACCAATGCTCCGCCGTGGGGGCCTGGTTGGAGTTGAACAGGTCGATCTGGTCGTAGGTATAAGGGCTGAGCATGGGGCCGAAAGCACACACAAGGATCAACAAAATGAGGAATCCTGCGCCCACGAGCGCCAGCTTGTTCTTTTTGAATTTACGCCAGGCATCCTGCAGGAAGGTAGTGCTTTCTATGGCGATAAAGCCGGTATCCTTTTCGCTGTCGTCCAGCTTTTCCACCAATTCAGGGGTCCAGTCTATGGTCGCCTGTTCCTTTTCAAAATTCCGAACCCGGATTGTTGCGCTTTGTTTCATAGGCTGTGCTCACTTCCTTTCTCAATCCTCAAATTTGACCCGCGGGTCTATGAATACGTAGGCAAGATCCGCCAGAAGGGCAAAAACGAGGACGCCGGCGCCGTAAAAGATGATCATGCCGGAAAGCGTGGTATAGTCCCGGTTGGTGATGCTGGTAGCCAGCATGGTGCCGATGCCGGGGATGGTGAACATATTCTCAACCACAAAGCTGCCGATCAACAGGTTGGCAATCATGGGCGCCACATAGGATACGATGGGCAGCAGGGCATTTTTCATAGCATGGATCCCTACGATTTTAACCTGGCTCAGGCCCTTGGATTTGGCCATGGTGACATAATCCTGGTTCAGGGCGTCAATCAGGCTGGTTTTGACCAGCTTGGTCAGGTTTGCAATGGGGTTAAGGGCCAGGGCGATTACCGGCATTACATAGGCCGCCGGGGAAGAAAGGCCCGTAACCGGCAGCAGGGATAGCTTCAGGGCCAAAAGATACATCAGCCCAATGGCCACCACGTAGTTCGGCAGCGAAATGCCGATGGTAGAAATGGCCATGCACAGCCGGTCCACCCAGGTGTTGGGCATAAGGGCGGCGGCAATGCCCAGGCCAAAGCCTATAATAAGGGCTACCAGCACGGCGATAAACGTAAGGCTCAGGGTTGCGGAAAGGCCCCTGCCGATCAGCTCCGCAACCTCTACGCCAGTATACTGGAGGGATTCGCCCAAATCGCCCTTAAACAGGTTCTGCATATACATTTTATACTGAACCGGCAGAGGCTGATCAATGCCATATCTGGCCATAAGGTTTGCATAGGCTTCCGGCGTCATCTCCGCGATATCCGCGTCGAAGGGCCCACCGGGAACGAGCCGAACCATCACAAACGTAACCGTAATGAGCACGAAAAGGGTCAGTAAGCTCATCAGGATCCGCTTCATGAGGTATTTGACCATTAGTGTAACCTCCTGAAAATTGATCTCAAGGCTCGGGAGTTATAACAGGGACTCCGGGAGTGCTCCTTTGCCTGAAGGGGCCCGAGCCAGGGAGCGGGACGCTGCGCCGCTCCTTCATACCCCCTCTGTTTCGGAAGTTTGCCGGGGCCGGCTGCCCAGCCCCGGCGGTTTTCAGAGATTGTAAAGGGAAATCAGAGTTATTCCGCTGCGATATAGGCCCGCTTGAAATCCAGGCTGCCAGCCGGGCTGACGCCTGCGCCTACAACGCTGGGGTCGATCAGGTACTTCTGCGCAGGATTATAGAGGGGGATGACCGCCATATCCGTTATGAGCATTTCATCCAGCTGATGGAGCATTTCCATCCGGGTGGGGATATCGGCCTCGGCATTGGCCTGGTGGAGCAGCGCATCGTATTCCGGGTTGCTGTAATGGGAATCGTTGTTGGGCTGATCGCTCTCGTAATAGGCCAGGTAGTTGGTGGGGTCGTTATAGCCGCCGGTGTTGGTCCAGCGGGCAATGTCGAAGGCCCCTTCCTGCCGGTGGGCGATAAAGGAAGCGGAATCCTCCACCTTGATCTCACAGTTGATACCCAGGTTAGCCTTCCACATAGCGGTAATAGCCTGGGCTACCTGCTCGTTTTCCGTGCTGGTGCTGGTGCCGAAGATCAGGGTGGGGAAGCCTTCGCCATTGGGATAGCCGGCCTCTGCCAGAAGGGCCTGGGCCTCAGCCACATTTTCCTCGAAATACTGGCCATAGGCAGACCAGGGCTCCCCGGTAATGGGGTCCTTCATGCCGTTGGGGATAATGGTGTAGGAAGGCTGCTCCGCGCCCTTGAAGACGGCGTCGCAGATGGCCTGCCGGTCAAAGGACATGGCCAGGGCCTTGCGCACCCGCACATCCGAGAGGACGTCGTCCTCGCAGTCCACCACCAGCCACATGCTGGAAAGGCGCTGGATGATATAGCTTTGATCGGGATGGAGGAGGCAGCTTTCGGCGGAAACCTGGGTAGCGATCTTGATCTCGCCTGCCTCATAGGACATGAGCTCTACGGAAGGATCCGTAATAAAGCGGCACTCGATCTCCTCCAAAATAACCTGATCTGCATCATAGTAATAGGGGTTCTTTTCGTAGACGATCTTTTCACCGGGGATCAACTCCTTCATCTTGAAGGGGCCGTTGCCGATGCAGGTCTCCGGATCCAGGGACCAGGTTTCGCCGTAGGTCTCTACGATATCCTGCCGCACGGGCATATACTCGCGCATGGCCAGAATCTCTGTGAAGACCAGCTGGGGCGCCTCCAGGGTGATGATCAGCGTCCGCTCATCCGGGCACTCCAGGCCCACTTCATCGGCAGTGCATTCCCCTGCGTTATATGCCTGGGCGTTCTTGATGGGGTAGAGCATGCGGGTATATTTGCCGGCGGTAGCCGGATCCAGATGCCGCAGCCAGGACCATTCAAAATCGTAGGCAGTAACGGGCTCGCCATCGCTCCAGTAGATATCATCCCGCATGGTAACGGTGTAGGTGAGGCCATCCTCGGATACGTCGATGCTTTCCGCCTGGCCCATGGTCAGCTCGCCCTGGGTCCAGCAGGTCAGCCCCTCGAACATATGGGAGGAGAGCTCATCCATGTTCTCGTTGCGGATGGGGTCATACGAAGAGCTTTCGATGTTGTTGTAAACCAGCCGCTGCTCCTCCGCCTGGGGGGCGCCGGTCATGGTGGTGCTGGTCTGTACAACGCCGGCAGGGGAAACCACCAGCTGGCTCGTGGTTGTGGCCTCTTCTTCCGTGCCTTCCTGCTCGGCTGGGGCGGCGGTAGCGGCAGGGGCGCTGCTATCCGTAGAATCCGGCGCCGTGGTGGAAGGGGTTTCTGTGCCGCTGCTGCAAGCAGTCAGCAGCAGGCACAGGGCTAGAAGCAGGTACACAGTGGTCTTCAACAGGTTCTTTCTTTTCATACGCTCCTTGTTCCTTCTATATTTATAATTTTAAATACGATAGGTGACAGGGGTTTACTCCGCAGCGGCGATATAGGCCCGCTTAAAGTCCAGGCTGCCCGCCGGGCTCATGCCAACGCCCACAACCTCGGGCTTGATGAGCACTTTCTGGGTGGGGTTATAGAGGGGGATAACCGCCATATCCTCGATGAGCATCTCTTCCATCTGATGGAGAAGATCAACCCGGGTAGCGGTATCCGCTTCCGCATTGGCCTGGTACAGCAGCTCGTCATAGGCGGGGTTATTGTAGTGGGAGTCGTTGTTGAGCTGGATGGACTCGTAGTAGCTCAGGTTCAGGGTGGGGTCGTTGTAACCACCAGCGTTGGTGTAACGGGCTACGTCGAAGTAGCCGGCTTCCTTCCGGTGGGCGATGAAGGAGGAGGTATCCTCTACCTTGATCTCGCAGTTAATCCCCAGGTTGGCCTTCCACATGGCCGTAATGGCCTGGGCCACTTCCTCATGCTCCGTGCCGGAGCTGGTGCCGTAGGTGATGGTGGGGAAACCTTCGCCGTTGGGGTAGCCAGCCTCTGCCAGCAGGGCCTTGGCCTCTTCCACGTTCTCCTCAAAGAGCCGGCCGCCGGCATTCCACAGATCTCCGGTAACAGGGTCCATCATGCCGTTGGGAACGATGGTGTAAGCAGGCTGTTCCGCCCCCTTGAACACCGTGTCGCAGATGGCCTGCCGGTCGATGGCCATGGCCAGGGCCTTGCGCACCCGCGCATCCGAGAGGACGTCGTCCGTGCAGTTTACCACCAGCCACATGCTGGAAAGCCGCTCTACGATGTAGGTCTCATCCGGATGCAGCAGGCAGTCCTCGCCCGTGATCCGCATGGCGATCTGGATTTCATCCGCCTCATAGGCCATGAGCTCTACGGAGGATTCCGTCATGAAACGGCACTCGATCTCATCCAGGATGATCTTATCCGCATCGTAATAATAGGGGTTCTTCTCGTAAACGACCTTCTCATTGCGGGTGTATTCCTTCATCTTGAAGGGGCCGTTGCCGATGCAGGTGGCCGGGTCCAAAGACCAGGCTTCGCCGTAGGTCTCTACCACATCCTGCCGCACGGGCATGAATACCTTACTAGCCAGTTTTTCATCAAATACCAGCTGAGGTGCCGCCAGGGTGACGATAAGAGTCTTGTCATCCGGGCACTCGATGCCTACATCCTCCGCAGTGCCTTCGCCGCTGTTATACTCCAAGGCGCCCTTGATGGTCTGGGTCAGCTCATAGACATACTTAGCAGCGGTTTCGGGGTTCAGCTCCCGCAGCCAGGCATACTGGAAGTCGTAGGAGGTAACGGGCTCGCCGTCGCTCCAGTAGATGTCATCCCGCAGGTGGAAGGTCCATACCAGGCCGTCATCGGAAACCTCGTAGCTTTCCGCC
>CALVLF010000027.1 GCA_944336625.1 uncultured Clostridia bacterium
CCTGGAGAGCGGACATTTTGACGCCGCACGCTACAAGCATGTCATATATATTCCGCCGAGCTTTAGCCCCTGTTGCAGATGGGTAGGTCGCTTCGTAGTCATCTAGTGCGGTGATGATTAGCACCGCGCCTGCAATAATATCCGCGTCTCGTCTGTCTCGATGTAATTTCTGTTGTTCTGTCATTACTGTTCCTCCTTCAAGTTTAAGGGATTGTGTACTTGCCCGGTGGTTTCATCGTATAAAAGGCCATACTCGCGGTACCAGTCAATCGGTCCCGGAGACCAGAGCGTCGGATATGTTGTCCGAGCGTCCGCGATCATCTCGTCGTAGGTCATAGGCCATCTGTCGATCTCATAGTCGCCATGTACGGCGCACAGCCGACCGTAATGATAACTGTATGGCTCATCGTCTCTCGGCTTACGCCTATAGGACGCAAAGCCAATCTGGCCGTTATGGATCTCGATGGCATACACCTTGCCAGGGCAGATCATAGGCACGCCTGTGTCGCCATCTACCGCCGCAATCATTCCACGGCCGATTTTGCGCCAGTCAGGATTGCTGGCCTTTTGGAGCATAGATGCGCCAAAAGGCAAAGACCGACGGGACGCCGAATACTCTCGCGGCGTCATGGTTGTGTAGTCTTTCATTCCGTGTATCACCTCGCTGTTGTTAAACGTCGGCGCGGTCATCGCCGAACTCCTCGGTCACGCGGCCTGCATAGTCAGGATGATAAATATACTTGGTATCTCCGACGATGCCGCGGGCCATATGATGGTATCGACAGTTATCTGCTCTCTCGCGGATTTTGCGCAACAGGTCAGTGTATGCGTCGGAGACTTCTTTTGTCGCTTCCTCGCGACCGATTTCATACGCTAGCAGGATCATCTTTTCAGTGGTTGCCGGCTTGTCTGGGTGGTCCATATCTACCGCGGGGCTGTCCCAGCCTGTTTCTTCGACGCTGTGTACTCGTTCTTTGATTGTCATAATGCTGTCCTCCTTGATGGTGTAGTCCAAATAAGTCTAAAAATAAACAAAAAAAGCAGCGCAAACAGATACACAAGGTTGTGTATCTATTTGCGCTGCCGTCCAGACGAATCCTTATTTGCGGTTTTTGCTCTCGGGCGTATCCGCTTGCCCTCACCCCGTGTCAGTGCCATCCCCGACAGTAACGGGTGAAACCCGTCGGATCGTCTGGCGTTTGCCCAAATAGGTTATTCTGTATTCTGTTGTCTGCATCAGGTGGTATCTTTCCGATATCTTCCTGTGCTTATAGGATACCACTTTCTCTCTGATCAGTCAAGATTCCGACTAATTTCATAAAATCCGATTTAACCTTATAAATCA
Organism: uncultured Clostridia bacterium; assembly: GCA_944336625.1. Classification (GTDB taxonomy): domain Bacteria; phylum Bacillota; class Clostridia; order Christensenellales; family CAG-138; genus Pelethousia. Next base: position 1,346 of record CALVLF010000027.1, read on the forward strand.
GGCTTTTCCAACTTCAATCAGATTACGTAAAATTTTTGTAGAATTGCACAAAATACACTGGGTATATTGATGCATAATTGCAGGAAATTAGCCCCTCTCAAAATGGAGAAGGGCTAATACATCATATGAGGCTCAAATGTCTCAGAGCGTAAATCGCCACCGCCTTTTTTCTCGGGGCGTTGGCAATTTACGCTGTACAATTTTTCTTTGTCCCGCGTGTGTTTGTGCTCTGGAGAGTCTTATTTGCAAACCGATCACGATTTAACCGCCACACTTGACTGAACCTGTCGGCGACTCTGCCTCCATCTCAGAATCTAAGAGCAATCCGTTAGATCATCTTGAAATGCTTCAAGGCTGCCTCAATCGCCGCTTCCTTTTCCGGCGGGCATTTCGGCTGCTTGGCATTTTCGGATTTGGGTTTGTTGTAACACTCCCGTTCAACAATACCATGCTTCTGTTTGACCTGTGCAACATACAAGCTGGATACCTTCAAACCGTATTCAGCCTGTATCCATTGTTTTATCTCGGAATAGGTCGCACCGCCGGGCAGATCAATTTCTTTAGACGGCTCATAGTCCAAGTAGACATGTTCGCGGCTTTTCTCAAATTCCCTACCTAAGAGAACTACCGTCTCAACATGCGCCGTATGCGGGAACATGTCTACCGGCTGGACGAACCGGGGCAGGTAGCCGCCCTGGGCCAGAATGCGGCAATCCCGGGCCAGGGTAGCGGGATCGCAGGAAACGTAGACCAGCCGGGGTGCGCCGCTTTTTAGGATTGCCTGAAGGGCTGCCGGGTCGCATCCCTTCCGGGGTGGATCCAGCAGAATGGCGTCCAGAGGGCCCCGGGCCTCCACCAGTCCGGGCAGAGCCTCCTCCGCAGGGGCGCAGATGAAATCCACATTCTCTATTCCATTGTTTCTGGCGTTCATACGGGCGTCCTCCACGGCCTCCGGAACGTTCTCTACGCCCGTGACATGGCCTGCATGGCGGGCCAAAAGGAGGGAAATGGTGCCGATGCCGCAATATACATCCAGCACCGTTTCGCCGCCCCGGAGCGCCAGCATATCCAGCGCCTTTTCATACAATCGCTGGGTCTGCCGGGGGTTCACCTGCAAAAAAGAGGCGGGGCTCACAGAAAAATCCAGGCCGCAAAGGCGCACCTGCAGGCGGCCGGAGCCCCAGATGGTTTCATATTCTTTCCCCAGGATGACGTTGGAGGCTGCCCGGTTCCGGTTATGGACGATGCCCACCAGGCCCGGCACAGCCCTCCGTAGCTTTTCCACGAGGGCTTCCTTATGGGGCAAGGGGCCGGTGGTTACCACCACTGCCAGTACCCCCTGCTGGGAAGCCCGGGCCATGGCATGGCGCAAAATGCCTGTATGGCGTTCCTCATCATAGGGCGGCACCTGCCATTCCCGGGCCCAATCCCGGATGGCCAACGCTGCCGCCATTACGCCGGGATCCTGTATATAGCAACTTTCCAGAGGGACGAGCCGGTGGCTGTGGGGCGCGAAAAAGCCGATTTGCAGCCCCTCTTCCCCCAGGGCCACGGGAAAGCTGCCCTTATTCCGATAGGCCCAGGGCTCCTCCATTCCCAGGGCAGGCTGCACCTGGATTTCCGAAAAACCGCCCAGCCGCGCCAGAGCATCCCGCACCTGCTCCGTTTTCGCCCGGAGCTGAGCTTCATAGGAAAGATGCTGCAGGGAGCACCCGCCGCAACGGGCATAGGCCGGGCATCTGGGGGATACCCTGTCTGGGCTGGGCTTTAGAACCTGCACCAGCTTTGCAACGCCATAGCTGCTATTTGCCTTAATCGTATGGGCGCGGACCACTTCCCCCGGCAGGGCTCCCTTTACGAAAACGGCATAACTGCCCATGCGGCCTACGCCCTGGCCATCGGCCGTCAGGCCTTGAATAGGCAGCTCCAACATGTCGTTTTTCTGAATGGGTGGCATGCGTTTCATCAGTATCTTACGTTCTCCTTGCCTAATGTCCGGCTCAGCAAACCCAATAGGGCAGGATCCGGGTTTATATACATAGAGCGGGGCACCAGCTTCTGTTTGCGGGTTTTTCCGTCAAAAAGGACAACGGGCACATCCCCTGGATAGCGGCGAATCAGATCCTGCACCTGGGCCCAGGGGCCCTCTGCTTCCAGGGACATTCGCAGATAAAGCTTCTTTTCCCCTCCCTTTTGCAGCCGCTGCACGTCCTCTACCAGGATGGTGTTTTTCTGCTCATCCCGAAGGTTCAGCCTGCCGCGAACCACCACGATGCTGTCCGTTAGCAGCTTATCCCGATAGCGCTCATAAGCGGAGGGGAAGAAGGTTAGCTCCATGGATCCGGTTAAATCCTCCAGTGTTACATAGGCCATCAGCCCTTTTCCGGAACGAGTGGGTTTGGTGCGCAGGGCCGTTATGATGCCGCCCAGGCGAAGCTGCTGTTCATCCTGGAAGTCGCCCGTTCCATCTGCCGCCAGTATGGCGGAAACAGTGGTGCCCAGGGCTTTTAATTCCTTCTCGAATTCCAGAAGGGGATGGCCGCTCAAATAGATTCCCATAGCTTCCCGCTCCATGGAAAGGCGGGTTTTGACGTCGTATTCAGGCATATCCGGGATGGGTATATCCAGCCCTGCATCCCGGGAACCGCCGCCAGCCAGGTCGAAGAGGGATACCTGGCCCAGAGCCCGCTGCCTCCGCTCCCCGGCAGCAGCGTCGATCATCTGCTCATATACCCCCATGAGCTGAGAACGCTTAAGGCCCATGCTGTCGAAGCAGCCAGCCTTGATCAGCCCTTCCACCATGCGCTTCTTTCCATCGCTGCGGCGGATAAAATCAGAAAAATCCGTGAAGAGCCCATTTTTCTCCCGCTCCGCCACCATCTCATCGATAAAGTTTTCCCCCACGTTGCGAATGCCCGCCAGGCCAAAGCGGATGCAGCCCTTCTCTACGGTGAACTTGGCCTTACTGCGGTTGATATCCGGCGGCAAAACGGTGATGTTCTTTTGCCTGCAATAGTAGATATACTCCGCCATCTTGTCGATATTGGCGCCCATGAAGCTGTTGATGATGGCAGTGAGGAATTCCACGGGGTAATGCACTTTCAGCCAGGCGGTCCGGTAGGCCACCACGGCATAGGCCGCTGCATGGGATTTATTAAAAGCGTAGGAGGCAAAATCCATCATTTCATCGAAAATCCGGTTGGCCACCTGGCGGGGAACCCCATTGCGCACGGCACCGGGCACCTGGATTTCCCCGTTCTCTACGATGCCGTCGATAAAATAGGCCCGCTCCTTTTCCATTACCTCGGGCTTTTTCTTTGCCATGGCCCGGCGCACAAGGTCGCTGCGGCCCCAGGAATAGCCCGCCAGATCCCGCACGATCTGCATGACCTGCTCCTGATAGACCATGCAGCCATAGGTTTTTTCCAGGATGGGCCGCAGGCGCTCATCCGCATAGGATATGCTGGAAGGGTCGTTTTTCCCCCGGATATACCGGGGGATCTGCTCCATGGGGCCGGGGCGGAAGAGGGCGATGCCGGCGATGATATCCTCCAGGCAACCGGGCTTAAACTGGGCCAGGAACTGGCGCATTCCCGCCGATTCCAGCTGGAATACCCCGTCTGTATCCCCGGCGGTGATCATTTCGTATACCTTGGGGTCGTCATAATCCAGCTTGGAAAGATCCGGCCTTTCGCCGCCTTCCTGCTGGATAAAATCCAGGGTATCCCGGATAACCGTCAGCGTCCGCAGGCCCAGGAAGTCCATCTTCAGCAGGCCCAGTTCTTCGATGGTATCCTTGGGAAACTGGGTGGTGATGGCGTCTTCATTGCGCTGTAGAGGTACATATTCCACCGTAGGGCTGGCGCAGATCACTACCCCCGCCGCATGGGTGGAGGCATGGCGGGGCAGGCCCTCCAGCTTCCGGGAAAGATCCAGCAGCTTCTGCACCTTGGGGTCCGTATCATATAGAGTCCGGAGCTCTGCCGATTGTTCCAGGGCCTTATCCAGAGTTATTCCCAGGGCGTTGGGGACCATTTTGGAGATTCGGTCCGTTTCTGCATAAGGCATATCCAGAGCCCGGCCTACATCCCGTATAGCCGCCTTGGCCGCCATGGAGCCGAAGGTGATGATCTGGGCCACATGGTCTGCTCCATATTTCTGCACCACATAATCGATCACCTCCTGCCGCCGCTCAATGCAGAAGTCGATATCAAAATCCGGCATACTGACCCGCTCCGGATTGAGGAAGCGCTCGAAGATCAGGTCGTATTTAATGGGGTCCACGTCGGTTATGTCCAAGGAATAGGCAGCCAGGCTCCCCGCCCCGCTGCCCCGGCCTGGGCCCACAAAGATGCCCTTTCTATGGGCAAAATCCACAAAATCCCATACGATGAGGAAGTAATCCACAAACCCCATCTGGATGATGACGTCCACCTCATGCTCCAGTCGCTCCTTTATTTCCGGCGATGCCCCCGGCATCTTCCGGGCCAGCCCCTCCCGGCAAAGCTGCCGCAGATAATCCTCGTTTTTCATGCCGCCGGGAGCCGTAAAGCCCGGCAGATGCTTTTCCCCAAAGCGGATCTCCACCTGGCACTTATCTGCCACCCTGGCGGTGTTTTCCACGGCCTCCGGATACTGGGAAAGGGCCTGGGCCATCTCCTGCTGGCTTTTAAGGTAAAACTCATCCGCCTCCATGCGCATGCGGTTGGTATCTGTGACAAGGCGGTTGGTCTGGATGCACAGGAGCACATCCTGGGACTCCGCATCCTCCTTGTTTACATAATGCACGTCGTTGGTAGCCACGGTTTCGATGGCAAGTTCCTCTGCCAGGCGGTTTAGCTGGGGAAGGATCTGCCTCTGCTCGGGAAGGCCATGGTTTTGCAATTCGATATAAAAATCCGGCCCGAACATGCCCTTGAGCCGGGCTGCTAGGGCTTTGGCATCGTCATAACGGCCCTGTAGCAGGCGCTGGGGAATATCCCCAGCCAGGCAGGCAGAAAGGCAGATCAGCCCCTCCCGGTATTGCTCCAGCAAATCATAATCGATGCGGGGCTTATAGTAAAATCCTTCCACAAAGGCAATGCTGGAAAGGCGCATAAGGTTCTGATAGCCTTTCTGGTTTTTCGCCAGAAGAATCAGGTGGGCATACTCCCGCACCCCTCCCTTCTCCTTTAAAGAGTGGGGGGCCACATAGGCCTCCATACCCAGAATGGGCTTGATTCCCTGCTTTTTGCATTCCTTATAGAAATCGATCACGCCATACATGGCCCCATGATCTGTAATGGCTAAGGCCTCCATGCCCAGTTCCTTGGCCCGGGCTACCAGCTCCGGAATCCGTGCAGCGCCGTCCAGGAGGCTGTATTGGGTATGTACATGCAGATGGGTAAAGGCCATGTTTTTACTCCTCTTCCTTCAAAAAAGCTTTGCCCTCGCTCTTGAGGGCATCCGCCAGCTGGCTGAGCTTAGCAAAGCGGTGGTTCAGGCCGGACTTGGATACCCCGGCCAGCTCCGCCAGCTCCGAAAGGGTGGCTTCCGGATATTCGAGCCGCTGCTCTGCCGCCTCCCGCAGCCGCGGCGGCAGGCTTTGCAGCTCCCCGGCGCTGCGGATATATGCAATATCCACCAGCTGGGCGGCGGAAGCCGCCGCAGCCTTATTCATATTGGCATCCTCAAAATTGCGCAGCCGGTTTACGCTGCCGGATACCTGGCGCATGACCCTGGCCTCCTCAAAGGCCAGGGTGCTGTTCATGGCCCCAGCCAGGGTAAGGAAGCCGGCCACCATTTCCCCTTCTTTTAAATAGGCCACATAGGTGCTTTTGCGCGCCGCATAGCGGGCGGGCAGGCCATATTCCCCCAGCAGGGCGCAAAGCTCCTCCGCAAAGAGCTCATGCCGGCAGACAATCTCCAGATGGTACCCCTTCCGGGGGTCGCTGATGGAGCCCGCTCCCAGGAAAGCCCCCCGGATATAGCAGCGCCGCTCTGCATCCTGTTCCATCAACGCCTCGGGAATATGGCCCAGGGTCAGGGCGGAGTCCCCTCCCAGGCAGCCCGCCTCCAGCAGAAGGCTCCGGCAGCTTTCCCCAGAGAGACGCACCTGTATGCTCCGGGCGCGAAGCCGGGGGGACTGGCTGATGCGGATATCCGCTTCCAGCCCATACAGCTCGCCGGCCAGGCGGGCGATCAGCTCCGCCACCGGCTCATTTTCCGTAATATACTGCACGCCCATGCTTCCCCGGCCCAGGGTTATGGAGCCCGCGCTATAGGTCAGGGCACACAAAAGGGCCCGCCTTTCCCCCGGGCTTTTCACCCGGAGGCGAACCATTTCCTCCTTCACATCCGATGAAAAGGACATGTCCTCACCCGCCTCTTTCTCGAATATCCGCCGCTTCTTTTGCAATATCCCGGTGTACGATGGTGGTCTGGAAGCTGCCCTTCATCCGGCGATATAGTTCCTCTGCCGCGCAAACGGAGCGGTGCCGCCCTCCGGTACAGCCAAAGGCCACCATGAGCCGCCGCTTATCCTGCTGCACGAATTGCGGGATAAGCCGGCGCAGGTTTTCCTCCACCTGGTCCAACAGCAGCCGGACGTTTTCATCCTGCAAAACGAACGCCCGCACGGCCTCGTCCTGGCCGGAAAGGGGCTTTAGCGCCGGCTCATAATAGGGATTGGAGGAAAAGCGCATATCCAGGACGATATCCGCCTCAAAGGGAACGCCCCGTTTATAGCCAAAGCTCATAATCTCCAGGGAAAAGACCCCGCCCTGCAAATGCAAAACCTGCTCCAGCATCTGCCTTAGCTCCATAGGCCGCAGATAGGAGGTATCGATGATATGATCTGCCCGGTCCCGCAAACCGCTGAGAAGGTTTCTCTCTGCCTCAATGCCCGCCCGTATATCCGCCCCCAGGGGATGGGGCCGGCGGGTTTCATTATAGCGGCGCTCCAGGATGGCATTGCGGCAATCCAAAAAGATAATCTGGTAGGATACCCCCAAACCGGATAGCTTGTCCAGGGCTTCCAGCACGCTATGGCCAAAGATGCTCTCCCGGCTGTCGATTCCCACCGCTACCTGCTCCACCGGCGGCTGGGCCCGCTGGCATAGGAGGGCAAAGCCGTTTAGCATTTCGCAGGGCAGGTTGTCCACGCAGAAATAGCCCATATCCTCCAGCCGTTTCAGAGCCTGGGATTTCCCCGCTCCGCTCATGCCCGTTATGACCAGCAGATGCATCATGCTTTATCCCTCCCGATAATCCGTATCTCCGGCGTAAGCTCCACCCCACTGCTGGCCAGTACCCGGGCCTGCACCTGTTCGATCAGGGCCAGCACATCCGCGCAGGTAGCACCACCCCGATTGATGATAAAGCCGGCGTGCAGGCGGCTCACCTCCGCCCCGCCGACGGAAAGCCCCTTGAGCCCCGCCTCCTCGATGAGGGCCCCGGCATAATGCCCCGGAGGGCGTTTGAAGGTACTGCCGGCGCTGGGATATTGCAGGGGCTGCTTTTCCCGGCGGCGCTGGTTATAGTCCGCCATGCGAGCCTGGGCCTGCCCGTCGTCCGCTTCGATACGGAATGCCGCCCGGAGCACCACCCGTTCCGGCCAGGAAAAGCTGCTGCGCCGGTAACCCAGTTCCGCTGCCGCCGGCTGCCGTTTTTCGATCTTTCCCGTGGGCATATCCAGATATTCCACCCATTGGAGCGCCCCCTTTACATCCCCGCCATAGGCCCCAGCGTTCATGGCCAGAGCACCCCCTACGGTGCCGGGGATACCTGCCGCCCATTCCAGGCCCATATAGCCAGCCCGGACGGTGGCGGCGGCCAGGCTGCTCAGCAGCGTACCCGCCAGAGCCACAGATAAGCTGCCCTCCAGATTAAAGCCGGAAAACCGGGGCCCCAGCTTGAGAACCAACCCTTCTACCCCTCCATCCCGCACCAGGAGGTTGGTGCCATTGCCCATAAGGGTTACGGGAATATGCAGCTCCCGGGCCTTTTTAAGGGCCAGCATCAGCTCCGCAGGATCCTTCGGCTCAAAAAAGAGCGCCGCCGGCCCCCCGATGCGAAAGGAGGTATGGGCCGCCATGGATACGTCCTTTTCCGCTCCCAGGGGCGCCAATATGGAATACAGGCCATCGATTTCCATTTTCCCTATCTCCTTAAAAGCCGGGCAGTTCCTCGCCCGGCCCCATTGCTATACTTCTATTTTACTGTATTTGGCCCCCTTGCTCAAGGAGCTCTTTCATGCGGCTTTCCAAATCCTTCCGCGCATCCCCCTCTCCTGCAAGGGCTTGCTGTGCAAGGCTTTGCAGGGTTTCCTTATAGCGCTGGTAAAGGAAGGCGTTGGGCACCTGTGGCGATGCAAGGGCCTCTTCCATTTCCGCAAGCGCCCCCGTTTTTACCCCCGGCTCCTTTTCCAGGGGAATGGCTGGCAAAAGGCCCAGCTCCTCCAGCTTAGCCTGGTTTTCCGGGTCTATAAGCAGCTCTAAAAAGGCCTGGATATAGGGCAGCTTTCCTGCCTCTGCCTGGCGGGATATCCCCATATACTGCACCAGGTCCGTATAATCTCCCAGCGCCCAGGCTCGAAAGACAAAGCCCTTCCCATCCTGCTGCTGCCGCTCCAGATCCCCCACCGCCCTGGCATCGCTCAGGGCTGCTACTGCCGCCTGGTTCTTAAACCCATCGTAGAATCCCATTTTTACTTCCAGCCCCAGAAGGGCGGCCGGGAGCATCTCCCCTGCCAGCATAGAGCTTTCTTCGCCTTCGTAGGTATATTCCAGGCCCTCTGGCGCCGTTTTCAATATCTCCAGCCAATTATCCTGCCGGAAAGAAAGACCTCGCTCCTGCTCCAGCCCGCTGTTTACCAGAAAGAAATATCCGCTCATGGCATAAGGCAGCCCATAAGCGGCGCCTTCTGCCTGGCCGGTATGGGCCAGCTCGGGCAAAAGGGATGCCGCTGCTTCCATTTCCGGAAGCGGCTGAAACAGTTCCGGGTAGCCCCACCCCAGGGGGAAGGAATAAATATCCGCCCGCTCCCCCCGCTGAATGCGGGCCTGATATTCTTCCTGCGTCATGGCAGTGACGTTAATAAAAACGCCAAAATGGTCTTTCTCAAAGGATGCGGCCCGATCCGACAGCCAGGTTCCCAGGCTCCCCTGATAGGGTTTGAACCCCACGATATGCCAAAGGTTTATAATTCCGGAAAAGGTTTCCCCCGTCTCCTGCTGCCGCTTCAGGGTATGCTCCTGCCGCTGCTGCCCGATATACCCGGGCATTACGAAAAGATATAGCAGGATCAGCGCCGCTCCAATCCCCCGCAAAAACCAGGCCCGGCCTTTCATGCCCCGCATCCCCCCTTGGGGAATTCTTATGCAAAGGAAATGGCCTTCATGCAAAATAGCGGCAGCATCGGCCATGTGCGGCGCAATAGATGCAAAAAAGGAGCTTACCGCAAGGATAAGCTCCTGTCGAATTCCGTCCGGCGTTGCGGCAATTGGATTGCCCTATTCCAAAGCCGCGATATAAAGTAAACGAGTTCGGTGTTTTATTTTGGAGGAAAAACAATGAAGATTACTGCTTTTTACTCCGGACGGCAGGTAATTTCTTTTACTGATATTATATTACCACCCCCGTCTTTTTGATGCAACAGTTTTGAAAGAGAAATTCTATGATTTTGTAAAAATTCATAGTTTGGAAATATTTATTAGCGATTGTTATAGAATCGTTCCATTCTTTGGCATTTGGGAGCGAATACCTTACATCTTCCTTTTATGGAATTTCAATTTCCCCCGCAAAGGGAGGCGTAAAGGAAGGATCTGCCGCTTCCATATCCTGTATATAGACCCGCGTAAGCCCCAGAGAGAGACAATATTCCACCGCCCGGCTGTATTCCCGGCGGGTAAGACGGCGGTTCAAAGGCGGTTTTGTGGCCAGGTGGCAGGGTACATACTGGCTCATTAGAGAAACCTGCGTATCTAGCGGAAGGTTCTGCGCGATAAAATCCAAAGCGCCCCGTGCCTCATCTACAGAGCCCGGCAGGACCAGATGGCGTATGAGCAACCCTCGCCGGGCGAGGCCGTTTTCATCCAGCACCAGGCTGCCGCACTGGCGCTGCATTTCCAGGATGGCCGGGGCGGCATATTGGAAATAATCGGCAGCGCCGCTGTATTTCTCCCCAGCGGCCGCGCTTACGTATTTCAGATCGGGCAGATAGATATCCACCAGCCCTTCCAGCTGCTTCAGGCTCTCCACCAGCTCATAAGCATTGGTATTATACACCACGGGGATGGATAGGCCTTTTGCTTTAGCCGTTTGCAGAGCCGGAATGAGGGTAGGCAGATGGGGGGAGGGGGTCACCAGGTCGATATTATGGGCCCCCGCTTCTTCCAGCCGCAGCATAAGGGTTGCTAGAGCTTCTGCATCCATCCGGGGGCCTATAGCCCCATGGCTGATAGCATGGTTTTGGCAGAAGATGCAGGAAAGATTGCAGCCGCAGAAAAAAATGGTTCCGGCCCCCCGGCTGCCGCTGAGGACCGGCTCCTCCCAGGGATGGAGGGCAGCCCGGGCGATCTGGGGCAAATCCCCCGCCCCGCACAAGCCCTTCGCCCGGCTACGGTCCGCTCCACACCGGCGGGGACAAAGCTGACAACGGCTCATTCTTTACGCTTTCTGCCGGAATCCGGCCCCTTGTTTCCGCTCTTCTTCTCCGGCTTAAACCGGCGTTTCTCTCCCTGGTCCATGACCACATAGTCTGCATCCATAGCACCCCGGGCATCTGCAGGGGGTGTGGGTTGTATAGAAGGTGTTTCACTTTGGGAAACACCCCGGCGGTTCTCCGTGGCGGGGCCTAGGGCAATGGCATTGGAAACATACCGCTTTACGCTGAAAGTAAAGCGGCTTCCCTTACCCAGCTCGCTCTCCACCGTAATCTTTTCCCCCAGCTTATCGATGATGAACTGGGCAATCGAAAGGCCAAGGCCCGTCCCGCTGCTGCCCCGGGATTTGTCCACCTTATAGAACCGCTCGAAAATATGGGGCAGATCCGCTTCCGGAATACCAGAACCCGTATCCGTTACGCTCACCAGCATCCCTTCCTCCGCTGGCTGGACGGACAGGGTGATCTTCCCACCCTCGGGCGTATGGCGCATGGCATTATCCAAAAGGATGACCAGCACCTGCTCGATCCGGTCCGGATCCGTCAGCCCATCCACCGCTGCCCGAGCATCCAGCGTTAGATGGATGCCCTTCTTTTCCGCTGCCGCCGTATAGCTGCTGACCACGTCGCTCAGAAGCTCCCGCATGTCTACTCGCATCAGCTCTACATATTCCGTGCCCGCCTGTAAGCGGCTGAGGGTCATCATGTCGGTTATAAGCCGGGAAAGGCGCATCACCTCATGCAGCATGGTTTTATAATAGCGCTGCCGGGTCTCCTCATCCTGCACCATGCCATCTGCCAGGGGTTCCAGCAGGCCCCGCACGGCCGTCAGCGGCGTTCTGAGCTCATGGGAAACATTGGCCACATATTCCCGCCGGGTGGCTTCCAGGCGCTCTACCTCCGTCATATCCTTAAACAAACCTACCACGCCGGTGCGAATCCCATCCTCGCTCACCACCGGCGAAATAGTAATCCAAAGCACCTTCTCCCCGCTCATAGGATAGGTGATGGTTTGGGGAGTACCTGTATCAAAGACCTGGTCAAAGGTATCCCAGAGCTTGGTATCCGTGGTAATATCTTCCCGCTGCTCCGCATTCACAGCCCCAAACATTCGCATCAGGGCGCTGTTGCAGTGGGTCAGCGCGCCGCTGCCATCCAGGGCTGCCACCCCATCCGTCAGGCTCTGAAGGAGCTGATCCAGCTGTCCCTTTTCAAAGCGGAGCTGATAAATGGTCCCGGATAGGGTCTCGCATAGCTTATTCAGCGCCCGGGAAAGCACCCCCACCTCCCCAGGCCCGCCCTCATCCAGCCGGATGTCAAAGTTGCCCTTGCTCATGGCGATGGCCGCCTCGCTCATGGCATGGAGGGGGTTTGTCTCCCGTTTGACCTGCAGGACGGTTCCGATCAGGACGATGGGCACGACCGCCAGCACCACCCACAGCAGCAGCACGCTCAGCCGCCGGCTGGCCAGGGCCACGGAGCCTACGCTCTTGAGGAGCAGCACGCCCCCGCCCGCTTCGCCCAGGGGCTCCCCTACCACCAGCAGCCGGCCCACGCCTTCCAGGCGCACATCATTGCGGGAAACGGATTCCCCTGCTAAAACAGCCTGGATAGGCTCTTGGAGGCTCGCCTCCAGGCTTTGGATATCCAGATCCGTCTGGGTAGTGGAGCTTACAAAAGCAATATTCCCCGATGCATCTAAAATGGCGATCGTAGCCTCTGCCGCCTCCATAAAAGAAATGCTAAGCCGCTGAAAGACCTCCATTTCCACGTTACCCTCCACTTGTTCCGCTGCCAGCTGCCGGAAAAGCTCCGTCTTGCCCACCATCTCTTCCAGCTCTATATCCGCATAGGCATCTTCAATCAAAAAAGCATAGCCTCCCACCATAATGGCAGAGGCTAACAGCATGCATATTGTAAGCGTAACCAATAACCGCCGGAAGAATACGCTTTTCATCGGCCCTCCGTTATTCTACTTCGAACTTATAACCCACGCCATAAATCGTCTTAATGCTCCAGTTCAATCCCGTATTATCCAGCTTGGCGCGGATGCGCTTGATATGCGTATCCACCGTGCGGGTCTCCCCGGCGAAATCGTACCCCCATACCCGGTTTAAAAGCTGCTCCCGCGTAAACACTTGGCCCGGATTGGATGCCAGCATGTAGAGGATTTCAATCTCCTTGGGGGTGCAGATTACCGGTTTGCCCCGCAGGGTAACCGTATAGCTCTTGATATCAATGACCAGCTCCTGGTGAACTACGCACCCATCCTCCGCGCTCTGCTGCTGTTCGCTGGTGCGGCGAAGCACGGCTTTGATACGAGCCACCACTTCACGAGGACTGAAGGGCTTAACGATATAGTCATCTGCCCCCAGCTCCAGCCCCAGAATCCGGTCGATTTCCTCCCCCTTGGCCGTCAACATAATGATAGGCACTTTGGAGGTTTTGCGAATATTTTTGCATACGTCGATGCCGCTCATCTCCGGCATCATAATATCCAGCACGCACAGGGCGATATCCCCATCCAGGGCCTCTACGGCAGCCTTTCCATCATATACATCCACTGTATCGTAGCCCTCAGCCTTTAGATAAATGCCCAGGGATTCATGAACCACCCGGTCGTCATCTGCGATCAAAATCTTGTTGGCGCTCATCCTTGCCTCCTAAAATGAGATATTACAGCCTGGAAAACATCTCCCGCCGCAGCCGGCATTCTCCCCCGGATGTCAAGCAGGGTGGATATCTCCCCCCTGGATTTTCTGTTCTTAGTATAACACATTCTCTGAGGCAGAAAAGAATGTTTTCGTCTTTTTTCACACATTCTTTCCAGCTTTTTCAAGCTCCCTTTCCGGTGCCTTGGCCAGGGTAAAGGCAAAGGTCACCCGGCCATCCCGGCTCTCTGCCCAGATCGTTTCCCCCATCAGGCACATGATCTCATAGGCGATGGAAAGCCCCAGCCCCGTCCCTCCGCCGGAATGGGACTGATCCACCTTATAAAACCGCTCGAAAAGATGGGTCAGGTCCTTCTCCCCTATCTCCCCTGGATTGGAAACCCGTATCTCCAGCTTATCTCCCTGATCCAGCACGTCGATGGAAATCACGCCTTCGCTCTCCCCATGCTTGATGGCATTATCCAGCAGCGCAATGAGCACCTGCTCCGCCCGGTCAGGATTGGTATAAGCCCGGGGGCAGTCCTGGGGCAGGGACAGGCGGATCTCCAGCCCGCGCTCCTTTGCGGAAGCCCCATAGCGATCCGCTACATCATAGACCAGGTCGTCAATATGGGCAGACTGCTTGCTGAGGGCCACAGCGCCGGACTGAAGGCGGGAAAGCTCCAGCAGGTCATCGATGAGCCGGGAAAGGCGCATGGATTCGTGGAGGATATAGCCGTAATACCGGGCCTTATCCGCTTCCTTTTTCACCAGCCCATCGTTCAGGGCATCCGCCAGGCCCCGGATGGAAGCAAGGGGCGTACGCAGCTCGTGGGAAACATTGGCCACATAGTCGGTGCGGGTTTTTTCCAGCCTTGCCGACTCCGTAATATCCTGAATGAGCATAACGGCCCCTTCCGTCCGCCCGCCTTCCTGCAGGGGGGCCATGGTGAAGAGCAGGATCGCTTCTCCCCGCTCCATGGAAACCGGGGCTGCCTCCCGGCCTGCCAGGGTTTCCTGCAAAAGAGGCTCCAGCTGGGGCCAGAGGGGTGAATCCTTCACGGAACCTTCAGGCTTAAGCCCCAGAAGGGATAGCGCTGCCGGATTTTGCTGTAAAACTTCCTCTTTCTGGCCAAAGGAGGCAATCCCCTCTCCCAGACCGTTAAGGGTAGCTGTCAGCCGGTTCTTTTCAAAGGTTAGATCGCCAATGGTGGCGGCCAGGGCCGCGCTCAGATAATTCAGAGACCGGCCCAGGCTGGCGATCTCGTCACCCCCTTCCTCCGGCGCCCGCACGGCAAAGTTGCCCCGGGCCATAGCATTGGCGATGGTCTGCATCTTGCGAATGGGCTGCAGAATATTTTTGGAACTAATATAGACCGGCAGCACCATAATGGCCGTAACCGCTACCATGGTCACCACCAGGGCTTTGAGCAGGCTGTTGATAGCGGTACTCACTTCCCTTAGCGGTTTTATGAGAAAAACGGCTCCAATAACGTTGTCGCTGGCCCCATAAACGGGCTGGCCGATGATCACGCCCTGGTCATTGCGGGTATTGGGGGAATAAAGGGCATTGCCGGCCAAAACATCCGCCACATAGTTTTCCAGAATCTGGCCGTTCCGCAGGGCCCCTTCCTGGGAAGGGTAGGCAAACAGCTCCCCTGCCCCATTGTAGACATATACGGAAGCATCCCAGATATGGTACCCCGAACCCATGGCCATGCCATAGGCATCCAGATTAATCCGCCCCTGCAGGTATTCCGAGGTCAGCTCCGCAATAAATTCGGCCCGGGGAGCCATTTCCCGGGCCTTTATCTCAGAAAAGACCGTCCGCCCGTAATAATTGAAAGTAAGGGCCGTCAATACGGCGCTGAGCACGATGGCCAGCAGGGTTACGGTCAGCGTTTTTCGCAGAATGGTATTTTTCAAAGGGTCTATTCCCCGCTTTCGAATTTGTAGCCTACGCCATATACGGTTTTAATGCCCCAATTTACCCCTTCCTGCGGAAGCTTCTGGCGAATGCGCTTAATCTGCGTATCCACCGCCCGGGTATCCCCAAAGAAATCATAACCCCAGACCTGGGAGAGCATCTGCTCCCGGTCGAATACCCGGCCGGGCTTGGAGGCCAGCAGGTACAGAATCTCTACTTCCTTAGGGGTAAACTGCAGGGGAACGCCGTTTACCCGCACGTCATAATTGGCGATATTGATCTCCAGCCCATCGAAGCGCAGGGTCTTTTCCGGCTCTTCCTTGGCGGCGCTGAAGCGGCGCAGAACGGCCTTGACCCGGGCTACAACCTCCCGGGCGCTGAAGGGCTTGACGATATAATCATCCGCCCCCAGCTCCAGGCCCAGGATACGGTCGATCTCCTCCCCCTTTGCGGTCAGCATAATAATGGGCACCCGGCTCTTTGCCCGGATCTCCCGGCATACGTCGATGCCGTTCTTCTTGGGCATCATGATATCCAAAATAATCAGGTCCGGCTTTGTGCTTTCGGCCATTTGCAGGGCCTCTTCCCCATTCATGGCGGAATCATAGGCAAAGCCTTCGTTTTGTAAATATACGCCCAGCGTCTCATGGATGATGGGCTGATCGTCACAGATCAAAATGCGCTGCATCTCTTCCATACGCTCACTCCTTATCTTTTCAAGCCCTGGCAGCGGCTGTTGTTGGTGGATAAACCGGCGCACCCCGGCCGGCAAAAGGGCCGCCTGCGAGCACATCGTTTTCTTTTATTCATTATAATATCCAGGTGCAAGCCCTGCAAGCAGAGTGGGCCCGTTGTCATAATTTTTCCCAATTGCGCCAAAATCAAAAAGCAGTCTTAAACAGGCTGCCGCAAAAGTGGCGGTGGCTACTTTTGCGAGGTTTGCATGGGCTCCCTTGCGCCTGCGGCGCGGCTGCTGCGCGCAGGGCGGCGCAGGGCGCAAACGCTGGTGGAAAACCTTCCGCTGCGCCCGCGCCTTTCCTGAAAAGCCGGCTTTTGCGGATTTGCTGCGCATATGGCCAAATTCGATGAAAGCCGGCGAAGTTGTGCCCCCCGAACCCCCAGGGTTTTTTCGAGCATGCGCAAATTCTCCCCTTTCAAATGGGGGCAACTATGCTATAATGTAGGCATGTCTGAAAAGGGTATTTTGAATCGAATCCTGTCCGTTGCCGCCGCCTTGCTTCTGGCCTTTTGCCTGCAGGGCTGCGGCTTTTCCCTGCCCGTATCTGCCAGCGGGGAAAATCCCCTCGTAATCAGCGAGGTCGTTTCCTCCAATTCCCTTTCTTTAACCCATCCGGAGCTGGGCTCTCCGGACTGGATCGAGCTGTATAACGCCTCCGCCTCCACCATAGACCTTTCCGGCTATGGCCTGAGCGATAATGTAAAAGATCCCCATAAATGGACCTTCCCGGAGGGCACCAGCATTGCCCCCGGCGGGTATCTTCTGGTTTATGCCTGTGAATACACGGGGGCGGATGACAGCCTGCTGTGCACTGGCTTCGGCCTTTCCAAAAATGGGGAATCCCTGCTGCTGACGGACGTTTACTATGATATCCTTCAGCAAGTGGATATTCCCGCGCTTCTCTCCGATGTATCCTACGCCCGGGATGATGCGGGGGAATATGGCTATACCGCCACCCCTACGCCAGGGACGGCCAACGAGGGGCTGGTCTATTCCTCCCCGGCGGACGCTGTCACCGCCGGCGTTTCCACGGCCCTTACCATTACCGAGTGCATGCCCCAGGGGGGCAGCGCATATACGGCGGCGGATGGCCGGGCCTATCCCTGGGCCGAGATCTGTAACGGCAGCGACTCCGCCCTGGTGCTGTCGGATTACTATCTTTCGGACAATGCCAACAACCCCCTCAAATACCGCCTGCCCGGCACCACCCTGGAGCCGGGGGAATACCTGGTGGTCTGGTTTTCCGGCGATGAAGGAAATGATGGGGTCCACGCCTCCTTCCGGCTGGGCTCGGAGGATGATTCCCTCTGCCTGAGCGATGCCAATGGCAATATCCTTTCCATGCTCTCCTGGCCCCTTACAGGCCTTCCGGAGGGGGTATCCGTGCTGCCCGGCGGCCAGTATACCGCCCTGGCCACCCCCGGCGCTGCCAATGAAACGGAGAGCCTTTTTACCGCCCTGGATTTTTCCAGCCTTTCGGATGTATCCGCTCTGCGCCTAAGTGAGGCGCTCATGGATAATCAATACAGCCTGCGGGATGAAGCCGGGGCGCGGGAGCCCTGGCTGGAACTCTATAACGGGGGCGATTCCCTCCTCAGCCTGCGGGGCTGTTATTTGAGCGACGATCCGGGCAACCCCTTCAAATGGGCCTTTCCGGAGGATGCTACCATAGAGCCCGGCGGGTATCTGATCGTATTCCTTTCCGGCAAGGAGAGTCAGGGCGGGTATCTGCATACCTCTTTCCGCCTTTCTTCTTCCGATGAAGCCATCCTCCTGACCCAGGTTGCCACCATGGGCCGGATGGAATGGACCCTGCCGGGAACCCTGGGAGAAAACGTATCCATAGGCCTGGATGAAGGGGGAAACCTGGCCTATTTTGCCACCCCCACCCCGGCCGCACCCAACACGACCCACGCTTATGCCGACCCGGCCAGCGCCGGCTATACGGATATGACGGGGGTTTATATCAGCGAGGTCAGCGCCGTCAGCGCCGCCAAGAGCGGCCGTGCAGACTGGATCGAGCTGCATAACGCCTCGGATTCCTCCCTGGATCTGTCCGGTTGGCATATCAGCGATGACGCGGACGATCTTTATAAATGCACCCTGGAGGATCTGACCCTTTCCCCCGGCGATTACGCAGTGATCACCGCCTCCTCCAGCTCCGACCAGGGCGCTACGGCGCCCTTTGGCATATCTCCCAGCGGTGAGACCCTGTTCCTGGTGGATTCCGCCGGAAATATCCGGGATGTGTTTCAAACGGGCGCCTTGCGCCTGGGCATAACTGCTGGCCGGGCGCAGGGCAGCCCGGAGCGGGTCTATTATGCATCCGCTACCCGGGGAGAGGCCAATGGGGAAAGCTATTATACGGGCTTTGCAGCAGAACCGGTCTTTTCCCAGATGGAGCTCTATCAGACGGCCGTTTTCCAGCTCTCCATCTCTTGCGCCACGGCGGGCGCAGAGATCCGCTATACCCTGGATGGCAGCGAGCCTACAGAGGAATCTCCCCTTTATACCGGCCCCCTTTCCATCCAGGAAAACACCCCGCTGCGGGCGAAGGCCTTTTGCAGCGGCCTTCTGCCCAGCGATACCGCCACCGCCACCTACCTCTTCGAAACGCCCCATACCCTGCCGGTGGTGTGCCTTACCGTGGATCCGGAAAACTGGCAGGAGGTTTACTCCGTTACGGAGCGGGCGGACCGGGTGGAGCGGGAAGGGCACTTTTCCTTTTACGAAACCGACGGACGCCTGGGCACGGCCTTTGGCTGCGGCCTAAGGGCCAGCGGCTCCTCCACCCTGACAGCCCGGCAGAAATCCCTGGCTGTTTTCCTCCGGGGGGCCTATGGCCAAAGCTCTACGGCCTATCCATTTTTTACCGATAGCGACGTGAACGTCTTCTCCTCCTTTGTCCTGCGCAATTCCGGCCAGGATCGGGATAACGCCCGTCTACGGGACAGCTTCTTTTCCAAGGCGGTGAAGGGGCTGAACATCGAATATGCGGAGACCCGCCTGGTGATCGTTTACGTAAACGGCCAATATTGGGGCATTTACGACCTGAATGAAAACCAGAACGAGGACTATATGGCCGCCCATTACGGCGTGGACCCGAATGCTGTAGATATCATCCGCCGGAATGTTGGGGCCCTGGCCGGGCGCAACAGCGATAATAAGCGGGTTCGGGCCTATGCCTTGGAGCGAGATCTTTCCAATGATGCGATCTATCAGGAATTCATTACATGGGTAGATCCGGATTATTTTACAGATTACCTGATTGCCCAAACCTTCTTCTCCAATGGAGATATGTTCAACCAGAAGTATTGGCGCAGCCAGGACTATACTGTCCGCTGGAGGCCCGTCTACTATGATTTGGATTTGGCCCTTTCCGGCGGAAGCCCTACCCGCAATATCCTTCCCAGCTATTTCAACGCTGAGGGCGTTCCTTCGCAGGATGGCTCCCTGACCAATATGGACCTGTATGTGGGCCTGCGGAAAAACGAAGGCTGGTGCCTCTCCTTTGGGGAGCGGTATGTATACGTGGTCTATAATTACTTTAATCCAGAGCGCACCACTGCCATTCTGGATGAGATGGCTTCTGCCATGCGGCCCGAGATGGAGCGGCATATCCAGCGCTGGGGGGAGCCCAGCAGCCTCTCCGCCTGGGAAAAGGAGGTGGCCGCTCTGCGGGAATGCCTGGAGGAACGGACGGAATACGCCCTTCGCTATCTGCAGCGGGAATTCGGCTTTAGCGACGAGCAGATGGAGGAATGGACGCAGAAGGCCCTTGCTGCCCAGGAGGAGGAAGCTCTTGCCTGAATTCGCATAGCAAAAAGCGCCCTGAAGCTTTCTGGGGCGTTTTAAGCGTGTCAAAAGACCTCTCGGAGGGCCAGAGCAGGCAATCTTAGCTGGTAGAATCGGATTTAGCACATGTGCGGCAAATCCGCAAAAGCCTTCCATGGCTCCTGGGCTGCGCCGCAGGCGCAAGGGCGGCAATCCACCGCCCCCAATTTTCAACAGCTGGAAAACGCCGCCCTGAAAGGTGCCAGGGCGGCGTTGTTGCTCCTTCCAACGGGGCATTTCCGCTTTATTTTTGCAAGATCCGCTTCAACTGGGGAAGGCCCAGCAGGTTTACCGTTTCAAATTTACCTTTATAAAATACGGCCCAATTGTTGAAAACGCAGGGCAGAGCCTTGGCCTTTTCCAGGGAATCCACCTCTATAAAGGAAAAGGGGACGCCGTTTTCTTCGCAATATTTGCGGATGGTTTGCAGCGTCTGTGGAATATAGGGGCACTGCATATCATAGTAAATGGTCAGCGCATCGCTTTGAATCGCCGCCGTTTTTACCCCTGGCCCAAACCGGGGCAGGGTCCCATCCAAGGAAAGCGCCAGC
Source organism: uncultured Clostridia bacterium (assembly GCA_944336625.1). Lineage (GTDB taxonomy): Bacteria > Bacillota > Clostridia > Christensenellales > CAG-138 > Pelethousia. Next base: position 21,690 of record CALVLF010000027.1, read on the forward strand.
AGCGCATAGCCGTAATCCGTAGTGTCAACGGTTTGAAAGCCAAACCGTTTTGCAAAAGCCTGATCGGAAAGCCAGGCCTTCTGCTTCTGAGCGCCCAGCATGCACAGGCCAGATTTCCCCTTTTCCCGGGCATCCTCCAGGCAGTATTCCAGCAGCGCTTTACCATAGCCCTTCCCCCGGAATTCTCCCAGCACCCAAAGGCAATAGATATAAATATAGTTGTTTCCCTCGATGGGGACCCATGCTTTCTCCAGCGGCGCATACTCTATAAATACCGTTGCTTTTGCATCCAGCTTGCGAAATACATGGCCCTCCTGCAGGCGCGCTTCCAGCCATTGCCGTTTGGCCTCCACCCCCGGGTGGCTCTTTTTGCTGCGGATGATGCAGCATAGATGGGTATCCTGCAGCGTATCCGGTGTCAGGTTGATAAAGTTCCCCTCCATATTTCCACCTTTCCTATCCAAGCTTTACTTCCGGGCGCAGGTCCGTTTTTTCTTTCGCAGCTTCAGTTCCAGCCCACGCTCCCCGGCCTTGTGCTGGAGTTGCTGGACGATATAGGCGCTTTTTTCCCGCTCCGGCAGGCTAGTAAAGCCGGGGTCTTTCCGCGCCTGCACCAGAGCTTCCTGGATTTCGGAAATCTCCAGCAGGTTCACTGCCAGGCAAAAAAAGTTCTTTCGCCGCCCGTCGTTATACTTTTCCAGCAGCAGGTGCAGGAGCTTGGACTTCTCTTGCTGCTCCTGGTTGTATTGTGCAATGCCGATTCTTTGCGCACGCTCCAAGTCCTCCCGCTGCCGCCTGTGGGTAATGAAGGAATCATAGGGAGCCATATCCTGGTAGCGCAGGCAGGGATATTCCTTGCAGGCAGAGCAATATTCCGGGCTGCCATGGTTTAGGCTGCATTTTGCAATGGTGCAGGGCTGGTTTCCCCTGCCGCAGCCACCGCAGTGCCCGCTTAAAAGCATGGGGCATAACCCGCAATTGAGCCCGCAGAGGGAAAGAAGCTGGTTTTCCCGTTTGAATCCTTTCATAATGCCCTCCGTCTTTGCAGCTTATTGGGCCAGGGTGGGTCTGGGTCCTGCCGGGTTTATGAAATAAAGGGCCATCCAGCTGGATAGCCCTTTATTTTCGCCGCAAGGAGGGCGTTTACTCCTCTTCCTCGGGCATAGCAGCGTTATGATAAACCTCCTGGACGTCATCGTTATCGTCGAAGCGATCCAGCATACGCTCGATCTTTTCCACCAGCTCCGGGTCGCCGGATGTATCCACCGTATTCTGGGGCACCATGGAAATCTCCGCGGAAAGGAAGCTGTAACCTTCCCCTTCCAGGGCTTCCCGCACGGCGGAAAAATCCGCAGGGGCTGTATATACCTCGAAGGCATCGTCCATGGGAACGAAATCCTCGGCGCCCGCATCCAGCGCCGCCATCATCAGCGCATCCTCATCGATGGAAGCGCTGCGCTCAATGGCCATAACGCCCTTTTTATCGAACATCCAGGCGACGCAGCCGCTGGCCCCCATAGAACCGCCGCTCTTATCGAAAATATGCCGGATCTCCGCCGCGGTGCGGTTCCGGTTATCCGTAACCACCTGTACGATAACGGCGGTGCCGCCGGGGCCATAGCCCTCGTAAGTGATTTCCTCATAATTCGTAGCGGTACCTTCGCCCATGGCCTTTTTGATGGAGCGGTTGATATTATCGTTGGGCATGTTGTTGGCCTTGGCCTTGGCAATTACATCCCTAAGCTTGGCGTTGTTGGCCGGGTCGCCGCCCCCCTCTTTTACAGCAATAGCGATCTCGCGGCCGATCTTGGTGAAAATCTTCCCCCGGGCGGCGTCGGTTTTGTTCTTTTTATTTTGGATATTCGCCCATTTGGAATGTCCGGACATATTGTAGTTCCCTCCAAAGCATCGTTTTTCATATTGTAACGATTTATTATAACACCTTTCCCAGGGGCGGTTCAAGTATACAGGCCCAGCTCCTGGGCTTTTGCCCGTAATTTTTTCATATCCTCCCAGGCGTCTCGCTTCCAGTCTGCATTGCGCAGCAGGGCGGCAGGATGGTAGGTGGGAAGGATCCATACCCCTTTTTTCTCTATCCACTGGCCACGGTCCCGGCTGATGCGGATATCCGGGCTGCAAAGATACTGGGCCGCCGTGGCCCCCAGGCACAGGATGATAGCGGGCCGCACCAGGGCAAATTGGGCCCGCAGGTAGGGCAGGCAGGCTTCCGCCTCTTCAGGCAGGGGCGTCCGGTTATTGGGCGGGCGGCATTTGACCACGTTGGCAATATACACCTGCTCCCGGTCCAGATCGATCGCAGCCAGCATCTTATCCAAAAGCTGGCCCGCCCGGCCCACAAAGGGAACGCCTGTGGCATCCTCATCCCGGCCCGGGCCTTCCCCTACCAGCATGATCTTCCCATGGGGGTTTCCCGTGCCGATGACCGCATGGGTACGGCCTTGGGCCAAGGGGCAGGCCCGGCATTCCGTCAGGGCTGCATAGAGGCTTCCCCAGTCATAATGCGTAGCCATGCCGCTTATGCCTCCCTCAGAGCCCCGTTCAGGAAGGCCAGGATATCCTCCATAACTTCCTCCCGGTTCAGTTCATTCAGCAGCTCATGGCGGGCATGGGGATAGATGCGCAGCGTAACCTGGCGCCCTGCCTTTTCCAGCCGCTTCGCTACCAGCCGTACGCCTTTCGCGTCCTTGCCACCTACGGGGTCATCCTGCCCGGACAGGAGAAAAATAGGCACATCCGGCACCTTCTCGGCCCAGTCCGCCCGGGAAATCTCCTCCAGCCCCTGGAAAAGATCCCGGTAGCCACAGGCGGTGAAGGGGAAACCGCAGGCAGGGTCTGCAATGTAAGCACCCACCCGCTTCGTATCCCGGGAAAGCCAGTCGAAATCCGTCCGGTTGGGGCGGAAGGTGGCATTATACTGGCCGGCTACCAGCTTGTCCAGGCGGTGGCTGGAATCCTTGCCGCCTTGCCTGCGGATCTCTCGCTCCGCCAGCTTCTTTCCGGCGCCCAGCAGGGGATTGGGCCCCGCCGTGCCCATAAATATGAAAGCAGAAATCCCCGTTCCCAGCCGGGCAGCGTAGGAACGGGCTAAAAAGGAGCCCATGCTGTGTCCCATCAGGGCCATTGGCAGCCCAGGATATAATTCCTGGGCTTTTTGCCGCACCGTGTGCACGTCCGCAATGAGGTTATCCCAGCCATGCTGGGGGCCGAAATAGCCCCAGGGGTCTTGCGGGGCGCGGCTTTTCCCGTGGGAGGCGTTATCGCAGCCCATCACGGCAATGCCCCGTTCGTTTAGAAAGCGGGCAAATTCGTCATATCGCTGTATATATTCGCTCATGCCATGAATGATCTGCAAAACCGCCCAGGGCTGCCCACAGTCCCAGTGGCAAACGTGCAAACCTGCCGGGATAGCGGCAGAAGTAAAAGTATATTCCTGCATGGAGAAACGCTGCACCTCCTCATTTCATATCCAAATATTATAAAATCCAAAGGAATGCCGGGGCGCCTATTAGTTTTTCTTATTGTAAAAACCGCCGTAGTGGATTATAATCATATTATTCATTATATTATAAGTATTTTTTGTTCTGATTTCAATTGGTTCCACTTGGCTTGATCCATATTGTTTTCGTTGGGGAGGAAGATAAAACATGCCAGCCGATTTAGATCTTTACAGCATTTTTTGCACGGTGGCGCGCTGCGGCAGCCTCTCCCACGCGGCCCGAGAACTTTACGTAAGCCAGCCAGCCATAAGCCAGTCTATGCACCGGCTGGAATACACTCTGGGCTGCACCTTATTTACCCGCACCAGCCGCGGCATCACCCTTACCAGCGAAGGGCGCATGCTTTACAGCTATGCTGACAAGGCGGTGAGCCTCATCGCCGCCGCAGAAGACAAGCTCAACCGAATGCGTACCCTGCAGTCCGGCGGGCTAATGATCGGTGCCAGCGATACCCTCTGCCAGTTTTTCCTGCTGCCTTACCTAGAAAAATTTCATACGGAATATCCGGAGGTGCAGCTACAGGTTACCAACCGCACCACTCCGGATACGGTAGAGCTTCTCAAAGTGGGCAAGGTGGATATCGCCCTGGTGAACCTGCCGGTGGATGACAGTTCCCTTTGCGTGCGGGACGTTTTGCAGGTACACGATGTATTCGTGGCCTCCAAGCGCTTCGCCCATTTAAAGGGGCGGCCCGTATCCCTCAACGAGCTTTCCCGGGAGCCCCTTGTCCTGCTGGAGCAGGCATCCAACTCCCGGAAATACCTGGATGATTTTGCCTCCGTCTGCGGCATTACGCTGCACCCGGAGATCGAGTTGGGCGCCCATAGCCTCTTGGTGGAATTCGCCAAGATCGGCCTGGGAATTGCCTGCGTTACCTATGAGTTCGCTGCAGAGGCTATCCATAGCGGCGAACTTTTCGAGATCGAGCTGAGCATGCCTATGCCGCCCCGGAATATCGGCCTGATTTCCCTGGAAGGGGTCCCCTTATCCGCCGCGGCAGATCGCTTTATCAGCATCGTCATGGATAACAGCCTGGTCTCGAAAGACCAGCCCTGATTTGAGACCGATCCCATGCCAAAGAAGCATCCTCCTCGGGTTTCTATTTTTCGCATATATGGCCTCCTAACCGGGGCCATCCTTTTGTGCGTCGTTTTATTCGTCCTGTTTTACTCTAGCGGAGGCGCCCAGATCCTTCTGGTGGAGCAAGCGGCTTTGGAGCAGGCAGCTCTGGACGCCCTTCCTACCCCTACCCCTACGCCGGAGCCTGCTCCCGTTTCCACGGCAGGCAGGCTTTTTGCCTTCCAGGAAAATGGCCTTTGGGGCTATAAAAACGCCGCCGGCGAGGTGGCCATCCTGCCCCAGTTTTCCAGCGCAGAGGATTTCGGCGCAGAGGATGACCTGGCTTTTGCTGCCCAGGATGGCTTATATGGCCTAATTAACCGTTCAGGACAATGGGTTGCCCAGCCTGCCTGGAGCGCCTTCCTCCCCTTTTCCGAAGGCCGCGCCGCTGTAGAAAGCGGCGAAAAATGGGGCTTTGTGGATGAATCCGGCGTTTTGGTGATCGGCTATAATTTCCGCGAGGTAGGCAGTTTTTCCTGCGGCCGGGCCATGGCCCGCACCGCCAGCAGCTACGGTTATATCGACCCTCTGGGCAATATGGCCGTGTCGGAAAAATTCCGCTATGCCGGCCAGTTTGAAAACGATATGGCCTTTGCCGGCGTTGGCGATAGCAATTATATCGTCAATAAAGCCGGTGACCCCCAGTATACCCTGGATCCTGGCGTTACGGGCACCGTCTATTCGGAAGGCCTGGCGCTGGTGCAGAATAGCGGTACGTTTTATTTTATCAATCAGTACGCCCGCCAGGCGTTCAGCGGAGAATATGAAGATGCCCTCTCCTTTTCCGGCGGTTATGCGGCCGTGAAGAGTGGCGGACTCTGGGGCTTCATCAATTCCAGCGGCGAGCAGGTTGTTGCGCCCCAATATGCCCAGGCGGAATCTTTTTCCGAGGGCCTTGCTGCCGTGCAGGATGAAAGCGGCATGTGGGCCTACATCAATACCAGCGGGGTCCTTCGGACGGACTTTGTCTATGCAGAGGCAGGGCCCTTCTTCGATGGCTATGCAAAGGTGCGGCGGGGGGAAAGCTGGCTTCTGCTGGATCCAGAGGGGCAGGAGGTATTTCTCTATGGAGCCCCTCTGGCAACCGCCGAAGGGCCCCAGTCTTCTCCATCCCCCAGCCTAGCCACCTCTCCCAGCCCTACCCCCGCCGCCTCTCCTTCCCCTTCCTCTGCAGCGGGGTCCGCTGCAGAGGAAGGCCAAGAATCCAGCCCGCAGGAATAGGGCTGGGACCCCTTTGCCGGTATCCGGGAGCCCCGCTTGCCGGCTACAGCGAAAAAGAGGGCAGATTCGGTATTTTTTTCTTGCAAATCCCATATTGCCGTGATAGAATAGGCATGTTCGAGATTTGAATTGTCGCTCGCATTCGGTAAGGAGGTGGAGAGCATGGGTAAGTTTTGCGAAGTATGCAATAAGGGCGCTATGACCGGCAATAAGGTCAGCCATTCCAACCGTAAGACCAAGCGGATTTGGGCGCCTAACGTACAGACTGTGCATGTGTTGGTGAACGGGGTTCCCAAAAAAATGAATGTATGCACGCGCTGCCTTCGTTCCGGCAAGGTAGAGCGCAGCGTTTAATCCTTTTTTGCAGGATTCTAAATCGTTCCCAGTGCCCGGCATCGTTTTGGCGATTCCGGGTTTTTTTGTTTATCAGCAGAAAGGAGGCGCCTCTTGGCAGAACCCATCTATCTCGTAACCGGCGCCGATGGCCATCTTGGCAATACGGTAGTAGAATCCCTGCTGCGCCTAGGCCTTCGCGTACGTGCCCTGCTTCTTCCCCAGGAGGAGCCCCGGCCTTCCCTGGCAGGGGCGGAAATTTGCAAGGGGGACGTTTGTATGCCGGATTCCCTGGTTCCCTTTTTCCGGCGGGAGGCCGGGGTCCCCGCATATCTGATTCACTGCGCAGGCGTGGTATCCATTGCCTCCCGGCGCCAAAGAAGGGTTTTTGACGTAAACGTGGGCGGCACCCGGAATATTCTGGATTGCTGCCGGAATTTTGAAGTAGAGCGGCTTGTCCATGTCAGCTCCGTCCATGCTATTCCCGAATTGCCCGAAGGGCAGGTTATAAAGGAGGTTTCCCATTTTTCTCCGGAGGCGGTAAAGGGCTGGTATGCCAAGAGCAAAGCCCAGGCCACCCAGCTCGTCCTGGATGCGGCCAGGGCGGGCCTCCATGCTGCAGTGGTGCATCCCTCCGGCATCTGCGGCCCCAATGATTACGGCAGTGGGCACATCACCCAGCTTTTCAAGGACTACTGCCGGGGCCGCCTGGCCGCCATCGTAAAGGGAGGCTATGATTTCTGCGATGTACGGGATGTAGCCCAGGGCATCCTTTCCTGCCTGGAGCGGGGACGGACCGGAGAATGCTATATCCTTTCCGGTGGATACTATACCATCGTGCAGATGGTTTCCTATTTTCAGCAGGCTACGGGGAAAAAGCCCGTCCGAACAATTCTGCCCATGGGCTTTGCCAAGCTCACTGCCCCCATTTCCGAGCTCTATTATAAGCTCCGGCGGCAGCCGCCTCTCTATACGCCCTATTCCCTCTATACTCTGACTTGCAACGGCCGCTTCTCCAATGAGAAGGCCCGCCGGGAGCTGGGCTATACCGTACGGCCCATGGAAGAGACCATCCGGGATATGGCTGCCTGGTTTAAGGCTAAGGGACTCCTTTAGGAGCCTGGTCGGGAGCGTGGGGCAGCTGTATAGACTGGTAAATCTATAAAAATCTATCGGTTTACACCAAGGCCATGCCGCAAATTCACAATATTTGAACCGCCGCAGCGAAATCGCCGCAGCGGTTTTTATCTTTCGCGATCTATACGGGGCCGCGTTCCGGATACCCCGCTCCAGAAACCCGGATCGTCCCTAGGGGAGCCTGCATATCCAGAACTGGAACACCAGCGTTAAAATCCCGGAAAGGATCAGCGCCCAAAGGCAGCTTACTCCGCAAAGCAGAAGCAGTAGCAGAGAAATCAGGAATACGCACCAGTTGCGCAGGGACCGGCGCTTACAGCAGCGCCGCCGGAAGTAAACCACGCTGGGCCTTCTCTGCATAGGCAAATCGCCTCCTTTCCAGTCTTTCTACAGCATACGCGAAACGCCGCTTTTTGGTGCAACGCAAATTGGGGACCCACAGAATTTCGGTAATACACCCATACATGCCCCGGCGAATACACTGTAATGTATATTTACTATGGGAGGCATATCATGGGAAAAACCATTGTGGAGGCAAAGGATATTTGCCTTACTTATCATGAAATAAACGGCGAAACCCAGGCCGTTGACCATCTGTCCTTTTCTGTGGCCAAGGGAGAGTTCGTATCCATCGTAGGCCCCTCGGGCTGCGGGAAAACCAGCGTTTTATCCATGCTGGCCGGGCTGCTGGAGCCCAGCGCCGGAGAGTTGCATCTGGAAGGGGGGCGCCCCGGCTATATGCTGCAGCGGGACCATCTGCTGGATTGGCGCACCATCGAGGGGAATATCCTGCTAGGGCTCCAGGTGCAAGGGCGGCTCAATGCGCAAACCCGGGAAAACGCCCTATCCCTGCTCAAGACCTATGGGCTATATGATTTTGTGCATAGCTATCCCCGCCAGCTATCCGGCGGCATGCGGCAGAAGGTGGCCCTCATCCGCACCCTGGCCTGCTCGCCGGACCTGCTGCTTTTGGATGAGCCCTTTTCCGCCCTGGATTATCAAACCCGCCTGACCCTGGCCGATGAGATACACGCTATCCTTCGCAAGGAGGGGAAAACGGCCATCCTGGTAACCCACGATATCGCAGAGGCTATTTCCATGAGCGACCGGGTACTGGTATTTTCCGGCAGGCCCGCCCGCCTCAAGGGCGAGCATGCGATTCACCTCACCGCCCCGGATTCCCCCCTTAAGCGGAGGAATGCGCCGGAATTCAAGGAATATTTCGATACAATCTGGAAGGAGCTGGATAAAAATGTCTGAAGAAAAAAAAGTTCCTGCTTACAGCCAGGAACATCGCGCCTATCTGAACTCCCTGCGCCGGAAGGACCGTTTCGTCACAGCCATGCGCTATCTTTTGCTGGTGGCCTGCCTGCTAATATGGGAGGTAGCCGCCCGCCTGAACTGGATCGATCCCTTCATCGGCAGCTCCCCTGCCCGCCTGACGGCGGCCATCCTCCGGCTATATCAGTCGGGCGAGCTTTGGCTGCATATTGGCATCACCTTGTATGAAACCGTGGTTGGGTTTCTGCTGGGTACCCTCTTGGGCACCCTGGTAGCCATTCTCTTATGGTGGAGCCCTACTCTCAGCCGCATTTTAGATCCCTACCTGGTCATCCTGAACGCCCTGCCGAAAATTGCCCTGGGCCCCATCCTGATCGTATGGTTCGGCGCCGGCGTAGAGAGCATCATCGTCATGGGCCTTCTTATTTCCCTGGTAGTGACCATCATGAGCGTGCTAGCAGGCTTCAATGCCATCACCGGAGAAAAGCAGCTCCTCATGCGCACGCTGGGAGCTTCTAAGCTGCAGATTTTTACCATGGTAGTGCTGCCCGCCTCAGTGCCCACCATTATGAACGCGCTGAAGATCAGCGTAGGCATGAGCTGGGTAGGGGTGATCGTAGGAGAATACCTGGTTTCCAAGGCGGGGCTGGGGTACCTGATCGTATATGGTGGCCAGGTATTCAACCTAGACCTGGTTATGGCCAGCATCGTCATCCTCTGCCTGCTGGCGGCCATCATGTATTATGCCGTGGCCTATTTAGAGAAGGGCATATGCCAGCGTATGGGTATTTAGGGCAGGGAAATAAGGCAGCCGTCGATCTGACCCTGGCGGATGGAAAGGGTCCCCATGGAGCGCCGGCTGCCCCCCCGGGGCCGGGCAGGGCTGCCGGGATTCATAAAGGTGATGGGCCCGCCCTCCTCCAGCAGGGGGATATGGGTATGGCCGAAGAGGGCACAGGCACATTTCAGCTCCTCTGCCCGCAGGGCCAGCCGGGTAAGGCCGCTGCCCACGCCATACTGATGGCCATGGCAAAGCAGGATACGCTTGCCCCCCAGCTCGATTACTTCCTCCGCCGGGCATATATTTCCCAGGTCCGTATTGCCCCGAACGACGTAAACTGGAACCCCCGTCTCCTCCAGAGGGCCGATATCCCGCACGTTATCCCCCAGGTGAATCCAGGCATCCACATGGCCCGCGGCCAGGATGCAGGCCTTTACCGCCCATTCCTCCCCGTGGGTATCGCTTACAACGCCGATCCGCATGCCCGCTCCTTTTCCAGCAGCTCGCACAGGGCCATGAGGGCCCGCTTCCGGTGGCTGACGCTGTTCTTCTCTTCTGGCGTAAGCTGGCCAAAGGCCTTATCCAGGGGCGGATAATAGAACAGGGGATCGTAGCCGAATCCTCCCTGGCCCCGGGGCGCCGTCAGGAGCCTGCCCTCCACCTCTCCCCGGCAGATCAGGGGCTCGCCCGCCCGGCGGGCCAGGGCCACGGCGCTGACGAAGCGGCAGCCCCGCTTATCCGCCGGCACGCCTGCCATATCCTGCAAAAGCTTGGCGTTGTTGGCGGCATCATCGTGGCCTGCCCCCGCATAGCGGGCGCTGTATACCCCCGGAGCACCCCCCAAAGCGTCCACCATCAGCCCGCTGTCATCGCTCAGGGCCGCATCCGCCCAGGGCGCAGCAGCCAATACCTCCCGGGCCTTTTTCAAGGCATTGGCCTCAAAGGTATCCCCATCCTCTACCACGTCGATCTCCAGGCCCGCCTCTTGCAAGGTCTGGATATCCGTAAAGAAGCTCCCCAGGATTTCTTTGATCTCCCGGACCTTATGGCGATTGTTGGATGCAATGATCAGCCGCATTTCTCTTTCTCCTTTGTATTTTCCGCCGCCCCCGGAAACAGGCCGGAGGGCGGTTATTTGAATTCGTTCACATAAATGGGGGCGCTTACCTGCAGGGTATGCAGGGCATAGGGCTCCCCTTCCACATAAATATCCGCCCCATAGACGGGTTCCAGTCCATTGGCCGTAAGGCAGATGGCCGTTTGCAGAGCACTTAAAAGGCCATCCACTTCTTCTACCGCCCGAAAGGCTTCGGAAAGATCCACATGGGCCACCCCATCGTCAATATAGGCGCTCAACAGGGCTGTGCCCTCCGGGAAGGATGCCAAGCCTTCCGCCTGGGGCCCTTCCAGCAGCGCCTCTAATGCGGTTTCCAAATCGGGCTTCTCTTCCACATAGCGGGTAACGGGCACGTTCAGGCTGGCGCTGGCATTGGGATAATAGAGGGTCATGGCATAGGCGCTGCCGCTGGAAACGGAAATTTCCCCATCTTCCACATTGAGAGGCAGGGTGGAAAAAGCCTGGGAAATATCCGTCCCATGGGGCAGGCTATCCACCTTAGCCCCATCCAGCGTGATGGAAACGGTATCGATGGAATCGAACTCCGTCAGGGTATTGACCACCCCGGTGACCAGGGCCTGCTCCGCGCCGGCGTCGGCCAGCTCCGTAAGTCCGCTGATATCCACCACCGCCGCCCCTTCATCCCCGATTCGCAGGGAGAAGGTTACCCCTTCCGGAACCACCGCCTGCAGGCCCATCTGGTCAGCTGCAGCCCGGTTGGAAGCCGTATCCACCAGATAGCCAAGAGCCGCCTTGCCGATCCCCTCTTCCCAGGGGATTCGCTTCATCACCGGCACCATAAAACCATCGTCCGAAGCATAGTAGAGCACCGTCCGGCGGTAGCCTGCTTCCCCCGTTTCTTCCTCCAGCTGGTAATCCTCCGCTTCCGCCCCGGCATCCCGGCTGCAGCCGCTTCCCACCAGGCCCACTATTAGCAGCAGGGCCAGGGGCAGCATCCAAATCCGCTTACCCATCCTTTTCTCCACCTTTCCCGATGAATTCTTTACTTTTATAGCCATATTCGGGAAAGGGGGAAAACATGCTTACTGCCCCCTTAGTGGATCTGCCGGATGGCCTTGATCAGGCTTTCCTGCGGGGTCACATAGGCGGTTTTGTTGGTAGTATAGATAACCATGCCGGGCTTTGCACCCCCGGGCTTTTTTACATATTTGCGGGGGGTATAATCCACGGGTACGTTTTCGCTGCCCCGGGCCTTGCTGAACCAGGCCGCCAGCAGGCAGGCTGCATAAAGGGTCTCCCGGCTGGGCTGCGCGCTTTTGATAATCACGTGGGAGCCGGGGATATCCTTGGTGTGCAGCCAGATATCTTCCCCTGCGGCTTTGGCCGTAAGTGCGTCGTTCTGGCGGTTATTCTTGCCCACGAAGATATCCGTCCCATCCTGGGTCTGGAAGTGCAGAGGCCGGGAGGGAGGTAGCTTAGGCCTTTTCTGCCGGCTGGTATGGGCTTTGAGGTAGCCCATCTGCCGCAGCTCTTCCGCCAGCTCCAGCAGCTCCCCATCTTCCGTGCATTTCCCCAGGTTATCCAGCTGCCCTTCCAGATAACGCAGCTCCTCCAGGGTGGCTTCCCGCCGCACCTGGGCCGCTTCCCGGGCAGCCTTGGCCTTTTGATATTTTTTATAGTACCGCTGGGCATTTTCCATGGGGGTATACTGGGGATCCAGGGGGATAGCCACCGGAGCGGGCGGATCCAGGTAATAGTTGAGCACCTTTGCCTCCCGGGCCCCGGCCTCCAGGCCGTGGGCGCTGGCGGTCAGCAGCTCCCCATAAAGCCGGAATTTTTCCATGGCTTCCTCCCCCGCCAGTGCATCCTGAAAGAGGGCCAGCTTTTTTTCGCAGCGCTCGATATTATTCAACAGCACCCGGTGGATCCCCGCCCCGTGGCGCTGCATTCTGCCCTGCACATCCTGGCTTTCGTAATAAGCGTCCAGGGCCTGCCCCATGGTTTCCATGGGGCGGGTTTCCGGCAGATTGGGATGAAAAGGATAAACCGCCACCGGTTCCCCGTACTCCCCCAGGGCCAGGGCGGGCTGGGCTTTCCCTTGGGCAAGATCCTGATAGAAAGCATAGATGCTTTCCCCCAGGGCTTGCCGCTCCTGGGGCGCCAGGCTTTC
>CALVLF010000028.1 GCA_944336625.1 uncultured Clostridia bacterium
CTAGGGGGGGCCCTGCCCCTGCTTTATAAGCTGGAGCTGCGGGGCGTGGCTAACCAGATCCGGAATAGCGCTCCGGATAAGGCCCCTGAAAAACCCGCACGTACCGTGGAGAGCCGAGTCATTTCTGAGGCGAAGGATTTGGATGCGCTGGGGGCATATTTGACGGGGGCGCAAGAGCTGGCCCTGGTGCTGGAAGAGACCCAGATCAGCCTGGCCCGGGAGCGGGAGGCCCAGTGGGTCCTATCCCTGGCAGGGGGCACCCTTTTGACGCCCGGCCTTACGGCGGAGCAGGCCCTGGGCGCTCTGGCGCCCGCGCTGGAGGATCCTTCCATAAAGAAGGTCATCTTCGATATAAAGCGCTTCCGGCATGGGCTGGAGCCCTGGGGCATAGGCTTAAAGGGGCCCTGGGAGGATCCTATGATTCAGGATTACCTGCTGCACGCCATCCATCCTGCGGATTCCAGCCAAACCCTTCTTTCCGAGCGAGGGCTATCCGGCGGGGCAGCGGGGCTGCTGGCGGCGGAAGCGGCCATGGAGGCGGAGCTGCGGGAAAAGGGCCTCTGGGAATTATATAAAACCGTAGAACGTCCCCTCGTTACCGTCCTTTACGATATGGAACGGGAAGGGTTTATGGTGGATGGGGATATGCTCCGGCAGCTTCGCACCCTTTTTGCCAGCCGCCTAAAGGGTATCGAGGGGGAAATCTACCAGCTGGCCGGGGAAAATTTCAATATCCTCTCCACAAAGCAGCTGGGGGCCATCCTGTTTGAAAAGCTGGGCCTGCCTCCGCAGAAGAAGACGAAAACCGGCTACTCCACCGACAGCTCCGTTCTGGAAGCCCTCCAAGATAAACATCCCATCATCCCCCTGGTGATGGAATACCGCTTCCTGGCCAAGCTCAAAAGCACCTTTTTGGATGGACTTTTGAACTTGATGCAGGCCGACGGACGGGTTCATACCAGTTTCAATCAGAATGTAACCGCCACGGGCCGTATTTCCAGCACGGAGCCCAATTTACAGAATATCCCCGTGCGTACCGAGCTGGGCCGTGAGATCCGCCGGGCCTTTGTGGCCAGCCCGGGGCAGACGCTGGTAGGCGCGGATTATTCCCAGATCGAGCTGCGGGTGCTGGCCCATATGAGCGGGGATGAAGCCATGATCGAAGCTTTCCGCTCCGGGGCGGATATCCACGCTATTACCGCTGGGGAGGTATTCGGCGTCGCGCCGGAAGAGGTTACCCCCGCCCAGCGCAGCGCCGCCAAGGCGGTGAATTTCGGCATCGTATACGGCATCAGCGAATTCGGCCTGGCCCGGAATATCGGCGTTACCCGGAAGGAGGCGGGAGATTATATAAAGCGCTATTTCCGGCGTTACCCCGGCGTTCATGCTTTTATGGAGGAATGCGTCCAAAAGGGGCGGGAGCGGGGCTATGCTGCTACGCTTCTGGGCCGGCGGCGGGAGCTGCCGGAGCTTTCCTCTTCCAATTATAATACCCGCGCCTTTGGGGAGCGGGTGGCCATGAATATGCCCATCCAGGGCACGGCGGCGGATATTATCAAGCTGGCTATGGTCCGGGTCCATGCTGCCCTGCAGGCCCAGGGGCTAAAGGCCAAGCTCATCCTCCAGATTCACGATGAGCTCATCATGGATACCCCCCTTGCGGAGGTGGAGGCGGTAAAGCCCCTGCTTAAGGCTGCCATGGAGGAGGCCATGGACCTATCCGTCCCCCTGATCGCGGATGTGCGGGAAGGACACAGCTGGTATGATACAAAATAAAGCGAAACCCACCATCGTCCTGGGGCTGACGGGCTCCATGGCAGCGGGCAAATCCACCGTTTCCCGCCGGCTTCGGGCTTTGGGGGCAACGGTGATCGATGCGGACGAGGCCGCCCGGCAGGCGGTAGAGCCGGAAACCCCGGGGCTGAGGGAACTGGCCCGGGCCTTTGGCCCCGGTATCCTTCTGTCCGATGGCGGGCTGGACCGGCGGAAGATGGCCGCCCTGGCCTTTCAGGACCCGGCTGCGCTTCAAACCATGAATGGCATCCTGCATCCTTTAATCCGGCAAATGGTATCCGTCCGTTTAGAAGGGGCAAAAAGCCGGGGGGAAAGGGTTGCCGTATTAGATGTGCCCCTGCTTTTTGAAAGCGGCTGGCAGCGCTATTGTGATAAAACCTGGCTGGTGGCTGCGCCGGAGGCCCTGCGGCTGGAGCGGGCTATGGCCCGCAGTGGTATGGGCCGGGAGGAGGCTCTGGCCCGCATGGCGGCCCAAATGCCTGAAGCGGAAAAGATTGCTCTGGCGGATGTGGTCATCCAGAACGACGGCACCCTGGAGGCCCTGTATGAAAAGGTGGATGCCCTGTATCAAAACTTGGAGGCGAGGGATTGACCGAAAAACGAAAAAAAGGCCGCCGTCCCGGGAAAAAAGGGGGAATTAAAAGCGCGGTCAAGATCCTGCTGGCAGCGGTGCTCCTGACGGGGCCGACCCTCTTCGCCTGCCTGGCGGGTCGCTATATGGAATGGAAGGAATACCGGCTGGATTATCCGGGGGAAATCCTGGAATATGCCCATGCCTTTTCCCTGGACCCCTACCTGGTAGCGGCGGTGATCCACTGCGAAAGCGGCAATCGTTCTGACGCCATCTCCCCCAAGGGGGCCGTGGGCCTGATGCAGATCATGCCGGATACGGGGGCCTGGATCGCTGAAAAGCTGGGAATGGACGCCTATTCCCCGGATATGCTTACGGACCCTGCGGTGAATATCCGCATGGGCTGCTGGTACCTCGGCTATCTGCTGGAGCGGTTTGGCGGCGCCTTGCCCCACGCTCTGGCAGCTTATAACGCCGGGCAGGGGAATGTGGATAAATGGCTGGCGGATGGGGCATACAGCCAGGAAGGAGTGCTGGTAAAGATCCCTTTTCCGGAGACGGAGAACTATGTAAAGAAAGTGGAGCGCGCTTATGAAAAATATAAAGAACTCTATCAGGGGCAGCTGGATTAGGCTTGTGGCGCTGCTGCTGGCCCTCTGCTGCTTTCTTTGGAGCGGCTGCAGCGGGAAGAGCGCGCCGGAGGAGTCCCCGCCCCTTCTGGCCACCCCTACCCCTGCGCCGTTACCGGTTAACGGCGGGGAGATCCGGATGCCCATGCCCCTTAATGCGGATATTACAGACCCCCTGCAGGTGAATACGGAGGAGATGCTGGCCTTTTTCTCCCTGCTATATGAAAGCCTGATCAACATCGGCCCCGATGGCCGCCTGGGGGCGGAGCTGGCGGAAAGCTGGACGGGGGATGCGGATGCCCGGGTCTGGACGGTGGTTTTGCGCAATGGCATAAGGTGGCATGATGGCTCCACCCTTTCTGCCTATGATGTGACGGCTACCTTTACCCGGCTGAAGGAAATGGGTAGCAGCTCCTATTATTCCTATGTAGCGGATAAGATCGAATCCATGCGGGCGCTGGACCCCCTAACCCTGGAGATTACCATGGTAGAGGGCGGATATGCTTCCTTATATGCCCTCACCTTTCCCATCATGCAGGGCGGGGCAGCTACGGCCTCCCCCATAGGGACAGGCCCCTTCATGCTGGAAAGCTGGTCCGCCGAGCAGGTTCGGCTGGTGGCCAATGAAAACTGGTGGAAACAGCGGCCCTATCTGGATGCTATTGTCTTTTTGGAACGGGATAATAACGATACGGCGCTGGCCTCCTATCAGGCCGGGCAGCTGGATATGGTTCCCAGCTCCAACACAAATGTGGGCGGCTACCGAAATGACAATACGAACGTTCTTGACGTTATGACCCAGACGGTAGAGCTGCTTCTCATCAATAACAGCAACGCCAGCCTGCGGGATATTGCCGTGCGCCAGGCTTTGGCCTGCGCATTGGACCGCAGCCAGATTATTTCCAACATCTATATGAACCGGGCCCAGCCCTGCGACGTACCCGTGGCGCCGGATAGCTGGATTTATGAAAGCAGCAGCAAGGTATACGACTATAATATGGCAATGGCGCTGGAACTTCTGGCTGGCGCAGGCTGGGAGCAGGACCCGGAGACCGGCGAGCTTATGAGCAACGGCCGGCGCCTGCAGGTACGCCTGCTGGTTAACGAATCTGCGGATACGACCCGCCGGGAGGCGGCTTCCCTCATTGCGGACCAGCTGCGGGAATTGGGCATGGCGGTAGAGGTCATTACCGCAGCCCATACCCTGGGGGATAGCAACAGCGATTATATGCAGGCCCTGCAGGCCGGGAATTATGACCTGTGCCTGATAGGCATCAACCTGGGCCGGGATGGAGATTTAACCGAGGTCATGTCTACCGGGGGCAGCGCCCACTATGGCAACTATTCCAACCCGGAGCTGGCCGCTCTGGCCCAGGACATGATGTCGGCGGCCACGGAAACTGCCTACCGGGAGGCTGCTGTGAATTTTCAGACCCGGTTTGTGGAGAACCTGCCCTTTATCGTCCTGTATTTCCGCCTGAACAGCGTGGTTTATTCCTCGGACATCCAGGGGATCACCAATATGCGGGAGCCGGATATCATGTATGACGTGGATAAATGGTATATCCTGCAGCAGCAGGATTGACCGGCGCTCGGCCTTCCGCTATACTAAGCCTTAGCAAAGGAAAATCCTTTACAGCAGGAGGAAGACTATGCTTGTTATCCTCATTGCCGCCGCCGTGCTGGTGGTGGATCAGATAACCAAATACCTGGCGGCCAATATCCTTACTACCCTGCCCGGCTATACCTATGCCCTGTGGCCCGATGTATTTCACCTTACCTATACGGAGAACCGGGGCGCTGCTTTTGGCATGCTGCAAAACGGCCTGTGGTTTTTTATTCCGGTGACCATCCTGACCTGCGGGGCCATCATCTGGTTCCTGCATAAGGAGCGGGGGCGGATGCATCTGCTTATGAAAATTTCCCTGGCCCTGATTCTGGGGGGCGCTTTGGGAAACTTTATCGACCGGGTGTTTCTGGGATATGTGCGGGATATGTTCAGCGCCGTCATCATTAATTTCGCCATTTTTAACGTGGCGGACAGCGCCCTTTGCATCGGCTGTGGCCTGCTGGTTATCGATCTGCTTTTCCTCAAAGGAAAGGGCTATTTTGATGAGGCCAGGCCCAAGGATAAGCCGGATGCAGAAAATGGTGCGCAGGGTGGGCCGGGCCAGGAAGCAGAATGATGCAGGATTTTGAAAACGAATACGCGGATTGGCTGGAACCGCTGGAGGCCCGGGCGGATATTGCCGGGGAGCGGCTGGATGCTTTCTGCGCCCGAAATTTTGCCGTGAGCCGGGCCCAAGCCCAGCGTGCCATTGAAAAAGGAGGAGCCCTGGTCAACGGAAAAGCGGCTCCCAAGGCTGGCGCTAAGCTCCGGCCAGGGGATCAGATCTCCCTCCGGCTGCCCCCAGCCCTGGAATTGGAAGCCAAGCCCCAGAATATCCCCATCTCCATCGTTTATGAGGATGGGGATATTGCCGTTATAGACAAGCCCCAGGGCATGGTGGTGCACCCCGCTCCCGGCAATCCGGAGGGGACGCTGGTAAATGCCCTGCTTTATCATTTGCAGGATCTTTCCGGCATTGGAGGAGCCATCCGGCCCGGAATCGTACACCGGATCGATAAGATGACAAGCGGGCTGGTGGTGGTAGCTAAAAATGACCTGGCCCATCTTTCCCTTTCGGCCCAGCTGAAGGATCATTCTGCCGGGCGTACCTATATTGCCATCGTAGAGGGGAACCTACGGGAGGATAAGGGAACGCTACGGGGGCCCATTGCCCGGAGCCGGATGGACCGCAAGCGCATGGCCATCGATCCGGCGGGCCGCCCCGCCGTGACCCATTGGCGGGTGCTGGAACGATACGGAGCCTTCACCCTGAT
>CALVLF010000029.1 GCA_944336625.1 uncultured Clostridia bacterium
GGTCTGGGCCGCCAGAGAGCAAGGCGTGGCCCCGCAGCCATAGTGGACCCTATTGCAAGGGGCCACAACGATGCTATCTGGGGGCCTAGACCGCCAAAACCATGTATCCCCTTGTCCGTTAAGGGTAGACATGTTACAAAATCATCAAAATCAGCATCGACTTAGTAGAGCAAAAATAAATAATACATAGATAATCATTTGGCTATTCGAACAGATATCCAAAGATTTTATACTGTGATTCAAAAAGCGAGAAGTGGCTTGCAGTTTTGTATACAATGGGCTGTATTGGCTAACTGCATACAACTGTAAAATGCTTTTCGGTTATAAATTAAGGAGGATAAAGAAGGAATGAAGAAAACGAGTGTAGTCCTGTTGGCATTGCTGCTGGCGATTTGTATGGTAGCTTGCTCCGTACCCGGGCAGGAAACTACTACGCCTGACGCCACAACTACTACTGCTCCTGTTGACGATGCTTCTACGCCTGGCACAGAAACGCAGGGTTCTGATGCTTCCGCTTCCGGCGAGGCCAAGGTCCTGCGC
Organism: uncultured Clostridia bacterium; assembly: GCA_944336625.1. Lineage (GTDB taxonomy): Bacteria > Bacillota > Clostridia > Christensenellales > CAG-138 > Pelethousia. Next base: position 541 of record CALVLF010000029.1, read on the forward strand.
CTGTCCATGACGTCAGAGCCCAGCAACCTGGACCCCCACGATGGCAGCACGGTAGCAACCAGCATGGCCCGTACGCCTATCTACGAAGGCCTGGTTGTCTGGAAGAATGGCCAGATCCAGCCCGGCGTGGCGGAGTCCTGGGACATTTCTGAGGATGGCCTTACCTACACCTTCCATCTTCGGGATAATGCCACCTGGTGGGATGGTGAGCCTGTTACCGCGCAACACTTCGTGGATGGCTTCACCCGCCTGATCGACCCCAACGGCCCCAACGGCAGCTATGCCTTCTATGGCTACATGCTGGTAAACGGCGAAGCCTACCACAATGGCGAGGTAACGGATGAGGCCGAGGTAGGCATTAAGGCTCTGGATGATTATACCCTGGAGATCAAGCTGGTGAACCCGGTGCCCTACTTCCTCTCCCTGAATGCGGCCGGCTTCTTCTACCCCATCCGGCTGGATGCCACGGAGGAATATGGCGTAGAGTATGGCACGGACGCGGATAAAGTTCTGGGCAATGGGCCCTACATCCTCGACGAGTGGGCACACGAGAGCGAGCTGGTCTTTACAAAGAACCCCAATTACTGGGATGCGGATTCCATCAAGCTGGATGAAGTGCGCCTGCTCATCATCCCGGATGGCAACACCGCCCTCAATATGTACGAGACCGGCGAGCTGGATCTTGCCAAGATCCCCAGCGCCTATGTTCCCCAGTATGAAGCGGAAGGCACCGCCCTCTATATCGACACCGGTACCGAGTGGTGGCTGGAGTTCAACCTGGATGCAAGCAGCGAGGGTGCTGCCCTGCTGAGCAACGCAAACTTCCGCAAGGCCATCGGCTTCGCCATCGACCGGCAGAGCTACGTGGACGCGGTGTATAACAATGGCTCCACGCCCGCCCTGGTCTACACCCCGGGCATCATGATGCTGGGCAATACCCCCTGGAGCGAGGTATTTACCGAGGATTGGTATGAGCCCACTGCCAACGTAGAGAAGGCCCAGGAGTATCTGGCCCTCGCCCTGGAAGAGACCGGCACCAGCCCGGACGCTATCCCCACCATCGGCTTCCTGACCGACGATACCCCCGAGCGGAAGACTTCCGCAGAAGCCATCCAGGCCATGCTGGCGGAGAATCTGGGCGTCAACATCGAGATCCAGCAGGTTCAGTCCAAACAGCGCTTCGAGATGATGACCAATGGCGACTTTGATATCGTGTTCGCCGGATATGGTCCGGACTATAACGATCCTATGGCATGGCTGGAGCGTTTGCAGAGCAACAGCGGACTGAATGACACCAACTTCGCCGATGAGGAGTTCGACTCCTTGATCGCTGAGGCGGCCCAGACCGTGGACGAGGCTGCCCGCGGCCAGCTGCTGGCTCAGGCTGAGAAGATCATGCAGGAGCGGGGCCCCTTGGTTCCTGTCTTTATGAACAATACTGCCTGGGTAAAGCAGGATTATGTTGAGAACGTCGTTACCGGCGTCATCAGCGATATGGAATTCAACTTTGTCTATGCAGACATTGTAAAATAAGAGCAGGCAATAGCCAGGCGGGCGGCCATGGCTAAAGGCCGCCCGCCTTATTCTTCCTGAAGGGGGATAGAAATGGCAAGATATATTTTACAAAGAGTGGTTTTGGCAGCAGTAACGCTGCTGGTGCTGGCTACTTTGATCTTTTTCCTTATTCGTCTGCTGCCGGGCGATCCGTTCTTGGATCCCAAGGTGCCTGAAGAGATTCAGGAGCGGCAGCGGGCCTATTACGGCTTGGATAAGCCCTTGTTAGAGCAATATGGCATCTACATGCGCAACCTGTTCCAAGGCGACCTGGGATATTCCCTGCGCTATACGGGCAGGACTGTGAATGGGATGATCGCAGAATCTTTCCAATATTCCGCCGACCTTGGCATGCGCTCCCTGGTATTCTCCGTGCTGATCGGCATAGGGCTCGGCATCGTTGCGGCCCTGAAAAAAGGGAAGGTATGGGACCATGCGGCCATCATCATCGCCGTAATCGGCGTGGCCATCCCGTCCTTCGTCGTGGGGACGCTCCTGCAATATTTCTTCTCAGTCAAACTCGCAATCTTTCCAGTTGCCCAATATAAATCCCTCGCGCATACGGTGCTGCCTACCTTCGCCCTTTCGCTGGGCACGCTGGCTACCCTGGCCCGTCTGATGCGGACAAGCATGCTGGATGTTATCAGCATGGATTATATCAAGGCTGCCCGTGCAAAGGGGCTCACAGAGGCCCAGGTGACGGTAAAGCATCAGATCCGCAATGCGCTGCTGCCGGTGGTGACGGTGGTGGGCATCAGCATTGCCACGCTTTTGTGCGGGACGTTTGTCATCGAGAATATTTTCGCAATTCCTGGCTTGGGCCGGTATTACGTTATGGGTATACAAAACCTGGATTATCCCCTGATTTCTGGCCTTACGATCGTATTCGGCGCGTTCCTGATCGCGGCTCAGCTGCTGGTGGATATCCTGTATGGCATTGTGGATCCCCGGATCAGAGTTGCGGGGAAAAGAGGGTAAGAGCATATGGATGAATATAGCAACTTCAGTTCTGCTGCCGAGATGCCGATCGAAGAAAGGCTTAAGGCTGCAAAAGGCCGTTTTGATCATATCGGCGTGGATAGCAAGGCCAGCGAGGGCATAACCCGCCCCACCATTGGCTATTGGAAGGACGCCTGGATCCGGCTGCGCAAGAATAAGATCGCACTCATATCTTTGGCAGTTATCGTGCTGTATGTGATCATGGCGCTGTTTGGCGGCGCAATGGTGGAATTCGATTATAAAGCCAACGACCTTTTCAATGTGAACCAGCCCCCCAACAGCGTGCACTGGTTTGGCACGGATACCCTTGGGCGGGACCTGTGGGCCAGAACCTGGCAGGGCGCCAGGGTTTCCCTGCTGATCGGCCTAGTATCCGCCGTGATGCAGCTTACCCTGGGGATCATCGTGGGCGGCCTGGCCGGCTATCTGGGCGGCACCTTCGACCTGATTGTGATGCGTATTACGGAGATATTGGACTCCATTCCTTTCTTGATCATGGTCATTTTGATTATGATGGTGTTTGGCTCCGGAATTGTCCCCTTGATTCTGGCTTTTGCTATAACCGGCTGGATTAGCATGGCCCGCCTTGTCAGAGGTCAGGTATATCAGCTTAAGAGCCAGGAGTTTATGATGGCTGCTCGGTCAATGGGTGCGAGCACAAGCCGCATGATCTTCAAACACCTGATTCCCAATATGGCAGGCGTTATGATCGTCACCCTGACCATGAAAGTGCCCCAGGCCATTTTCTCCGAGGCGTTCCTTTCCTATATAGGCTTGGGCGTCCAGCCCCCGCAGACCAGCTGGGGCCAGCTGGCCAACCAGGGATCGCAGGTCATGAGCGTATATCCTTACCAACTTTTGATTCCGGCGTTTTTTATCAGTACGATGATGCTGGCCATGCAGCTGTTCGGCGACGGGCTGCGGGATGCTCTTGATCCTAAGCTGAGGAAGTAGGTGCTGCAAATGCAATTGAGAACAATAGATTATAGTAAGGCCAAAGAAATACTTAAGATTGAGGATTTACGGGTTTCTTTTAATACATACGTAGGCGAAGTGAAAGCAATCCGTGGAGTTGATATTACCCTATATGAAGGAGAAATCCTGGCGGTAGTTGGAGAGAGCGGCTGCGGGAAAAGCGTATCCTTCCAATCCGTAATCAAGCTGCTGGATTCCCCCCCTGCCGAATATAAAGGCGGTAAAATCTTATACCAGGGGAAAAACCTTCTGGAGGCCAGCAAAAAGGAGATGCAGGATATTCGCGGCAGCGAGATATCCATGATCATGCAGGACCCCATGACGGCCCTAGACCCGACAATGCAAATCGGCAACCAAATAAGCGAAGGCCTTCGGCGCCATAATAAAGGCATGTCCAAGGCAGAGGCAGAAGAGCGCGTAGTAAAAATGCTTGAATTGGTAGGTATTCCAGATCCTGACAAGCGGCTCAAGCAATACCCGCATGAATTCTCTGGCGGCATGCGGCAACGTGTTTGTGCGGCCATGGCATTAGTAAGTTCCCCCAAAATCCTCATTGCGGACGAACCGACTACAGCTTTAGATGTTACTATTCAGGCCCAGATCATGGATCTATTGCATGACCTTAGGAAGAAACTCAATACTGCTATTGTCCTGATTACTCACGATCTGGGCGTAGTTGCTGACATGGCGGACCGGATTGTCGTCATGTATGCCGGCAAGGTAGTAGAAACAGGGCAGGTAGAAGAGATATTCTATGATTCGTGGCATCCATATACCTGGGGGCTTATGCGCTCTATGCCAAAACTGAACGAAACGAGCAAAGTAGAGCTAGCAACCATAAACGGTATGCCTCCAGATCTATTTATGCCACCCCAAGGGTGTGCTTTTGCTCCGCGGTGCGAGTACGCCATGAAGGTTTGTTATGAGGAGCAACCGCCTGTATTTCCCTGTGGTAGCGATTCACATTGCTCAGCCTGCTGGCTGATGGACCCTGATGCGCCTAAGGTAAAACAGCCATTCAAAAAGGATGGTGAAGAATAATGGAACATAGCAACGATAAATACATTGAGGTAACCGACCTAAAGAAGCACTTTTATCTAAAGCAAAAAAAGATTCTTAAGGCCGTAGATGGCGTAAGCTTTTCCATCAAACGTGGCCAGACCTTGGGCTTGGTAGGAGAGAGCGGCTGCGGAAAGACGACCCTCGGGCGAACACTGATCCATATTTACGAGCCCACTGCAGGGAAAATCATGATGGATGGCAAAGATATTACTAAGGTGAACAGTAAGGAGTATAAGCAGCTCACCTCTAAAGCACAGATGATCTTCCAGGATCCATATGCTTCGCTGGATACCCATATGACCACCCTAGAGATCATTGCAGAGGGTATGGCCATCCACAACATGTATTCTGCGAAAGAGCGGAAGGAACGGGCAGAAGCCTATTTGAGCATGGTGGGGCTTAATAAGGAGCATGGGAGCCGCTTTCCGCATGAGTTTTCCGGTGGGCAGAGGCAGCGCATTGGAATTGCCCGAGCTTTAGCCATTGAGCCGGAGTTCGTCGTATGCGATGAGCCAATCTCGGCCCTGGATGTTTCCGTGCAGGCACAGATTGTCAACCTCCTCATCCGTTTACAGAATGAGTTGCACCTTACCTTCCTGTTTATTGCGCATGACTTGAGCATGGTGAAACATATTTCAGACTATGTTGCTGTTATGTATCTGGGCGCTATCGTGGAGATTACTAGCAGTGAAGAGCTTTATAGTCATCCCGAGCATCCCTATACCCAGTCGTTGCTTTCGGCTATTCCCATCCCGGATCCCCGGGTTTCTGCAAGCCGCAAGCGCATTTTACTACAGGGCGAAATCCCCACGCCTATTAATACGCCTCCGGGATGCAAATTTAAAAATCGGTGTCAGCATTGCATGAAACGTTGTGATGCAGAAGAACCAAAGCTTAAGGAAATCGCGCCAGGCCATTTTGTAGCCTGCCATCTTTTCAACAGTTAAATGCCGTTCGGTATCTAAGAGATACACCGCACAGCACGATTCTTAGGCCCCAATGGCATCTCCATTGGGGCCTGTTTTATTTAGGCTCGAAGGGAAGAAATACAGGGCTTAGCCCACTTGAAGTGTAGAGGGAGCGGCCTGCTTTTCGGCGGGAACAGGGCTGGAAAGCCCGCCTTTTCGGCGGGCTTCCGTTATGCTATAATTTGTTTACCCTTTAACCGGGGCATCGGCCTGTTCAAAAGCCAGTTTGCATTTTGAGCTGGTCCATGCTTTGCTTTGCAGTTTGGACCTCGCTCTGTTGCGCCTGCTTGGTGGTATACATATTCCGGCTGCGCATCTGATCAAATACGCAATACTGATCCTGTGAACACTCGGTCATGATAGAAATAAGAAGCTGGCGGAGATTCTGGCAGGAAGATTCGGTAATATTTCCCGCATAATCCTTGACCAGCTGTTTTTCCGTAGAGAGAATATCCGTCAGTTTTTCCTGCTCGGTCATCTGGCTAAAATTAGAATCCATGGGCATCCTCCTTTATTGATGGCTGTTCAAGTAGTTTTGCAGCGCGTCAAAATGTTGCTTATGGTGCTGGGCAAAATTATTGGCCATATCCTGCAGGGGCTGTTCCTGCAAGCTGCTGGCGTAAACCTTGCACTTTTTATAAGCTAACGCTTCATGGTACATTTGATCCTTGATAATATCCAGGTTCTTGCTGTCTATGGGCGCTGCTGTCTCCATTTTAAATGAAGAAGAGGGCACGGGGTCTGTGGGGCGATTTTGCTTCATTGGCATACCTCCTAAAATTGTTTTCTTGCGCGCTTGGCGCTTCTTGGCTTAGTATGTGTACAACGCGAGACTTAAACCTAAGAAAAAATAGGTCGGCCTGCATAGACCGGGAAAGGATTGTAAAATTATACAAAATATGGCAAAGCGCAAAAAAGGAACGACCCCCATGGATGCGGCCTTTTCCTATCTGACTGCCCGCCCCAGAACGGCGGGGGAGATGGAGAGATACCTATATAAGCAGCAATATGGGGAAGTGGAAGTCTATGAATGCATAGAGCGGCTCAAGGAGCTGGGATATCTGAATGACAAAAAGTTCGCTGCGGATTTTATCGAAAGCCGGCTCAACACAAAGCCCGTTAGCCGGCGGAAACTGCGGGAACAACTCCGGGGCCATGACCTGGACGGGGAGATTATAGAAGAAGCCCTGTTAGCCGTGACGGACGAGGTGGAGCGAAAAAACGCCGCCGCCGTTGCCGAGAAGTATTGGCAGCAGTTCGAGGGCTTGGAGGAAGCGGAAAGAAAGGCACGGGTTATACGCCGCCTAGCGGGGCGTGGATACGACTTTTCTATTGTTCGCGAAAGCGTTTCGGCAATAATGGGGAGCCTGGAAGAACAGGACTGGCGCGGAATGGAGGAAGCAGAATCATGAAAAACGGCACTTTAACGGAGGTTCAGGGCCTGCTGGTGGGCCATTATACCGACCCTGTGGCACAGACAGGCTGCACCGCCATCCTCTGCCAAAACGGCGCCGTGGCCGGGGTGGATGTGCGGGGCAGCGCCCCAGGCACCCGGGAAACGGATCTGTTGCGGGGCTATAATGTGGTTCAGCGGGTCAATGCCATCATGCTGTCCGGCGGCAGCGCCTTTGGCCTGGATGCGGCAAGCGGCGCCATGGCCTTCCTGGAGGAAAGAGGATGGGGTATGGACGTAGGCCCTACGGTGGTACCCATCGTGCCCGGCGCTGTTATCTTCGACCTGGGGGTAGGTGATCCGCAGGTGCGGCCCGGCAAAGCGGAGGGGTATCTGGCCTGCAAGGCAGCGACAGATCAGCCGGTGGAGCAGGGCCGGGTTGGGGCAGGAACCGGCGCTACTGTGGCCAAAGCATTTGGCCAAGGTTATGCGCGCAATGGCGGCGTAGGAAGCTGCTGCCTGCACCTGGAAGGCGGCATTCAGGTGGCAGCCCTGATGGTGGTCAATGCCTTGGGCGATATATATGACCCGGCAACAGGAGCCTTAAAGGCAGCGGCCTGCATAGACGGCCGGCTGACCCCCTGCCTGGAAAGCCCGGCCCTGGGGCTGGCTGCCTTTGGGAATACCACTATCGGCGTTGTGGCCACAAACGCCCGGCTGACCCGGGAAGAAGCGAATAAGCTGGCTTCCATGGGCCATGACGGGCTGGCCATGGCTATCCGTCCCGTCCATACGAGCATGGATGGGGACACGCTTTTCGGCCTGTCCACCGGCACTGCAGAGGGGCCCTTCCTTCCGATTCTCGCTGCTGCGGCCCAGGCTGCGGCAAAGGCGGTACTGGCGGCAGTGGAACACGGGGGCGGTTTAGGGTGATTCTGGGCATAGGCATTGATGTGATTGAAATCAGCCGGATCGCCCGGGCCGCCGACAAGGCGGGGTTCCTGCAGCGGGTGTTTACGGAAGGGGAGCGGACCTACTTTTGCGCCCGCAACAATAATCCGGAAAACATAGCCGGTGTGTTTGCAGCAAAGGAAGCGGTAAGCAAAGCCCTGGGAACAGGCTTTTCCGGCGGAATCCTTCTAAGGGATATTGAGATTTGCCATGGAGAAAGCGGCGCACCCTATGTTTCCCTGCAGGGGGCGGCCAAGGCCAGGCTGGCCTTTCTTGGGGGGACGCGGGTGCACCTGAGCATCTCTCATTGCAAGACGGTGGCCGTAGCGCAGGCGGTAATTGAGGAGGGGTAAGAATGGAGCAGCATACCATCCTGCCGAGAGCTGCGTTGCTGGTATGCTTGTGCATAATTGTTCTGGCAGCAATCCTTGGGTTTACCGGCTTTTAAACCCGCGAATATCCTTTAGCGGAGCGGCAACCTGTATTGCCGGATGTTGCACAGCGGCGTTTTCGATTATAATATTGGAAAAAGAAAGAAATAAAAAGAAACGCAGGTAAATTTACGAAGATGCGTAATGTTTTACATAAAGAGCAGATAAAAAGCTTCCTGGGCGAACGGCCCCGGGAATGCAATAAAGGAGATAATGGAAAGGGCCTGCTGCTGGCGGGCAGCGAAGGCTTCTTTGGCGCAGCCATCATGGCGGCGACGGCCTGCCTGCGGGGGGGCATTGGGACTCTAAAGGTTTTATGTCCGGAGGGGGCTAGGCCAGTCTTTCATGTCCTTCCTGAGGCTATGATATATAGCGTGGGGCCGGATTGGACCCTTAGCGACCGGGGATTGATTGCCGCGCGAATCCAAGAGGCTACCTGCCTGGCCCTGGGGCCGGGCATAGGCCGGGAGGAAGCGGTGCTGGAGATCCTTCAAGCGCTCCTGGCGGCCGCCAAGCCTACGGTTGTGGATGCGGACGGGCTCAATGCCCTTTCCCGCCTTCCACAGGCGGAAAAGAGGGCCCTGCTCCATGCAAATACCGTATTGACGCCCCATCCCGGGGAGATGAGCAGGCTGACGGGCTGTTCCATTGAAAGCATCAAGGAAAATATGGAAGGCATGGCCCGGGAGTGGGCAGGCCGCTGGGGGTGTACGGTACTGCTCCAGGGGGCCCGCACGGCGATTGCCGGGCCCAATGGGGAATTTGCCTGGAATGAAAGCGGGAATGCCGGCCTTGCCAAGGGCGGCAGCGGCGATGTGCTCACGGGCCTTATCCTAGCTCTGCTAGGACAAAAGCTTCCTCCCTTCCAGGCGGCCTGCTGCGGCAGCTATCTGCTGGGCGCCTCGGCGGAAGAGGGGCTTCGCTTGCTGCGGGAGCGGGCGCTGATGGCCCGGGATGTGATCGATGCCGTGGAAAATACGCTGCATATTCTTTGGGGAGAAAACTGACGGCAGGAAGGAGAGAAAAGCCGCATGCTGCTTTTAAAAAACGGATATATTCTGCCCATGACGAAGCAGGGGCCCTTTGTGGGGGACATCCTGCTGGAAAATGGAAAGATCAGCCAAATGGGCCGGGGGCTGGAAGCGCCGGAAGCCCAGGCCTTAGATCTTGCCGGCCTGTTTGTGATGCCGGGCATCGTAGATGCCCATTGCCATATTGGTATGTGGGAAGATGGGATTCGTGCAGAAGGGGACGATGGCAACGAGTGCGGAGGGCCCATTACCCCGGAGCTTCGGGCTGTGGATGCCATCAATCCCTATGACCGCTGCTTTGAAGAGGCCTGCCAGGGGGGTGTGACCACCTGCGTAACTGGGCCCGGCAGCGCAAATGTTCTGGGCGGCCAGTTCGCTGCCCTGAAAACCAAGCCCGGCAGCGTGGAAGAAAAGCTGATCGCCGCCCCGGTAGCGATGAAATCCGCCCTGGGGGAAAACCCGAAATTCGCCTATGGAATGGAAAAAAGCCGCAGCCCCTATACGCGCATGGCTACGGCAGCTCTGCTGCGCAAGGCCTTTTTAGAGGCTCGGGAATACGGCCGCCGCAGGGAAGGGAACAAGGCGGATAAGCCGGATTATGATATGGCCAAGGAGGCCCTTTTGCCTGTATTATCCGGAGATCTGCCCCTGAAGATCCACGCCCACCGGGCAGATGATATCCTTACAGGCATACGAATCGCCCGGGAATTTGGCCTGCGCTATTCTTTAGAACATTGTACCGAAGGCCATCTGATTCCGCAGGCCATCAAGGCGGCGCAAGCAGAAGGCGCAAAGGTGGTTCTGGGCCCCCTGCTTTCCGACAGAAGCAAGGTGGAGCTTCGGAATCTAAGCTTTAAGGCTCCGGCGATCCTGCATAAGGCGGGGGTGGAATTCGCTCTTATGACCGACCATCCTGAAATACCCGAGCAGTATTTATCCGTATGCGCAGCATTGGCCGTGCGCGCGGGCCTGCCGGAAGAGGCCGCCCTGCGGGCGATTACGATAAATGGAGCGCGGGCGGTTGGCTTGGAAAGCCGCGTTGGAAGCCTGGAGCTAGGAAAGGATGGGGATATAGGCATATACAGCGGCCACCCGCTGGAATTCCGGAGCCGGTGTGTTATGACTGTGATCGATGGGGAGATCGTTTATAATGATTTATAATCCTACGCAAGCGAAGGCCATGCTTCGGAAGCAAATGCTTGTACGGCTACAGAAACTAACGCCCCAGGAGGCTGCTGAGCAGTCCCGGCAGGCCTGCCAAGGGGCTTATGCGCTTCCCAGTTTCCAATCTGCCCGGGTGATCCTTGCCTACCGGGCTCTGCCAGGGGAATGCGATCCTGCCTATGCCGTTTCCTGGGCGCTGGAAAAGGGGAAAACGGTAGCCTTTCCACGTTGTGGCGAAGGTCATAAGCTCCAGCTTTTTGTTCCTCTCCGCGAGGAAGCTTTTCAAAGGGGCGCCTATGGGATTTGGGAACCCATTCCTGCCTACTGCCAGGAGATCGGCCCCCAGGAGCTGGATTTTATTCTAGCGCCGGGGTTGGCCTTTGATGCAGGCTGCCGCCGGCTGGGGCGGGGAGGCGGCTATTACGACCGGCTTTTGTGCGAGACCAAGGCCTTTTGCCTGGGGCTGGGGTTTACATGCCAGCTGATACCGCTGGTTCCTGAGGGAGACTTGGATCAGCCCATGGACGCAGTGTCGATTCCGGGGATTTTATACAAAAGATGAGACATATTTGTAAATTCCTGGGATTGGCGCTTGTGCCCGCCCGGCGGAGATGTTACACTATAATAGCGTTGTTCCGCTGTAAATTATGTTTATCATAGGGAGAAGCCAGTGCGCATTATAGCAGGAAGCAGGCGGGGCTGTTCCATCGTTGCGCCCAAGGGCCGGGATACCCGCCCTACCCTGGATAGAGTCCGGGAATCCCTCTTTGGCATCCTTCAGTTTGATATTCCAGAGAGAAGGGTGCTAGATCTGTTTGCGGGCTCGGGAAGCTTAGGGCTGGAAGCCCTTTCCAGAGGAGCAGCTTTTGCTTTTTTCTGCGACCAGGATAAAGGTGCCATCGTGGCCCTGGAACAGAATATAACAAAGTTGAAATTTCAAGCACAGTGCAAAGTATTTCCCTGCGCCTTCGAAAGGGCGATTGCGGCGATTGCACAGAGGGGAGAAAGGGTAGACCTGATTTTTTTGGATCCGCCCTATAGAGCGGGGCTATATGAAAAGGCCTTATCAGCCCTTCTTGAAAGCGGAATATTGGCGCCGGGCTGCATTCTCGTTGCAGAGCACCCGCCCAAGGAACCGCCGTCCCTGCCAGCTGGGCTGCAGGCCTATGAGACCCGGCGGTATGGAGAGGTTGGCCTGACCTTTATTCGGGAGGAACCAAAATGAAAATTGCCATTTACCCTGGCTCCTTTGATCCCTTTACCATGGGGCATCTGGATATCCTTTCCCGGGCCTGCAGCCTGTTCGACCGGGTTTATGTGGCGGTGCTGGTGAATGGGGAAAAGCAGCCGCATTTTACCGATTCGGAGCGTTGCGCCATGATTGAGGCCTGCATTCGCTATGCCGGCCTTACAAATGCTTTCGCCGAAAAAAACAGCGGCCTGCTTGCAGAATATGCAAAAGAAAAAGGCGCCTGCGCTGTGGTGCGTGGCTTGCGGGATGCAGCAGATCTGGCTTATGAATCCAGGCTGGATTGCGCCAACCGGTATCTTCTTCCGGGTTATGAAACGGTATGCCTCATGGCCCGGCCCCAAATGAATTTCCTGAGTGCGGGTATTGTACGGGAAATCGCCGCTTATGGCGGCGACATCAGCGGATTGGTGCCCGAACCCATAAAAAATATCATCGCAGAAAGGTTGAAGAATACATGAGCAATGTACAAAATCTCCGAATTTACGACATTATCGAGCAATTCGAGGATTTGATTGAAAACAGCCCCAAACCTAAGCTGGGCGGAAATACCACGAAGCGTATTGTGGATGTGGAGGAGATTTTTGACCTTTTGGGCGATCTCAAAACCACCATTCCGGAAGATATCCGCCGGGCAAATGGCGTTATTGCCGACGCAAAGGCTACCCGCGCCAATGCAGAGGAGCATGCCAAGGACCTGGTGCAGGAGGCGGAGCAGAAGGCGGCCGCTATTATTGCAGATGCGCAGGGGAAAGCAAACAATATCATAGAAAAGGCGAAAGCGGAATATGAGCGCCTGATTGCTGAGGATGAAATCTACCAGGAAGCGCAAAAGCGGGCCCAGCTGCTGGCCATGAAGGCGGAGTATAATGCCAGCGAGGTTTATGAGAATGCGAAAACCTATGCGGATGATATCCTGGCCGACCTGGAGCGGTTCCTGGGCGAGTATAAGCGCCTGGTTGAGGTGAACCGCCGGGATCTGGATGCCCGCTCTCCCCAGCCTGCTGCCCCGTCCCAGGCAGCGGCTGCGCCTGCAGCGCCACAACCGGCTGCTGCCCCTGTTGCCGCTACGGCGTCTGTAGCTGCTGCAGCAGCCACCGCTGCCGCTGATAGCGAAGCTTCCGCTTCCTATGGAGATGGGATAACGCCCTCCACCCAGCGGGCAAAGCCTGCTAAAAGCGCCCGGAAGCCCGAGCCCGTAGACGATGAGGAATACGATGACGACTATGACGATGAGGAAGAGGAGCGGGGCGGCTTCCTTTTCGGCCTCTTCAAAAAGAAAAAGAATTTTGACGATGACGATTTTGACGATGATGATTATGATGAATGATTCGATTCTGTAAGCATCGTTAGGGAAAGCATCCGCAGGAAAGGCCTGCGGATGCTTTTTCTTGCGAATCGGGTGCAGCAGCCTGGGGGCAAGCCCTAGCCTGCCTTGCGGATATGCCCCAAAGCGGCCGATAGAAGAAGAATCACGCTTACGGCTACCAGAGAGATTGCCCCAATGCCGGCGGCGGAGAGGACATTTTCAAGCAGGCCCTGACTGGATATGGGGGCGAATACGGATTGCGCCTGGGGAACAAAGAGCGGAATCAGCAGATAAGCCAGAACCCCGGCTAGCCCCCCTTGCAGAAGCTTTCGCAGCAGATAACGCCCTGCCCGCAGCCGGGCAAAAGCAAGGGATTGGGCCAGAATGCAAATGCCCCCAAAGCTGAAGAAGAAGGCGGCCAGCGCCCCGGCCTGCCGGAGGGGAAGGCCAGCCTGGGCCAGAGCCCTGGTGCCCGTTACCATTTCCAGCATGCCCGTAAGCAGAATTTCCGGGATGGCAGGGGAAAGTCCCAGCCCTTCAAAAAGGCCAGATAAGGGCTGCAGGCACAGGCGAAGCAGTCCGGTTTCGTTTAAAAGGGCCATCAGCGTCATGAAACACAGGATAGCGCTGCCGATATTGAGCATGGCGGACATACCAGAGGCAAGGCCATCGCTTAGTAGCGATAAAAAAGGCCGGGCAGGAGGCGCTTGTAAGGTTTCCTTCCTGCTTCTGCCGGAGAAAAAGAGAAAGATGGCTGCGGAGAGGAACTGGGCCAGCAGGATGGGCCAGGCTAAAGCTGGCGTACCCAGCATGGCCGTAGAAAAGCTGCCATAAATGAACATGGGGCTGACGGCGTTTAAAGCCGCTACCTGATCCGTATAATCCCGGTCTGAAGAACCGGCAAGGCGGGCGCCCGCCGGGGCGCCGGAGATCATACTTAGGCAGTATAGGGCCAGAAGGTTTCGCTGCTTCAGAGCGCCACAGCCTTGCATGATATAGGCACAGACGAAAAACGGAAGCAGGGCGGGGAGTACGCTATCCCGCCAGAGATAAAAGCCCTGGCGCGCCGCTTCCATGGCGGAGGCGCTATAGGCCACTAGAAGGGCGCAGCATACAACACAGAGGGTGAATAGAATAACTTGCCTTTTCATGATGCTTTCCTCCCTTGTATACCCTTAACGAACAAGGGCATACACGGTTTTGGCGGCCTGGGCTCCCAGATAGCTTCGTTGTGGCCCCTTGCAATAGGGCTCACTATAGCTGCGGGGCCACGCCTTGCTCTCCGGCAGCCCAAGCTGCCAAAACTCTCCGACTTTAGCGAGCTTGCTTTGCGTCCAGTTCACAGCGCAGGAGCGATGGACTAGCAGCGCTAATTCGAGCGACTGCAACAAAGAAATGGGCCAAAGCAAGCCCGCGAAAGCGTGTATTCCCCTGTCCGTTAAGGGTATGGAAATATATATGCAGGAGGAGAAGGCATTCAGTCCAGAATAATCAGCGGCTGGCCAAAGTCAGAGGGGGCTGGCTGAGGGGATTGGGTTGCCAGGCAGGCCGTTTCTGCAGCAAACCGATCCATGGCTAGGAACCGCTGTTGCAATGGGGAGAGTAACTCCGTATCCCCATAGCGGGTTATAACCGGAACATCCGCCTCCTGGCAAAGGCGGCTTAGGAGGGGAAGCGCCTGCCGCCGGAGCCCCAGAACCCGCAACACGGCCCCCTGTTCGGCCTCATGCAGGTCTCGTCCTGTAATCCCCAGCAGGGCACAAAGGCAGGCCCGCTTCAGGCTGGCCATGGGATAACGCCGGGTTTTTACCAAAGATAGGAGCTCCTCCAGGGTGGCGGCCTGGCGGCAGGCTTTATATAAAGAAAATTCCAGCCCTTCCCGGACTTCCCCCAGGGCGGCCAGCTCTTCCCGGGAAAGACGGCGCAATGCGTAAAGCAGGGCGGGGGAAAGCCGGAAAAGGCTGCGGGCCTGCCCCGCTCGGCATAGGGCCGCGGCTTCCTGCAAAACGTCTTGCGGCATAAAATCCGCAAGGGCATCCTCTTTTCCCTGGAACAGGAGCTCCCGGAGGGCGGAGGCGCTTGCGTATGCTCCCGAGAAATCCCCTTGATCGTGCAGCGCCCCCTTTCGGGGGAGGGCTACCGGCTCCATATGGGAGCCCAGCTCCCGCAGGGCCCGCAGGTATTCCAGACCCAGGATATCGTTAGGGCCCGGCTGGCTGCCCGGCAGAACGGATTTGAGGGCCTGCTCCCGGGCGGCGGGAAAGCTTTGGCCAGATGCCAGGGCTTTTTGCAGGGCTGCCCGGGTTTCCGGGGAATCCTGCGCGTCTAGGATTTTTCCCAGGGCTGCAGTATCGCCGCATTCGCTGCCAAAGCAGAGGGCATCCACTAGATTCGTGCGGTCTAGCAAGCCCAGGGCCCCCCGGGCAAAGCCGGCGGCGCTGGTTAAAGCGTATACGGTAGGTAGGGCAATAACCAGGTCGGCACCGTTTTGCAGCGCCCAGCGCGCACGAAGCATTTTGGGAAACATAGCGGGCTCTCCTCGTTGCACATAATCACCGCTCATGATAACCAGGGCATAGTCTGCATTGGTCCGGGCCTTTGCCTGGGCTAAATGATAGGCGTGCCCGCTGTGAAAGGGATTATATTCGGCGATAATGCCAACGACGCGCATGAAACCTGCCTCCCGTTTTTTTTGAGTATACCATAAAGACAGGCTGGCAACAAAAAAACGTGGAAAAGGATGTAAACAAACGGAAGGTATGCTATAATAATAACGTTGCGGCAATCATGCATAGCACGCTTATACAAAATCAAATCTATTGACGCGCCAGCGAAAGGAGTAAGACAATGTCCGTCATTGACACCATCCGTGAAAAAGCAAAAACCGATGTCAAACATATCGTTTTGCCTGAAGGAAATGAAGAGCGCACCGTACAGGCTGCTCAGAAGATTACCCAGCAGGGTATCGCAAAAGTAACCCTGATTGGGAAGGTAGAAGAGATCCAGGCCGTGGCGGATAAGTTCGGCGTTTCCCTTACGGGTATCGACATCATCGATCCGGCAGCTTCTGCGGATTACCCGCGCTATTGCGAAACCTTTGCCAAGATGCGCGCTAAGAAGGGCGTCACCTTGGAGCAGGCGCAAAAGACCATGCTGGATCCCCTGTTTTTCGCGGCAATGATGGTGTATGATAATAAGGCGGATGGGTTTGTATCCGGCGCCATTAATACCACCGGCAATACCCTTCGGCCGGGCTTACAGATCATCAAGACTGCTCCTGGGGTATCCACTGTATCCAGCTGCTTTATCATGGAAGTTCCGGATAAAAGCTTTGGCCAGGATGGCGTGCTGATCTTCGCAGACTGCGCGGTGAACATCGCCCCCACGGCGGAGCAGCTGGCTTCCATCGCCATCGCTTCCGCCCAAACGGGAAAGGCCCTTTGCGGCATGGATCCCAAGGTAGCCATGCTCTCCTTCTCCACCAAGGGTAGCGCCAAGCATGAAAACGTAGATAAGGTTGCGGAAGCTACCCGCCTGGTGAAGGAGCTGGCGCCGGAGTTGAACGTAGATGGTGAGCTTCAGGCGGATGCGGCCCTGGTGGAAAAGGTAGGCCAGCTCAAATCCCCGGGCAGCCCGGTAGCAGGCCATGCCAATGTGCTGGTATTCCCGGATCTGCAAGCGGGCAACATCGGCTACAAGCTGGTGCAGCGCCTGGCTGGAGCGGAGGCCATCGGCCCCATCTGCCAGGGCTTTGCAAAGCCCATTGACGGCCTTTCCCGGGGCTGCAGCGTAGAGGATATCGTATCCCTGGTAGCGGTTACCGCCGTGCAGGCCCAGAATATGTAGGTAAAAATAGAAGCGGCAGAAGTTTTTAGGAGGAATATAAAATGAAGGTATTGGTTGTTAACGCGGGAAGCTCATCTCTGAAATACCAGCTTATCGACGTAGATAGCGGCGAGGTCATCGCTAAGGGCCTTTGCGAACGCATCGGCATCAACGGTTCCAAACTGACCTATAAGCCTACAGGCAAGGGAACCCATGAATTCGAAAGGGATATGAAGGATCATACCGACGCCATCCAGATGGTGCTGGATGCTTTGGTAGATAAGGAGATCGGCGTTGTAGGCAGCATGGCAGAGATAGACGCCGTGGGCCACCGGATCGTCCATGGCGGCGAAAAATTCAGCAAATCCGCCGTGATCGATGACGATATGCTCAAGGAAGTGGAGTCCCTGACGGATCTTGCTCCCCTCCATAACCCTGCCAACCTTATGGGAATCCGAGCCTGCCGGGCCATTATGCCCGATACCCCCATGGTCGCTGTGTTCGATACTTCCTTCCACCAGTCCATGCCCCCGGAGGCTTTCCTCTATGGCCTGCCCTATGAGGCATATACGGACCTTATGGTGCGGCGCTATGGCTTCCATGGCACCAGCCACTTCTACGTATCCCAGCGGGCCATTGCCAAGCTGGATATGCCTGCTGAGCAGACCCGGGTCATCACCTGCGACCTGGGCAACGGCTCCAGCATCGCTGCTGTAAAGGGCGGCAAGTGCATCGATACATCCATGGGCCTGACGCCCTTGGAAGGCGTGCCCATGGGCACCCGCTGCGGCGATATGGACCCGGCCATCGTGACCTTCCTGATGGAAAAGCTGGATCTGGATACCGCCGGGATCAACACCTATATGAATAAAAAGAGCGGCATGCTGGGCATCTCCGGCGTTTCCAGCGATTTCCGGGATCTGGGGGACGCGGCCCAGAAAGGCAACGAACGGGCGGAGCTTGCCCTGAAGACCTTTGCCTATAAGGTCAAGAAATATATCGGTGCTTATGCGGCGGCCCTGGGTGGCGTGGATGCCATCGTGTTTACCGCCGGCGTGGGCGAAAACGATAAGGGCGTCCGGGCCCGTATCCTGGAAGGGCTGGAGTACTTGGGCGTGGATGTGGATTTCGAATACAACATGCATGCGCCCCGGGGCGAGGAAGTGGAGATCAGCAAGCCCGGCAGCAAGGTGAAGGTATTCGTCATCCCCACCGACGAGGAAATGGTCATCGCCAAGGATACGGCCAAGCTGACCGCGAAATAAAGCAAAAAGCCCCGTGCAGGGCCGAAAAAGGCAAATTCCATATTGACAAATCCCGGCCCTGCATATACAATGAACGATGTCGGTTTTTTGAGGTGCGCAGCATGAAATTTCCCATTTCCGCGCAGTTGAAACAGCCTGGGCTGCCTGGGTATTGCGTAGCGGATGAAACTCTTCCTCCTCAGAACTTTATGGGGCGGCAGGTGGTATTCCATGAACCCCTTCATGTAGATGCTTCCTACGTCTACGATGGCGAGAGCTTTCATGTGCAGGCTAGTGTACATACGGTTCTGTGTTCGGTTTGTGCCTTCTGTGCGCAGGATTTTCTGGAGCCCTTTGCTTTTTCCTTCCAGGAGGACTTCAAGAAGGATGCAGGGCCGGAGGATGACTGCTATCCCATGGGGAGCGAAGAACTGGATATCACCCAGGCCATGTTGGATAACCTCTTCTTGAACCTGCCTTTGCAAAGCCTGTGCAAGCCGGATTGCAAAGGTTTGTGCCCGGTTTGCGGGTGCGATTTGAACAAGGTCCAGTGCGCCTGCCGGCGGGAAGCCGAACCCCAGCAGGAAAAGCCTTTTGCCCAATTGGGCGCGCTGTTGAATCACGATAAGGAGGTGTAAGCATGGCGGTCCCTAAGAGGAAAACATCCAAGGCGAAGCGGGATTCCCGCAGGGCGAATTGGAAGCTGTCCGTTCCCGGTATCGTGGAATGTCCGCAGTGCCACGAGGCGAAGCTCGCTCATCGTGTGTGCAAGAAGTGCGGCTATTACGATGGCAAACAGGCTATCGAAGTTGAAAAAGCTTAAATACAAATTAATAAAGGGCTTCTTAATTAGAAGCCCTTTTCCTTTGCGCAAAGACCGGCTCTGTGATAGAATACATGTGGGCTTTCTTTTTTGTATTGGAAAAACGTTTGCGCATTTTGTAAAGGCCCGGGGCTAAGAAGCCACTGGCCCCAAAGGAGGATAATCAGGCTTATGATGAAAATCGCCATCGACGTATTTGGAGGAGATCATGCGCCCGGCGCAACAATAGAGGGAAGCGTACAGGCGCTGGAGCGCTTTGCGGACGTACATCTGCTCTTGTATGGTGACGAGAATAAAATCGAGGCGGAGCTGGGGCAATATCCTGGGGTGGATCGGAGCCGGCTTACCATCTGCCCTGCCTCTGAGATAATCTCCTGCGAAGAATCGCCCACGGTTGCCATTCGCACAAAGAAGGATTCTTCCATGGTACGGGCATTGGAAGCGGTCAAGAATAAGGAAGCTGTATGCATGGTAAGCGCTGGCAGCACGGGTGCTCTGCTGACGGGGGCCACGCTGATCGTCCGCCGGCTCAAGGGCGTGAAGCGGCCGGCCCTGGGCATGGCCATTCCCAATAAGGCAGGGGGGGCTACCTTGCTGATGGATTGCGGGGCGAATACGGATGCGAAGCCTTCTTATTTAATGCAGTTCGCCGTAATGGCCAGTGCCTATATGGAAGGGGTGCTGGGGGTAAAGGAGCCCCGCATCGGCCTGCTGAACAATGGGGCGGAGGCGGAAAAAGGCAACGCCCTCACCAAGGCGGCCTATCCCCTTTTACAGGCCGCGCCTATCCGCTTCGCAGGGAACTGCGAGGCCCGGGATATCCTCAGCGGGAATTTTGATGCGGTGATCTGCGATGGGTTCGATGGCAATATCGTCCTCAAATATACCGAGGGCATGGCGGATGTCCTTCTGAGCATGCTCAAGGCTGAGCTTATGCGGGATACCCGCAGCAAGCTGGGGGCCCTGGCTGCCAAGCCTGCTTTCCGGCGGTTTAAGCGGATCATGGACTATACGGAGTATGGCGGCGCACCGCTGCTGGGCGTAGACGGGGGCGTGATCAAGGCCCATGGCAGCTCAAATGCAAAGGCTTTCTGCGCAGCCATCGGCCAGGCGCGCAACTTCGCTTCTGGCAACGTGATTGCGGCGATCGCCCAGGGGATTTCCCGCCTGCCGGATATAGAGGATTGACAGAAGTGCCCGTTCAGGCTAAACTATCCCTAGCAATCATTTTAATTTTTAAAAGACGGAGGGCGGTATTATAAATGGATTTTGAAAAAATTCGCGAATTGCTGGCAAAGCAGATGGATATCCCCGAGGAAACCATTACGATGGAATCCCGCCTGGATGAGGATTTAAAGGCGGATTCCCTGGATCTGGTAGAGCTTGTGATGGATCTGGAACAGGAGTATGGTATGCAGATCCCGGAAGAGGACCTGCCGAATATCCATACCGTTGGGGATATTGTAAGAATTCTTAATAAAGAATAAAAATGCAATAAAACGATAAAGTGCATACCGGGCGTGAAGAGGCTGCCTCTCCAGCTTGCGGTATGCCTTTTCTGCTCTAAATGCAAAGGAGGGCCTTTCTGGCGCTGGCATTGTGAGCAGGCTGGAATGATCAAAGTCAGCGCCCGCATCTGAGGAAGATATTCGTTGCGGGCGTTTTTTTGCATAGAGGGGAATTGCAAATATGGAATTGGAATTTTTACGAATCAAGGAACTCCAGAAGCTGGAAGGGCGGCTGGGATATACCTTTGGCGACTTAACGCTGCTGGATGCGGCGCTGACGCATACTTCCTATGTAAAAGGGGATGGCAAAGCCCATGAGCACAATGAACGGCTGGAATTTCTGGGCGATGCCGTGCTGGAGCTATGCGTGAGCGAATATCTTTACCGCAACTATCCCCGGCTTAACGAGGGCATTATGACCCGGGCGAGGGCGGCTTCCGTATGCGAGGCGGCTTTGCATCAAGTTGCGCTGCAATTGGGCTTGGGAGAGTGCCTGCATTTGAGCCGGGGGGAAGAGCATTCCGGCGGGCGGTCCAAGCCCTCCATCCTGGCAGATGCGGTAGAGGCCGTTATCGGCGCTATTTTTCTAGATGGAAATATGGAAGCGGCCCGGGCCTTTATTCTGCGCATGACAGAGAGGCAGATCCAGGCCGCCGTGAAAGACGTAAATGCCAAAGATTATAAAACAAAACTCCAGGAGCATATCCAGAAGCTGCATAAGGGTAACGTTACCTATGCCCTTTTAGGTACCAGCGGCCCGGACCATCAGAAAACTTTCTATATGCAGGCCATTGTGGCAGGGGAGCCCATGGGCATGGGGCAGGGCGGCTCCAAACAGGAAGCCGGACAGGCTGCCGCCCGGGAAACCCTGGAGCTGCTAGGCCAGCAGGAAGAAAAGCAAAAAGGCTAAGCTGGGGAGAGGTATGGTAGAAAAGCATTGCGATTAACAAAAATAGAGCTGAATGGATTTAAATCCTTCGCCAATAAAACCGAAATCGATATAGAAAAAGGCATCACAGCCATTATTGGGCCCAATGGCAGCGGAAAGAGCAATATTGCGGATGCTGTCCGGTGGGTATTGGGGGAGCAAAGCGCCAAGGCCCTTCGGGGCGCCAAGATGGAGGATGTGATCTTCAATGGGACGGAGCAGAGGAAGCCCCAGGCCTATTGTCAGGTGACCCTCACTTTCGATAATGCAGATGGGGGCCTGCCTACGGAGTTTGCGGAGGTCAGCGTCACCCGCCGCGTTTTTCGTAATGGAGAAAGCGAGTATCTTATCAACCGCACCCCCTGTCGCCTGCGGGATATCCAAAATCTTTTTCGGGATACGGGCATCGGAAAGGATGGCTATTCCATCATTGGGCAGGGCAAGGTGGAGGAAATCCTCTCCAATAAATCCGGGGATAGGCGCGCCGCCTTTGAGGAGGCCGCAGGCATTATGAAATACCGGGTTCGCAAGGAAGAGGCGGAGCGCAAGCTGGAAAATACGAAAAAGAACCTGGTGCGTATCCAGGATATTCTGGAGGAGCTGCGGACGCAATTAGGCCCTCTGGAGGAGCAGAACGCCGTGGCCCAGGAGTATCTGCG
>CALVLF010000030.1 GCA_944336625.1 uncultured Clostridia bacterium
GGAAGGGGAATTGCGCAAATCCATCCTGGATTTTGCGAATCAATGGGAGGCATAGCCTATGCAGAGCGTAAGCGAAATCCGGCACCATATCAATGCCGTTGCGCAGACGCGAAAGATCACCAGCGCCATGGAAACGGTAGCTTCCGCCCGGATGAAGAAGTTTGCGGTGCATATTCCCTATAATAACGCTTATTTTCAACGCCTGCAAACGACTATGAAGGATATCCTGGAGTCTTCCCAGGGGGTAGATCATCCGTATCTTAGAAGCCGCCGCGGCCTGCGCCTAACCTACATCGTCATCGCAGGGGATAAGGAGATGGCAGGCAGCTACAATGCCAATATTCTGAAGATGGCCTATGCAGAAATCTCCAAGGATCCTGGCTGCCAGGTGGTGACGGTGGGCATGATTGCTACGCGTTTTTTCCGGCGTAGGGGCATAGAGCCGCAAATGGAAGTGCCGGGGGTGGCCCAGAATCCGACCCTGTATAATGCGAGCCAGCTTGCCCTGCCTGTGATGGAGCTTTTTGATTTGGATAAGACGGACGAGGTTTATCTTTTCTTCACCGTTTATTCCGGTAAGAATGGAAAAGCCATCAATCAGCCCCATAAGACCCGCCTGCTGCCCATTCGCCTGCAGGACTATGAACAGGTGGAGGCTTCGGAAACCCTGCGGGATGTGATCTATAATCCTTCCCCCCAGGAGGTATTCGACCAGCTGGTGCCCCAGTTCATCGTTTCCAGGATTTTTGATGCACTGGTCCAGTCCTATGCGGCGGAGCACTATGCCCGCATGAACGCCATGCAGAGCGCTACAAAAAACGCGGATACGCTGCTCAAACGTCTGGGATTGGAGCTGAATATGGCCCGCCAGACGGAAATTACCAATGAAATTGCCGAAATCAGCGGCAGCAGCGCCGCTATTTTGGATGCAGAACAAGATAACAAGGAGGAACCGCCTATGGAGCAGCCCCTTCAAGAGGCAATTATTGCAAAGATCAGCGGCCCGGTTTTGACCGTTCGCTATCCTGCTAAAGAGGAATATAAGCTCCATGATCTGCTGGTCACCGAAACCGGAGTGCATCTGGAGATCGCTTCCCATAGCGGGCCCGGGGAATGCCGCTGCATCGCCATGGAATCTACCTATGGCCTTTTCTGCGGCATGAAAGTTACAAATACCCATTCCTGTATAGAGGTGCCGGTAGGGCAGCAGACCTTGGGTCGGGTTGTAGACGTTCTAGGCAACCCCATCGATGGCGGCCCCGCTTTTGAAGGGGAGCGCTGGAAAATCTACCGGCCTGCTCCCGCCTATATCGACCTGAATCCCAAGACCGAGTTCTTTGAAACCGGCATAAAAGTAATCGATCTTTTAACTCCGTATGCAAAGGGAGGAAAGATTGGCCTGTTTGGCGGCGCTGGCGTCGGCAAAACCGTACTGATCATGGAAATGATCTATAACATTGCCAAGGAGCATGGCGGCTGCTCCGTATTTACAGGCGTTGGCGAGCGGAGCAGGGAGGGCAATGACCTCATTCACGATATGCGGGAATCGGGCGCGATTGCAAAGACAGCCATGGCCTTTGGGCAAATGAATGAGCCGCCAGGCTCCAGGATGCGGGTTGCGATGACGGGGCTTACCATGGCGGAATATTTTCGGGATCAGATGCACCAGGATGTGCTGCTGTTTATCGATAATATTTTCCGCTATGTGCAGGCTGGCAATGAAGTTTCCGCTATGCTGGGCCGCATGCCGTCAGCAGTAGGGTATCAGCCAACCTTGGCGGAGGAGCTGGGGGAGCTGGAGGAGCGCATTACTTCCACCCGAGATGGCTCCATTACTTCCATCCAGGCCATTTATGTTCCTGCCGATGATTTAACAGATCCGGCGCCGGCCACGATCTTCTCGCACTTGGATGCGACCACGGTCCTTTCCCGGCAAATTGCGGAGATGGGGATTTATCCTGCCGTTAACCCGCTGGAATCCAGCTCCCGAATTTTAGACCCGGCCATCGTAGGGCAGACCCATTATGATGTTGCCAGAAGGGTGCAGGCCTGCCTGCAACGGTATAATGAACTGAAAGACATCATTGCCATGCTCGGTATGGATGAACTTAGCGAGGAAGATCAGAAGACCGTATACCGAGCTCGGAAAATTCAGCAGTTTTTATCCCAGCCGATGAACGTGGCCGAAACCTTTACAGGAAAGCCGGGGCGCTTTGTACCCTTACAGGATACCATCCGCAGTTTTAAGGCAATTGTGGATGGCGAGGTGGATGCGCTGCCAGAAGCGGCCTTCTCCATGGTCGGCGATATCGATGAAGCGATTGCCAAGGCAAAGGAGATGGGCGTGCATAATGGCTGATGATACCTTCTCTTTTGATATCCTAACGCCGGAACGCAGGTTCTTTTCCGGGCAGATCCAGGCGCTAACGTTTACAGCGGACGATGGAGAGTGGACGATTCTGAAAAACCATGCGCCCATGATCGTGGTCCTTCGCCCAGGGGTAGTGAAAATTAAGCAAAATAACCAGTGGAGAGAGGCTGTTAATTCGGAAGGCTATATGGAAGTTGCACCACATGGCACGGTTTTGTTTGCCCAAACCTGTGAATGGCCAGAAGATATCGACCCCAAACGGGCAGAGCGCTCCAAAAGAGAGGCGGAAGAGGCGCTGCGGCAAAGCCATAGTCAGGCGGAATTCCGTTCCAATCAAATTATGCTCGCCCGGGCTATGGCTCGCCTGCGCAATACCCATAATAAAAGGTTTAATCTAGATTGACGGGAGAGGGCTGAAATGATTACCATCGACATTCCTGGAAGAGATACGATCCAGATCGAGCATGTAGTTCTGGATTATAATGGAACCATTGCTAAAGACGGCGTTCTGCTTCCAGAAATTAGACAGCGGCTGCAGCAGCTCAAAGGAATGGCAAATATTTATATTTTAACTGCGGATACCTATGGGACAGTTGCCGCCCAGTGCAAAACCATGGAGGCTGAAGTGCGGACCTTTCCGCAGGAAAGGGCAGCCCAGCGAAAGGCAGAGATTGTCCGGAAGCTGGGCGGGAATACCTTCTGTGCAGGAAATGGCTATAATGATATTGCCATGTTCCAGGAGGCCAGTCTTGCGGTGGGGATTATAGATCGGGAAGGAATGTGCGCAGCCTTGGCGCTGCATGCGGATATCCTGGTTACTTCGGCCCAGGATGCTCTGGATCTGCTGCTCAAACCGGATCGGCTTCGGGCAACGCTCAGGAGTTAAATCCTTCCTGTGTCCCTTTTCTCCTGTAGACATTCGTAAAGCAGTTAATCCTCCGTATGGTTTGATCCAACGGAGGATTATTTCTTGTGCGCTTTGGTTGCATATTTTAAAACAAGCCTCCCCTTCGTGAACAAAAAGGTCTCCAGTGAAAAGGAGCTTTCAAAATCAGCTGTATACCCGGACGATGACCCGCAGGCGGTTTTTCTTTGTCTCCCGCTGGATCCCTTCGTAGCAGAAACGGCCCAGCCCCCGAACGGAAACCATGGCACCGGGCTTTAATACGGCGCTGGGATTTTGATGGAGCCGGCTATCCACGAATACCTTGCCTTCCTGGATCAGTGTCTTTCCCTGGTTGCGGGAACGATTATAGACGGCGGCAATAAGCGCATCCAATCTTTCAGAGCTGACCACAAAGGAGCGGGGCTCTGGCGGCTGAGAAAGCAGGGCAGGGGGGGCTGTCAGGGCGCAGCGGATGCTGGTGTGTTTCACCTTGGTCAGGTTTTCCAGAATATAGGGCGCAATGCTTTCCAGGCAGAAAAGATAGCCCACATTGTCTGCAATGACAATATCCCCCAATACCTCCCGCCGAATCCCCAGGTGTATAAGAGCGCCTAGAAAATCCCGGTGGGTGAGCACATCCGCAAATTTTTGTGCGGCCGGCTCCATGCGCAGGCATACAATGGACGAAGAATAGGGCATGCCGCATAATTCTTCGCTGCCAAAGGCGGCGATACGCCGCTCCGCTCCTACATAGCCGCCGGTAAACAGCGGGGAAACCGGACAGTGGAGCTGGAAGAGGATATCCTGATCCGCCGGCGTAAGAAATTCCGTTTCCGTCCAATATCCCCTATCCTGGGCCCGCGCAGAAAGCTCCAGAAACCGGTTGATTAGTTGCTTGCTTTCATTCTCTCCCATATGGAATATAACCCCTTGTTTTTCGATTGCATTCGTTCCAAAAAGGTATGGATCTCGCCGACGGCCTGGTCTACCTCCCGGCGAAAAGCGCTTGCAGGCAGGCGTAAAGCCCCTTTGCCCAGTACGATCATCTGCTCAAGTCCATCGGAAGTAGCCACGCGGACGTTTCTATGCGCCTTCAGCTGGGATGTGACCCGCTCGATGTATACGTCGGCGATTTCCGCTTCCCGGGTATATACGATGTAAATGCCGCCGTTTTTTTCCACCCGTTCTTCTCCGCCGGTAACCTTATATGCATCAAACACCAGGATCAGATTGCATTGCCGGAACCCCTGATAGTCTATAAGCAGCCGAACTAGGGCTTCTCGGGCCAGTCCCAGGCTCTCCCGGGCTAGCGACCGGAAATCCTCCCAGGCATAGATGATGTTATAGCCATCTACCAGCAGGTAGCTCTCCTCCGGATCCAGATTGGAAAGCATGGTTTCCGTGCTCAGGGGCTTGGATTGTGGCTTGGGCCGCAAAAGAAAAGTCTTGTCTTTTACTGGGCCATAAGTTCTTTCGAAGATGGCGGCCAATTCTTCCTCTTCATTTCGGCCTTTTGCCGGCTTTTTCTTTCCCGCCTTAGCCGGTGCATCATCCGACCCATTTTCAGCCTTGCTATAGGCAGCCACCTGATCCCAGTTGACCGTTACGCCTGCGCCCTGGATACAGTATACAGAATCCGCCGGGTTGTCCAGATCTCGTTCCGGATCATAGCCCGCGGCTTCCATAACCGCCTGTGCGTCCCTGCAGGGGTGATAGCCGCTGGGGGTGAGGGAAAGCCTGCCCCGTCCCCGGGTATAAGCTGCAACGTATAAGCTGCAACCTCCCTGGCATAGCCGCCTAGGGCAGATACCGGGCCGGTACCGGTGAGAATATCATATCCGTTTTCACCTGGAAAGATTTCGAACGTGCCCGCAAAGCGTTGTATGTCAGAAATAGCCCGCCCTATATGTTCCTGCGGAAGCTCCAGACGAAAGGCATAATATGGCTCCAACAAGACCGACTGGGCCATCATAAGTCCCTGGCGGACGGCCCGGTAGGTAGCCTGGCGAAAATCGCCCCCTTCCGTATGCTTCAAGTGCGCCCGCCCATCCAGAAGCGTAATGCGCATATCCGTAATGGGGGCGCCAATCAATACGCCCAGATGCTGCTTTTCCTGTAAATGGGTCAGGATCAAGCGCTGCCAGTTCCGCCCCAAAATATCTTCCGGGCACTCTGTGGAAAACACCAGGCCACTTCCTCGGGGGCCGGGCTCCAGCCGCAGGCGGACATGGGCAAAATGCCGCAGGGGTTCATAATGGCCAATGCCTTCTGCCGGCGCGGCAATGGTTTCCTTATATAATATTGCCCCTGGGCCGAAAGATACGTCCAAGCCAAAGCGCTGGGCAATGAGCCGCTGCAAAACTTCTTTTTGAATTTCGCCCATAAGCTGAACGTGAATCTCCCGCCGGCCCTCCTCCCAAAGGAGGTGCAGCTGCGGATCCTCCTCCTGTAGCTGTTTTAATTTGGAAAAGGCATCGTAAGCGTTCACACCCTGGGGCAGAATCAGCCGGTAAGTCAAGACCGGGGCCAGCAAGGGATCCTGTTCATCCAGCTCCGCGCCTAGGCCCTGGCCTGGGCAAGTTTTGGTAAGCCCGGAAACGGCACATACCATGCCCGCTTCTGCCTGCGGGATGGAGGTAAAGCGGGCCCCGGAATAGAGCCGTATCTGATCCGCCTTTTCCTCCCAAACCGCCCCAGGGTCCAGGGCGGCTGTGCGGTTCGTTAGGGTGTCCTTTACGTGCAGGGCACCTCCGGTTATCTTCATCCAGGTGAGCCGAAGCCCATCTGTATGGGTGATTTTGAACACACGGGCCCCAAAAGACCTGGTATATGCGGACGGGCGGCAATAAAGGGACAGCCCGTTTAGCAGAGCTTGGAGCCCTTCCAGCTTTAAGGCAGAGCCGAAAAATACCGGAAATAACTTCCGGGCCTGCAGAACCAGGGCTAGAGCCTCGGAAGGAATATGGCCTTCTTCTAAATAGATGTCCATCAATCCTTCCGTACAAAGGGCCGCTTCCTCATCCAGGGCGGGCTGCGCCTGTCCAAAGTCCAGGCAGCTCGGGGAAAGCCGGGCGCGTAGCTCCTTAAGAATGGCTTCTTTACCCGGGTTCTCCAGATCCATTTTGTTTATAAAAATGAAAGTAGGGATCCTGTACCGCTCTAAGAGGCGCCAGAGGGTTTCCGTATGGGCCTGCACGCCATCCGTTCCGCTGATAACCAGAATGGCATAATCCAGAACCTGAAGCGTCCTCTCCATTTCCGAAGAAAAGTCCACATGGCCGGGGGTATCCAGAAGGGTGGCATAAGCCTCCCCCCATTGCAGAAGCGCCTGCTTGGAAAAAATTGTAATGCCGCGCTCCCGCTCCAGGCCATGGGTATCCAAAAAGGCATCCTGATGATCCACGCGGCCCAGCTTGCGGATCATGCCCGCCGTATACAGCAATCCCTCTGACAGTGTAGTTTTTCCGGCATCCACATGGGCCAGCATCCCAACGACCAGGCGTTTCATCTACCATACTCCATCGCTTTTAACGTTCCGAAACCATTGTAACATAAACAGGGGACGGATAGAAGAGCAGTAAATTTCCGCCTGGGGCCAGGCATTGACGAGAGCGGGGCCGTATTGTATAGTAAATACTGCCCGCTTTTACAGATGGGATAATTGAAAACCATATGCAGGTTGCTCATGCTTATTGGGCCGTCTATGCCGAGGGAATCGGGATGTAATTTCCCAGCTATCCCAGTAACCGTGAAGCTGACGAAGGAGAAACGTGCCACTGTTCCCATGGGGAATGGGAAGGCTCTCCAGTAGGATGAAGCAAAGCCGGGAGACCTGCCTGCATACTGCCATAGGCGCCCCTGGGGATGGGAAATGCCGCGAAAACATAGGCCGGCCGTCTATGCTTTTTTGTGTTGCATTTCCAAAGATGCAACCTTTTTATTTTAAGGTTTTTCAATCGGGACAAAAAATTTCAAACGAAGGGGGAGATGAGCATGTTTATAAAACGAGGCGCTTTTCTCTGCTTTCTGGTAGCAGTCCTGCTATTTGTGGGCTGTCAGGAAGGAAAGGATACGGCGGGGCAGGAGGGTGCGCTGCGCATAAGGGATATGATGGGCCGGGAGGTGGTTTTATCCGAGCCGGCGACACGGGTGGTAGCGCTTTCTCCGTCGGATTGTGAGATCCTATATGCCATTGGCGGGGAGGATACGCTGGTAGGCCGGGGCGCCTACTGCGATTATCCGGCGCAAGTGGAGGATATCCCGCAGGTCCAGTCCGGGTATGATATGAATCTGGAAGAGATCATTGCCCTGGAACCTCAGGTAGTATTCATGACGATCATGGCCCAGACACAAGAGCAGGTGGAAGCCCTGGAACGGGCCGGCATACGGGTGATCACCCTGAATGCCCAGGATATACAGGGGGTCTATGAAGCGATTTCCATCATTGGACAGACGGTAGGCTGCCAGGAAGGGGCGGATGCCCTCATTTCGGAAATGGAAACCGGTTTTGCTTCCCTTTCAGTAGAGGCTAAAGCCCGCGCAGAAGCCGGGAACGGTGAAAAAACGGTCTATTTTGAAACCTCTCCTTTGGAGTGGGGCCTTTGGACAGCGGGTACAGGCACCTTTTTGGATGAGATCAGCACCATGTTGGGGCTTACCAACTTGTTTAAAGACGTAGAGGGGTGGGCAACAATCTCCGAAGAACAGGTCCTTGCCCGGGATCCCGCCTATATCGTCTCTATTGGAGGCATGGAGCCGGATGGCCCAGGCAGCATATCGGAAATTCTGCATAGAGAGGCTTGGGCAGATGTAGAAGCCATAAAAAGCCAGCAGGTGTTTTGCATGGATTCAGATATGCTGACCAGGCCCGGGCCTCGCTTGGTGCAAGGGGCCCGGAGCCTATTTGCGCTGGTATATGGAGCCTCAGAATGAAGAACAAAGGGCGGAAATGGAGGCGCTTTCTTGGGTTGGCGGGAATATTGGCCGTAACTTTAGCCGCTTGCACCTGCCTGGGGAGCGTGCAGATATCCTTGGGCGATACGGCAAGCATTCTCCTTTGCGCTATTACGGGGCAGCCAGCGCCGGAGGGAGTTCCCGCTGCCGTCCTGCTGCAGGTGCGGATTCCGCGCATCCTGTGCGTCGCCCTGGTAGGGGCTTGCCTTTCTCTGTGCGGCAGCGCCATGCAAAGCCTTTTACAGAATCCCTTGGCGGATGGGGCCACTCTTGGGGTCTCTTCCGGCGCCGCGCTAGGGGCGGCTTTAGCCATCGCCCTGAATTTTTCTCCGGTTGGCCAGCTTCCCTTTGCGGGGACTGTGCTTTGTGCCGTATGCTTCGCCTTTCTTTCCATGGTGCTGGTACTGAGCTTATCTGCCTGGCTGGACCGTACCTTCTCCTCCCAGACCATTATTCTCCTGGGCGTAGTCTACTCTATGTTCGCTACCAGCGCCACGAGCCTGCTTATTTCCTTTTTCCCGGAAAAGACCCGTACGATTACCTTTTGGACCATGGGGAGCTTATCTGGAAGCACCTATGCCAATGCGCTTGTATTGCTTCTGTTTTTCCTGCTTTTCGGCGGTGCCCTCTGCCTGGGCTGGCGGGAGCTCAACGCCTTTGCTCTGGGAGAAGAAAATGCCCGCAACATCGGCGTGCATGTGTCAGGCTTTAAACTGAGAACCCTTATATGCGTTTCCGCCCTGACGGGCATCTGTGTTTCCGTGGGAGGGAGCATCGGCTTCGTAGGGCTGATCGTCCCCCATATGATCCGGATGCGTTTTGGGCCGAATCATAGGCAGCTTCTGCCTCTGTGCGCTTTCTTTGGCGGGGTATTCC
This sequence comes from uncultured Clostridia bacterium, assembly GCA_944336625.1. Lineage (GTDB taxonomy): Bacteria > Bacillota > Clostridia > Christensenellales > CAG-138 > Pelethousia. The sequence continues at coordinate 9,087 of CALVLF010000030.1, forward strand.
TCCTGCTGGCAGATCTCGTATCCCGGACCATTCTACGGCCGGAGGAGCTGCCCGTGGGAGTGATTACCTCCCTGATTGGAACGGCAGTTTTCCTCTGTATTTTCTATTCCACCAGAAAGAAGGCAGGCCAATGAAGCTGTTGGAAGTTGACGCCCTCTCTGTATCTTACGGGACTACTGCCGTGCTCAAAAATCTATGCTTTACGCTGGAGGAGGGGCAGTGGCTTATGGTGACGGGTCCGAATGGGGCTGGAAAATCTACCCTCCTTAAGGCTGTTTCCGGCGGATTGGCTTATTCGGGCCGGATTCGGCTCGCCGGACAGGCTCCGCAAAAGATAAAGCCCCGCCTGCGCGCCCAGCAAGTAGCCCTGCTAACGCAGCGCCATCAGGCGGTCTATTCCTATACCGTAGAAGAAGTGGTAGCCATGGGAAGATATGCCTATAGCCGGGGGATGCTGGCTGATCTGAGCCCAGCAGATAAACGGATGATCGAAATAAGCATGGTTCAAACCGGAATTTTATCCTTTGCCCAGCGCCCTATTTCTTCCCTTTCCGGCGGGGAACTGCAGCGGGTATTCTTGGCCCAGGTGTTTGCCCAGGATCCAAAGCTGCTTCTGTTGGACGAGCCGGCGAACCATCTGGATGTTCCTTATCAGCGTCAGCTTTTTGCTATGCTGGCGGCGTGGATCCGGCAACCAGGGCGGGGGATCATCAGCGTGGTACATGATCTTAGCCTGGCCCGCGCTTTCGGAAGCCATGGGCTTTTGCTAAAAGCAGGGGAGTGCATCTCTTACGGAGATAAAGAGAAAGCTTTTTTGCCAGAGCATTTGGAACGAGCCTATGAAATGGATGTGCGGGGATGGATGCGGAATTTACTGTCAAACTGGGAATAAAGAATTTCCTCAAACAAAATCTGCAATTACAATTATTCGGTTAATTAACCGAATCAGGCCTTTTGATAGACTTTACCCTTAACGAACAAGGGCATACACGCCTAAGCAGGCCTGCTTTGGCCCATTTCTTTGTTGCAGTCGCTCGAATTAGCGCTGCTAGTCCATCGCTCCTGCGCCGTGAACTGGGCGCAAAGCAGACCTGCTCAGGTCAAAGAGTTTTGGCAGTCTGGGCCGCCGGAGAGCAAGGCGTGGCCCCGCAGCCATAGTGGACCCTATTGCAAGGGGCCACAACGAAGCTATCTGGTGGCCCAGACCGCTAAAACCGTGTATGCCCTTGTCCG
>CALVLF010000031.1 GCA_944336625.1 uncultured Clostridia bacterium
CTTGGGAGGAGCGCAAGCGCCAGGAAAAACACCAGGCCACCGTTGCAGAGGCTATGGAGGCCGTACCCAAATCCTTCCCCGCCCTTATGCGCAGCGCAAAAGTGCAGAATAAGGCGGCCCATGTGGGTTTTGACTGGGATGACCCCAGAGATGCCCTGAAAAAGGTTTCCGAGGAGTCCCGGGAGCTTCTGCAGGCCATGGATGAGACAGACCCTGCCCATATGGATGAAGAGGCAGGCGACCTGCTGTTTGCTGCGGTAAATGTGATTCGTTTGCTGAAGAGAGACCCGGAGCTTCTCCTACATAAGGCAACGGATAAGTTTATGCGCCGCTTTTCCACCATGGAGGCCATTATCCTGTCGCAGGATAAAAAAATGGAAAATATGACCCTGGCGGAAATGGATGCATATTGGGACCTGGCAAAAAAAGGAAGCTGAAAAAAAATAGGTATTTAGGCGTTTTTCTTAAAAAAAGGCTTGCCCTACCAGGGAAACCTTGATACAATAGACGAGGATTTTAAACCGCTTTACACTGATTTTACTAGGAGGTATATCATATGAACAAGACCGAACTTATCGCGGCAGTGGCCGAGAAAAGTGCGCTTTCCAAGAAGGACGCTGAAAAGGCCGTCGCCGCTGTTCTTTCTACTATTACCGAGACCCTTAAGGCCGGAGAAAAGGTGCAGCTGGTTGGCTTTGGCATGTTCGAAGTGCGGGAACGCCCCGCCCATAAGGGCCATAACCCCATGACCGGCGAGGAAATCCAGATCGCTGCCAGCAAGGCGCCTGCCTTTAAGGCTGGTAAGGCTTTCAAAGAGGCCCTTAACTAATTTTTTCCGCTTTTTAATTTTATAATAAGCCCCCGATGGGGGCTTTTTTCATTTTTCGAGCTTTTTCTTAAATTTCTCCAAAAATGTTTTTATATCTCTCTTGACAGGGCCCAGCTTTGTGCATAAAATAAGATTAATAATAGTTATTATTTTGAGAGGAAATGCCTATGATTTATTCCAAGCAGCGGGAATTGGTATTGCAGGCTGTTCAGGCTACCCAGGGCCAGCATCCTACCGCTGATGCGCTTTATACCTATATTCGGGAGCAAAGCCCCAATGTCAGCCTTGCCACAGTCTATCGGAATTTAAACCAGCTGGTGGATGCTAAGCAGATTGCCCGGGTATCCTTGCCTGGTTCTGCGGATCGCTTTGATCCGGTTACGGACGGCCACTTTCATCTGCTCTGCACCCAGTGCGGCGAAATTGTTGATATACCTCGAGAGGCCTTGCCGGATTTTTCCGCCCCCGTGCAGGCAGCCACAGGCTGCAAGGTAGAAAATTATTCCCTGGTTTTCCATGGGCGCTGCCCCCACTGCCAGGCGTAAATTCTTTTTTCCCCTGTTGCATAATCCCGCCACATGCGCCGGAGCTCTCTTTCTCCGGCCGGGGCGGTTTTTTTATCTATGTTTTACATCATCTGTGCCATTTCCGTTCGCAAGATTTTGATGATATGCTTTTCCAGCCGGGAGATATAGCTTTGGGAAATGCCTAGCATATCTGCTACCTGCTTTTGCGTATATTCCTGCCCGCCATCCAGGCCAAATCGCAGCTCCATGATCTGCTTTTCCCGGGGCGTCAGCTTTTCCATGGCCAGGCCCAGCAGCTCCCTATCCACCTCATCCTCTATATTGCGGCAGACCACATCTGCTTCCGTACCCAGAATATCCGAAAGCAAAAGCTCATTCCCATCCCAATCCACGTTCAGCGGCTCATCCAGGGATACCTCCAGTTTCAGCTTGCAGCTTCGGCGCAGATGCATAAGGATCTCGTTCTCGATGCAGCGCGAAGCATAGGTGGCCAGCTTGATCTTTTTATGCGCGTCGAAGGTATTTACGGCTTTGATCAGGCCGATAGCGCCAATGGAAATCAAGTCCTCCACGGAGACCCCCGTGTTTTCGAATTTCCGGGCGATATAAACCACCAGGCGCAGGTTCCGTTCGATGAGGGTGGTCTTTACGTCCTGGCGCCCTTCCAGCAAAGCATCCATAAGGGCTGCCTCCTCCTCTTTGGAAAGGGGGGGAGGCAGGGCTTCCCCGCTGTTGATATAATACAAAACCCCCGGGTCGAAAACCCTGGCATAAAGCTGCAACAAAAACTTGCACAAAAAGGTATGTTCCATAGCGTTTATTCTCCTATCGCTGCAGGCAGGGCACCGGGAGGCACCAGGGCTTCCGTTCCCTGTAAGGGACTGGGACTCAAGCCCACCAAGCACTTGACAGGCCTGCCATTTAAGGTAATGGATTGCGGTTTAAAAGCAAATAAAATTCCGTTCCCCTGTACCGTTTTTATAGGAACAGGGATATGGGCATCCGGGGCCAGGGCGGGTATATGGGCTACGATGACGGGAAGGCTGGTCAGGGGGTCATACAGGCTGCTGCCGCTGTCTATAATAGCTTCCAGTTCATAGCGCTGGCCGCCATATTCCAGGGCAAGGCGGAGCCTGCCGGACCTCCGGCGGTACAGGATCCGCCGGGCCGCGCCCGGCAAAAAGGAGACGCCCAGGGCCACGCATATGCCGGTTCGCAGGGGCAGCCCGCCCCATACCGCCCCCTGGCGCACCGTTCCGCCGGTGCTGAGGGCCAGGGCAAGGGCAAAGCCACCGGCCACAAAAGCGGCTGCGAAAAGGCATAGCAGGCACATACCATAATCCCGCCAGCTTCTGGGGGATAGGGCAAGCGCCAGCAGGCAGCCGGCTGCCACCTTGCCAACCAACCCGCCAGCAGGCGGCCAGAATACCGCGCCCAAGGCATACAGCGCCCCTCCCAGGCTGCCGGCAATGGTTCTAGCGGGTGCTAAAGGGTATCCTCCTAGAGCGGCTGCCAGGCGTAAGATCAGCCAATCCATCAGCATATTATCCAGCAGGAATACCTCTATATACATCCAGCCACCTCCCAGGGCCTAATATTAGCATACGGCCGCCGGGAAGATTGTAGAACTGGGGAAGCGTATATATGGGAAAAATAGGGAGGGCGCATTCTCTTTCCATGGAAATGCTGCGAGCCTACCTTAAGGTCCAAGGGGATACACGACGGTTTTGGCGGCCTGGGCCGCCGGAGAGCAAGGCGTAGCCCCGCAGACATAATGGTCTCCCTATTGCAAGGGGCCACAACGAAGCTATCTGGTGGCCCAGGCCGCCAAAACTCGACCACCTGCGCAGGCGTGTAGCCCTTGTCGGTTAAGGGTAATCTCATTTGGTCTGCATTCCCGGACAAGAAAAAAGCCCCGGACCTTCAAACAGGCCCGGGGCTGACATACTTAGCTGCATCCTCCGGATTTTTACAGCAGGGTAATTCCTGCAGCTTCGCAGGCAGCAATCGTATCCTTATCCCAAACAGAGCTTTGCACTTCGCCGATATGCGCCTTGCCCAGCATGAGCATGCACAGGCGGCTCTGGCCGATGCCACCGCCGATGGTGAGGGGCAGAATATCCTTGAGAAGCATATCGTGGAAAGGCAGGCCTCGCCGGTCATCACAGCCGGCCTTGGTCAGCTGGCTATCCAGAGACTGGGCATCTACGCGAATACCCATGGAAGAAACCTCAAAAGCGCAATCCAAAACAGCATTGTAGAAGATGATATCTCCATTGAGCGCCCAGTCATCATAGTCAGGAGCCCGGCCATCATGGGGTTGGCCGCTCTTGAGCTTATCGCCGATGCCCTGGATAAACACAGTGCCATGCTCCCGCACGAAGGCGTTTTCCCGCTCTTTGGGAGAGAGCTCCGGATATTTATCTTCCAGCTCCTGGGCGGTAATGAAGGTTACCTCCCTGCTCAGCTCCGTCTGCAAATGGGGGTATCTGGCCCGAACCGCATCCAGGGTATCGCATACGGCGCCTACAATAGCCCTTACCGTGCTATGCAGGGTCTCCTGGTTCCGGGTCTCGCGGGTAATCACCTTTTCCCAGTCCCATTGATCCACATAGACGGAATGCAGGTTATCCAACTCCTCATCCCGACGAATTGCATTCATATCCGTATATAAGCCTTTTCCAGGGTGGAAATCATAGCGGTACAGAGCCATACGCTTCCATTTCGCCAGGGACTGCACAACCTCTGCATCACAGCCTACAGCAGGAATATCAAAGCGCACAGGCCGCTCCACGCCGTTGAGGTTATCATTCAGGCCGCTTTCAGGCAGCACGAAAAGGGGCGCCGTTACCCGTTTAAGCCGAAGGGCGCGGGCCAAACCATCCTGGAAACTGCGCTTGATCAGGGCAATAGCGTCCTGGGTTTCATACAGCGTCATGGTTGGGCGGTAACCTGCGGGAATGAAGGTTCTGGACATAAGACGATCCTCCTTAAGAATAGAATTGTTTGAAAGGACAGCTTTTGCTTTCCTTTACTGTCTAAAGGCAAAAATCCCTTTGTAAAGGGAAACGGGAGCCTGCCTGACCCCCAAACGCTTAGCGGAATATTTTTGATTGTATCCTGGCTGCCTCGAAAGCTCCTTCCATCCCAGCATGGCAAAGGTTTTTATCATCCGCTCCGCCTATGAAAGATTGCGCTTAAAAGGGAGCATTTCAGCCCTATCCATTTTAATCTGTTATTCTGCAACAGGAATTAATATTTTGTTATGATAAAGCATAACCGCTTGCCCTGTCAATATCTATGATGTCATTTTTTGAATTTTCGCAAAGCGCCAGCGGAATGCTCTTGGGCCCCCAGGGAGGAGTGTTCTCCGCATTCGGCAGGGCATCTACGAACTTATACCTACCTGCGCCTCCCGGCTAAAATAAAAAAGGGAGGCGGTCTTCGTCGGCTCCCTGGCAACAAAAATTACTGCCGCGCAGAAAGAATATTCGCCCTCCTCTGCGCGGCAGCTTTTGAAACGCCGGAGCCTTCCGGCGTTGCATATCCGCCCTTGCAAACTTGCCACCTCTTAATTATCGCTTCTACGTAGGAAGCTGGGCAGATCCAGATTATTCTTTTCCTTGGGGTTATAATCGGTCTTGGGAAGGTCCTTTTTGGTGTAATGGGGGGTGGGCTCCTCCGTTTCGCTGGTCAAAGGGGCGTAATCCGGTTTACGGGTCCTGGGCCGGTTTATCCAGGACATGGGCTGAAGCTCGTCCTCTTGGTTTTTGACCTTATTATCGCTCCCGCTGCCCCTGTTGCCCCGCTGGACCTGGTTCTGCTTGCGGCCGGAATCCCCGCCCGCAGGCTGCTGGGGCGTCTCCTGCAGTTCGCCCTCAAATCCGGTGGCGATGACGGTGATGCGCACGCCTTCGCCCATTTCTTCATCGATGCCCGCACCCCAGATGATATTGGCCTCAGGATCGGCATATTCCTGAATAATGGAAGCAGCCTCGGAAACCTCGTGAATGCCCAGATCGCTGCCGCCTGTAATATTGAGCAGCACGCCCTTGGCGCCATTGATGGTAGTTTCTAACAGAGGGCTGATCACGGCCTGCCGCGCAGCCTCTGCCGCCCGCTTTTCCCCCGTCGCCGTGCCGATTCCCATGTGGGCCATGCCTCGCTCCCGCATAATCGTCCGCACATCGGCAAAGTCCAGGTTGATCATGGCGGGTACGGCGATCAGGTCGCTAATGCCCTGGATGCCCTGGCGGAGCACATCGTCAGCAATTCGAAATGCCTCTGATAAGCTCACATTGCCTACAGTATCCAGTAGCCGGTCATTGGGGATGGTAATGAGGGTATCTACGTTGGTCTTTAGGTTCAGTATGCCATTGACTGCGTTATTCATACGAACTCTGCCCTCAAAGGAGAAGGGCTTGGTCACTACGCCAATGGTCAGGATTCCAAGCTCTTTTGCGCACTCCGCAACCACAGGCGCCGCGCCGGTACCCGTGCCGCCCCCCATGCCAGCGGTGATAAACACCAGGTCTGCGCCCCGAAGGGCCTCAGTGATAGCATCCCGGCTTTCCTCCGCCGCTTTCCGGCCAATTTCCGGATCTGCACCAGCGCCCAACCCCTTGGTGAGTTTTTCGCCGATTTGGATCTTCTGGTTGGCACGGGAAAGATATAAGGCCTGTTTATCCGTATTGACAGAGATAAACTCCACGCCGCGAATGCCGTATTGGATCATACGATTTACGGCATTATTGCCCGCGCCCCCTACGCCTACCACCTTTAGCTGGGCAAGCTGGCCGCTTTCAAAATCCAGTTCCAAACCGATGGGCATATATCGTCCTCCTAAACATTGTGTGGTGCAACGAAAAAACCGTCCTCACCTTATTATATCATCTATTCGTAAAAAATCCTCTTAATTTTTTAAAAATACTCCCGTGCCCCATGCCTTCTAACCTTCCGGAGGCATCCTCCCCCTCCGCATGGAGAACAAAATCCATCACGGAGAAGGCGCTGGCATAGTTCGAGGAGCTCAGGCGGGGCATCCAAGGCATATGAACCTTGATGGGAACACCGATCTCCTTTTCCATGAATTCACAGCCGCCCCGCATCAACGCCACCCCGCCCCCTGTTATATACAGGGGAAGCTGCGGGGTAATGGCCACGCCCATCTCTTGCATGGTATTGCGGATCAGCTCCGCCAGCTCTTTGGTGCGGGCTTCGATGATAATCTGGATGGCCCCATGCTCTACCCGCAGTATACCGCCGGAAGGGATGCGAACGGTATCGATGCTATCCTGATAATCCAGAGAATAGACATACCGCCGCTTAATTCCCTCCGCCACTGGGCGGGCTACCCCCAGCGCATAGGACAGGTCGCTGCTGAAATGCCCGCCGCCCACAGGAATGGTCTCGCAGGCGATCAGGGCATTTCCCCGGAGCAGGCTCACATCCGTATGCCGGGCCCCTACATCTACCAATACAGCGCACTCCGCCCGCTCCTCCGGCGGGATGATGAACAGGCCGCAGGAGAGCGGCACGCCGATATACATATCCGCATCCAGCCCAAGCTTGTCCAGGGCGGCGGAGGTCAAAGCCTTGAAATCGTTCTGTACATAAACATGGCTCACCGGCGCTACCAGAACATCCATGGATTGGCCGATGGGCGCATCCACCCGAACGCCCTCGCCAGACTGAAATTCTACCGGCGTGGAATGCATGAGGGAATAGCCTTCCGGCTGCGGGAAATCCAGAGAGGCATCCAGCAGCGCTTCAATGGTATCCGGAGTAACCCGGCGGCTCCGGCTGGCTACCTCCACCCTCCCATCCCGAAGGATGAGCTTTAGGAAGGGGGCAGGTACGCCCACATGCAGGCTCCGGATATGCACCTTTGCCTCATCTTCCGCCATATTCAAGGCGCCTATCACTGCAGATGCGTATTGCTGGGTATCTAGAAACCGCCCATCTTTATAGCCATCATATTCCTGAATGCCCGCCCCGCGAACGAGAAAGCCGCCCTTCCCATCCGCGCAGCAAATCAGGCAGACGATTTTGGAGCTTCCAATATCCAAAACGGCGGTATTTTGACTCATGCACCCTCCAGCCAGCTCAGGTTCATCCTTCGTCCCTGGGCATATAACACATCCATATGTAATTTTAGCAGCCCATACCCCTATATTTTGTGCAATACAGGTTGCTTCCATTTTGCTAAAATCTGTCAGTTTTCGATTTTTTGGATGGTTTATCCATCAAAGTTATCTTCACCAGTACTGGTAGCAGGAGGCTGCTCCGGACGGCTAGCCGGCGTAGGCGAGGGGCTGGCTGCAGGCTGCGAAGCATCCCCTGCTTCCGCGTCTGCTGCTTCCGTGTCTTCCGGGGCGCCCTCCGTTTGTTCCGTATCTTCCGCCCCTTCTTCCGGGCTCTGGGTGAGGGATTGGGGAGGGCTGTAAACCGGGTCGCCCTGCACCGCCAGGTCGATGGTGCCCCCGGAATATCCCATGGATTCCAGGGCATCCAGCACGGCGGGCAGGCTTGCCAGCTTGCTTTCCAAATTATCCACCTGGCCCAGGTGGATCGTATAGCCCTCCTTGGAAAGGAGGTCGATGCTCAAGGGCTGGGTGATATCCAAGCTAGACATATCATCGATTAGGCCGGAATTCTCCAGCGCCTCCATCACGGCCAGCATCGTTCGGCTGTAAAAATCATCCTCTTCACCAATCCGCTGGTTAAGCTGAAAGCCGGTGGCACCCATTCCATAGATCTGCAGCAGATCCTCTGCCGTATCCTGTATGGCGATAACGTAGCCCTCCCTGTCGATGATCGCATAGCTGCCGCCACCGGATATGGCAGCCAGGGGCTCCCGTTCCTCGATTTGGATAACCAGGCGATTGGGATACATCCGCCGGATATTGGCGGTGCGGATGATAGGGTTCTCCTCCAACCGCTCTTCCGCTGCCCGGGTATTGACGAAAAGGATATGTTCCCCTACGTTGATGCCCGACTGGGTCAGCACATCCGCCCGGGCCAGCGTGGTATTCCCTTCCACTTCGATCCGGTCTATCTGCATCCAGTAATATAGCCCCGCCAATATGCTGGCCATAAGCAGGAAGCCGCAAAGGAGCACCACCTTTTCAAAAACGTCTTTTGAAACGCGGATCTTTCTCCGCGGTTCCTGCCTGGGCTTGGAAAAATCCATCAGCGCAGGGCCTTCCTGCTGCCGGTCTTCTTGTTTTTTGCTTTTGCGTTTATACTTTTTCTTCTTGCGTTTCTTCCCTTTTGCGGCGGGCCTGTCCTTTGGGCCAGCAGGGGCTTCCTCCCCCCCATCTTCCGCATCAAAGAGGGAAATCACGCCCTCGCCCCCGGCTGCTTCCATTCCCGGCGCTTCAAAAAGATTTTTGCCCTCTTCGGAATCCGGGGAGCCATCCCTATGTGGAATTTGTTCCGCAGCTGGATCTCCCGGGAAGTCTTCTGCCGTTTTTTCTTCCGGGGGAAGATCCTCAGCATTGATAAAGGATATCTCTGCCGCCCCCTGGCCCCCGGCAGCATCGCCCGTCTGGGGCGCACTATATCGCTCCTTGATCCGGGAAAGATCCAGGGCGGGGCGCAAAGGCTCCTGCGAAGCGTTTTTCGCTTCGCCCCTAGCTTTTTTCCTTCCCGTTCTTCTCAACATGGTTTATATCGTTTCCTCTCTTGTGATTCGGGCCCCCAGAGCCCGCAGCTGCCTATCCAAGGCATCGTAGCCCCGGTCGATCAGCTCCGCGCCATATACGGTGGTAATCCCTCTTGCCCTTAGGCCCGCAAGAACCAATGCTGCCCCGCCCCGCAGGTCCCGGGCCGTCACCTGGGCGCCCGTCAGTTCCTCTACCCCCCGTATGACCGCAGTGCGGTCCTTCTGGGTATAGACCGCCCCCATGCGCATCAGCTCCGGGCCATGCTTAAACCGGTTCTCAAACACGTTTTCCACAATCATGCAGGCGCCATCCGCTACGGTAGCCAGAGCGAAAAACTGGGCTTGCATATCCGTGGGAAATCCCGGATAGGGCAGGGTCTCAATGAGTTTAATCTCCTGAAGCCGCGCCGGCGCCTCCAGGGAAACCCGATCTTCCATGCAACTGATTTTACAGCCCGCTTCCCGCAGCTTGCTGAGCATACTGCCCATGTGCTGCGGTATGGCGTTTGAAAGGGTTATGCATCCGCCGGTTATGGCAGCCCCGCACAGCAGCGTTCCTGCTACGATACGGTCGGGCATAATCCTGTGCTCCGCCCTTTGTATGGGCTCTACCCCGCCGCGGATATGGATATTGGAAGTACCGGCTCCCCGCACGTGGCAGCCCAGAGCATTCAGAAATGTCTGTAGATCCTCCGTTTCCGGCTCCCGGGCCGCATTGTGAATAAAGGTATCTCCCTGGGCAGCTACAGCGGCCATCATAATATTTTCCGTTGCGCCCACGCTGGGATAGTCCAAATGGATCTCAGCGCCCCGCATATGGGCGCCATCGCAGATGATCAGCCCGCCCTGCTCCCGGATGCGCACCCCCAGGGCACTAAGGCCGCTCAGATGCAGATCGATAGGCCGGTTGCCGATTTCACAGCCGCCGGGATAGGTGCAGATCGCCCGCCCAAACCTGGCCAGCAAGGGCCCCAGCATGAATATGGAGGAACGGATCTCTTTCGATATCCGCTGGGGCAGGGTATAGCCTTCCGCCCCTGCCATATGCAGGCGAAGCGCTCCGTCTACACCCCAGCTGTATTCCGCCCCCAGTTCCTCTAAGATGGCCAGCATATTGTCCACATCCCGAAGATGGGGGCAATCCCACAGGCATATCTCCCCTGGACAGATCAGACAGGCTGCCAAAACCGGCAGCGCCGCGTTTTTTGCGCCGGATACCCGCGCCTCGCCTTGGAGCGGATATCCTCCTTCCACCATAAATGCTGCCATGAAACGCTCCTCTCCCGCTGCTTCATGCCCACAAAATGCGGCACATTTCATCTTATGCGAAAGAATGGAGTTTGTGCAGCCCTGCCGCAAATTGATCCCGTTTTTTGCTATTCCAGCTGGCTATCCCTTGAAATATTCAAAAGCACCCCTACTGCCGCCATAAAGATCACCAGGGATGTGCCGCCAGCGCTCACAAAGGGCAGTGTCTGGCCCGTAGGGGGCACGGAACTGGTCGCCACGCCGATATTAACTGCCACCTGCAGGGCAAGAACGCAGGTAATACCGCCCCCCAGCAGGCTTCCAAAGCGGTCTTTGCAATGGGCGGCGATGCGGATTCCCCGCCAGATCACTATGAAATACAGGCCCATAAGCACTACGCAGCCAATAAACCCCAGCTCTTCTCCGATGATGGAGAATATAAAATCGCTCTCGCCATAGGTAAGGAAGCGGAGCTTCTGGGTGGAAAAATTCAGCCCTTTCCCAAATAGTCCTCCGCTGCCCAGGGCATACAGGGACTGGATCAGCTGGTAACCCGCATCCAGCGGGTCTTTCCAGGGGTCGGTAAAAATCGTCAGCCGCTGCCATCGGTAAGGGGCTGCATAGGCCAGGAGGAAAAACAAGGGAACCATGAGCAAGCCCAGGCCAAATAGATGCTTGAAGTCCGCGCCTCCCAAAAACAGCATTACTGCCCCTATGAGAAGCACGATCATGGCCATGGACATGTTCCTTTGCAGAAGCAGCATGGCCGCCAGGGCTCCCATTACCAGCAGCATAGGCACAACGCCCCGCACAAAATCTTTCATTATGTAAGGCCGGGCCGCCATAAAGGATGCCATATACAGGATGAGGACGAACTTCGCTAGCTCCGAGGGCTGAAAGGAAGGCAAGGGGCCGATCTTCAGCCAGCGTTTGGCGCCATTGAGTTCCTGTCCCCAGAACACCACCGCCAGCATTAGGGCCATGGTAACGATTAAGCCGATCACCCGCAGCTTTTCCAATTTATGATAATTAAAGCGGGATACGCCATACATGGCTATGATCCCTATCAGCAAATACCGGACCTGGTTTTTCAAATAATAGAAGCCGTCGTTATTCAGATTTGCATTATTCTGCGCTGCATAATAGCTGGCGGAAAACATCATGACCAGGCCGAAGGCGCATATGACCAGCACAATAGAATAAAGCCAGTAATCCATCTGGCCCGTTTGCAGGCTGCGTCTCCGAGTTTCCATCTTTTTCCTCCCTTTTCTATCCGCAACACACAGGCCCGGTTTCTGGCCTGCTCCCGTGAAGCTTGCTACGCCTGCCTATGGCAAGCTTATAAACCATGGACGATCTGTTTAAATATATCCCCGCGCTGTTCGTAATTATCGAATTGCCCCCAGCTTGCCGCTGCTGGAGAAAGGAGGACCGTTTCGCCGGGAGATGCCAGAGCGCCCGCCGCCCGGATCATGCCCTCGAAATCCCCTTCATACGTATGGAAGGCCGTAAACCCCGTAGCTTTTGCTGCCTTTTCAATAGCGGGAATATTGCAGCCCGAAGCGATGACCGCCTTAATTTTACCATCGAAAGCCTGAAACAGAGGGGTAAAATCGCTGTGCTTATCATAGTTCCCAACCCCCAGCATCAGGACTGTGGGCCGGTCCATAGCCTGAACGGCCTTAATGGTGGAATCGGGATTGGTTCCTTTGGAATCGTTGATATAGCGGACTCCATTTACCTCCCGGACAAATTCGATCCGGTGCTCCACCCCGGGGAATTCCCGCAGGCCTTTGCAGACGGCCTGGGGTTCCAGCCCCATGCAAAGGGCCAGGGTAGCGGCGCACATGGCGTTTTGCAGATTATGGGCCCCGGGAATTTGGAGCTCTCCAGGCTGGATCAGCCGGGCCTCCTTCCCATCCAGCCGGAATGTCATATACCCATCCCGCAGGAACATGCCTTCCCCCAGGGTCTGCTCCTGGGAAAAGTATATCACCCGGGCCTTGGTAAGCCGGGCCATATCCCGCACGATGGGGTCATCGTAGTTCAAAACGGCAAAATCCTCCGGCCGCTGGTTTTCAAAGCTGCGGCATTTCGCCCGGATATAATTCTCCATCCGGTTTTCAAAGCGGTTCAGATGATCTTCGCTGATATTCAGCATGCCCATGGCATTGGGCCGGAAGTCCCGGATGCTCTCCAGCTGCAGCGCCGCAACCTCCGCCACCACATAATCACCGGGACGGGTATTGGCCGCTTCCTGGGTAATAGGCACGCCTATATTTCCTAAAACAAAGGTTTTCTTCCCGGCTGCCCGAAAAAGAGCCCCCGTCAGCGCTGTGGTAGTGGTTTTCCCGTTGGTGCCGCTGATGCAAACGAACTTCGTATCCCGGTTGCAGTAGCGGTATCCCAGCTCGATTTCGCCGATCACCTCTGCTCCCAGGGAGCTGGCCTTCTTGGCAAAAGGGGAAAAGATGGGGATTACGGGGCTGAGAACCACCAGATCCTGGCTCTCCACCAGCTCCATCGGATCCTTCCCTAGGGCATCGATATACTCTATGCCCGCCAGGGCCTCCTTTAGACCGGGGATTTCCTTTTTCATATCGTTTATGGTCACCTGATAGCCATTGTGCGCCAGCAAGCGGGCGCTGGCAATGCCGCTTTTCGCCATGCCGCAGACTAAAGCCCGTTTTGTCATTTGAAACCTCCTATTGAATCCATCCGTGATTTGCGCATTTATCTGCAGGGTTAACCCTTAACGAACAAGGGTATTCCCGGAAATTACAAAAAAGCCGCTGGTAACAGTATCAGGGAGTTTGAGACAAGGAGCCGCGTCCTCTCTCAAACGCCTTGATCCCGCCTGCCGTGCCAAGCGCCAACGAACCACGGCCATACGGTACCTGTCACCAAGCGGCGAACAAACGCAGGAAGCTTGTCCTCCCCAGCCGGGAGGCAAGGCATTTTATTGGAAGGCCAGAAGCGAAATCAGGCAGAGCACCATGGTAATAATCATATACGCGGTTACAATGCGGGTTTCGCTATAGCCTAACAATTCAAAGTGATGGTGCAAGGGGGCCATTTTAAACACCCGCTTTTTGCGGAGCTTATAGCTGCCAACCTGCAGAATAACGGAAACGGAGCTGGCTACAAAGCAGGCGCCCATAATAGGCAGCAGCAGCACCGCCCGGGAGAAGATGGCCATCACAGCCACTGCGCCCCCTAGGGCTAACGACCCTGTATCCCCCATAACCACCCTGGCTGGATAGCTGTTGTACTGTAAAAAGCCCAGGCAGCCCCCTGCAACCGCAGCTGCAAATATGGCCATGGACTGAAGCTCCGCAGCATATTGGGTCTGTTGAGCTTGTCCAAGATCGCCCGGCAGTCTGAGGGATATGGACATATAGAGGAAGATCACACTCATCGTCAATGAGTAGATCAGGGTCACGCCAGAGGAAAGGCCATCCAGCCCATCCGTAAGGTTTACGCTGTTCACCGTGGCGATTACCACGAACATGATGAAGGGGATATACAAAATGCCCATATCCCACTCAGCATTTGCAAAGGGAAGGTAGATCTTGGGGCCGACAAAGGGGCTGTTATAAGCATATGCCGCCAATATGCCCGCTATGAGAAACTGGGCGATAATTTTTTGATATGCCCG
The DNA here is from genome assembly GCA_944336625.1 of uncultured Clostridia bacterium. Taxonomy (GTDB): domain Bacteria; phylum Bacillota; class Clostridia; order Christensenellales; family CAG-138; genus Pelethousia. Next base: position 13,929 of record CALVLF010000031.1, read on the forward strand.
CAGGCCTACGGTGTTTTTAAAGCGCACTTTGAGAAAATCATCCAAAAAGCCCACCAGGGCAAAGCCCAGGGTGCAAAGCAGCGCCGGAAGCACCAGCTCCGTAGAAGATAGGGAAAAGGCCAGGGTGCCTGCCATGATGCCAAATATGAACATCAGACCCCCCATGGTGGGTGTTCCCTGCTTGCTCAGGTGGCTCTTGGGCCCCAGTTCCCGCTCCGTTTGGCCGAACTTCAGCCGCTTGAGAAAAGGAATTAAAATTGGCCCCAGTAAAAGCGTCACCGCTGCGCTCAACAGCAACGCATAGATCATATATCGCATGATTCCTCCGATGCAGGCGGATCATTTGGTGCCCAGGATCTCCGCCACGATCTCTTTTTCGTCGAAGTGGTGCTTTCCGCCGTTTATCTCCTGATAGTTTTCATGGCCCTTGCCGGCCAGGATAATAATATCGTTCTTGCGGGCATGGGTGAGGGCATATTCGATGGCCTCCCGCCGGTTTTCAATCACCACATGCTCACAGCCGCTCTTTTTCACGCCCTCCTCTATGGCCGAAATAATAGCCATGGGATCCTCGCTGCGGGGATTATCCGAGGTAACGATGAGAAAATCGCTATACCGGCCCGCTACCTCGCCCATGAGGGGGCGTTTGGCATGATCCCGATCGCCGCCGCAGCCAAAGAGGGTTACCACCCGCCCCATAGCAAAGCCCCGAACGGTTTTGAGAACGTTTTCCAGGGCATCCGGCGTATGGGCATAGTCGAGAAGCACGGTGAATTCATGTTTCCCCGTAGGCAGGGGTTCCAGCCGGCCGCTGACGCTCATCATGTTTTCCAGGCCGCTCTTAATGGAATCCAGCGTCCAGCCCAGGCTCAGGGCCACAGCCGCCGCGCCCATGGCATTGAATACGGAAAACAGGCCGGGAATGGGTATATTGAGCCGGGAAGTGATGTTCCTATAATGCATATCGAACTGCACACCCCGGGTAGTGATATCGATCTCGCTGGCGGTAATATCCGCCTGCTCCCGAATGCCAAAGGTCATCAGGGGAAGATCCAGCCCCTCCAGCAGCTCCTGCGCATGGGCGTCATCTATATTGACAACGGCCTTTTTGCTCTGATAGAAGAGCTGCTTTTTTGCCGCCAGATAATTGGCGAAGGTTTTATGATAATCCAGATGATCCTGGGTCAGATTGGTAAACTCGCCCACGTCAAAGGTAATGCCGTGCACCCGCTTCTGATCTAGGGAATGGCTGGATACTTCCATGATAACTACGTCTACATTCTCGTCCTTCATCTGGCGCAGAATGCGCTGCAGGTCTACGCTTTCTGGCGTAGTGCGCTCCGTATCGATAATGAAGTCCCCGATCATATTCCGGATGGTACCGATCAAGCCCACCTTCTTCCCCATGCGCTCTGCAATGGCCTTAAGCATGTAGGTGGTGCTGGTTTTCCCATTTGTGCCCGTAATGCCCACAATCGTCATATCTTCCGCCGGGTAGCCATAATAGCCTGCCGCCATTTCCGCCATGGCGATGCGGGTATTGGGAACCAAAATCTGGGGCACATCCAGAGGCAGCTCCCGCTCCACTACCAGGGCCGCCGCTCCATTGGCCACCGCCTGGGCAGCGTAGTCGTGGCCATCCGCAAAGGTGCCTACGATGCAGCAGAATACATCCCCTTCCTTCACTTTCCGGGAATTATACTGCAATTCTCCTACTTCCGTATCCTGCCCCAACAGCTTATGCTCCGTAGGCGCTGCAAGTTCGCACAATCGCATGATTCTTCTCCTTTGCGGGCTCTGATTCCAATATTTTTAATCCAGGCCTGGGACGCTGGCCGTAGCGGAATTCTCAAATTCCACCAGCACCTCCGTGCCTCTCTCTACCTGTGTACCTGCTTCCGGGACCTGGCGGAAGGCCACGCCCGTCTGATCCGGCGGATCGATGAGCAGCTCCAGCCCGGCCGCTTCCAGCTCATCCTTGGCGCTCAGCCTGGTCCTGCCCAGCACATTAGGCACTGTGGTTAGCTCTTCTTCCGCCTCTGTGAGCTCAATGGCCGTATTGGCCGTATACAGCAGCACATCGCTGCCCGTTTGCACGATCTCGTTGGCGGCAGATACCTGGGCGGTAACCACATCTTCCACAGCATCCTGGTATACGGCTTCCAGGCCCACTTCCTCCAGAGCGTCTACCGCTTCCTGAATGGTTTTCCCCACCACATCCGGAACGCTGACCGTTTCTGCGCTCTCCGTGGGCAGGTAGCCATAGTGCCGCAGCGTTTCTTCCATCACCTGTTTTACAAAGGGTGCAGCCACGGTGCTTCCGAAGATGGTGCCCACCTGGGGTTCATCTACCAGAATCAGGCAGACGAACTCCGGATCATCCGCCGGCGCAAAACCGATAAAGGAAGCGACCAGCTTTCCATCGGCAATGGCGCCATTTTCGTATTTTTGTGCAGTGCCCGTCTTACCGCCTACGCGGTAGCCGGGAATCGCCGCGTTTTTACCGCTCCCTTCGGAAACTACGCTTTCCAGGATTTCCCTTACCTGGGCGCTGGTCTCCTCCGAAATAACCCGCCGTACCGTAATGGGCGTATTCTGCAGAATGATTTCCCCACTGTCGCTGACAATCCGGTCCACCACATAGGGCTGCATCAGCTCACCGCCATTCACTGCGGCACTTACTGCAGCTACAAGCTGGATAGGCGTAACGGCGATGCTCTGGCCGAAGCCAATCCGTGCCAAAGTATTGTCGTTTATATATTTCTGATGGGTCACGATGCCGCTGCTCTCGCCGGTGATGCCGCTACCCGTCGTAGACCCAAAACCAAAGGCGTATATGTAATCGTAGAAGGTTTCTACGCCCATAGACAGAGCCATCTGCATAAAGGCCGGGTTGCAGGAATTCTGTACCGCTTCCACCAGGGTTTCACTGCCATGGCCGCCGCTGCGCCAGCACTTGATCCGCTCATCATGGACGGTATAGTATCCGTCGCAATAATAGGTAGCGCTCTGATCAACGGAGCCGCTATCCAGGGCAGAAGCCAGGGTGATGATCTTAAAGGTGGAACCCGGCTCATAGCTATCCGCCACAATCCGGTTCCTGCTCAGGTCGTTCAGCAGGGTCAGGTCATCCCGGGGCGGATCGTTAGGATCGTAATCCGGCTGGGTGGAAAGGGCGACGATCTCCCCGGTTTTACAGTTCATGATGATTCCCTGGGCGGTCTTTGCCTGATTTACCTCTAGAGCTTCCTTCAGGGCCTTTTCCAGGAAAGACTGAATAGCGCTGTCTGTAGTCAGTACCAGGTCATACCCATTGACCGGTTCTATGATCTCCTGCGCCCCATAGGCCAGGGCCTGGCCTGCCCGGTCTGTTTCCGTGATCATGCGGCCATCCTCGCCGGCCAGGTATTTATCATATCTTTGTTCCAGCCCGCTCTGCCCCACACCATCGATGGTGGTAAAGCCCAAAAGCTGGGAAAAGAGGCTTCCGTTTGGGTAATAGCGTTTGGAGTCGATGGCGGTATAAACGCCGGAGCCCAGCTGCCGGTCTTCAATGGCGTCTATAACTTCCCGCTCCACCTGCCGCTTTAAAATAACTTCTCTATAGTATTGGCCAGAGCTGTTCTGCTTCATCACCTGGCCTAAGACATAATCGTAATCCATTTCTAAAATCTGGGATAACTCCAGGGCAATTCTTTCCCGGTCATCCGCATACTCGGATTGTGCCAATCGTTCAGGATTGAGCAGTACCCGGTAGGCGGTGCCGCTCTGGGCAAGAACCACGCCGGAAGCATCTGTGATGGAACCGCGGGAAGCTGTAAGGGAAGTATCCTGCGTTTGCTGGTTGGCGGCCTGTTGGCTCAGCTCCGGGCCCTGTATAATCATAATCCAAAACAGGCGCACAATGAGCAGGAAGAAAATAACCGCAATGCCGCCCAGGGTAATGGCAAGCCGCTTCTTGCCAGACACCCCTGTATTTCCCAATACGTATCACCTCCACAGCCCTTTTTTATTCGGGGGCCGTTTGGCCTCCTGCCTGGGCTTGATCCTGTCCTGCAATGCGGACGATCTGTTCCGCCGTTGGATAGCCCATGCCGGCAGCCAGGGCCGCCTCCCGGGCCTCTTCCAGGGTTACAGCTCCGTTAAGTTGCACATTCAGCATCTCAATTTCCTGCTGGTACTGGACGATATCGTCCTTCAACTCGTTTACAACGGCATATTCCTGGCTGATGATAGCATATCGCACCAGCAGCATGATCAGCAGCGCCGCCCCCGTCAGTACGGACATAGTGATTAGAAGCAGGCGTCCAAGCCCCGCGAAGGCGCTTGGTTTTGCTTGCCGGGCCACCCGGGTGGCAGGAGAGCCCGGCTTCCGGCTCGGCCGGACAGGGGACGGCTGCGGCGGCCTCCGCACCGGCGGCTCCGCAGCAGGGTTGGCCTCCGCCTGGGAATATACCCGGGTAGCCGGCGCGTATCGCAGCGCATCATCGGTTTTTCTTGCCGCTATTGCCATTTGTATTCTCCAATTCCGCCGCTTATAACTTTTCCATCCCCCGCAGTTTTGCGCTGCGGGCTCGGGGATTCATTTCCAGCTCTTGAGGGCTGGCCACACGGGGTTTTTTTGTCAAAATCCGGGCTGTGGGCTTCCTGCCGCAAGTGCATACCGGCGCCCGGGGATCGCATATGCAGGGATTTTCAAAACGCCGGAAGGCGTTCTTTACGATTCGGTCTTCTAGGGAATGAAAGGTTATAACTGCCATGCGCCCCTGGGGCCGCAGCAGGTTATGGGCCTGTTCCAGAGCCTGATCCAAGCCTTCCAGCTCCCCGTTCACTTCAATTCGCAGGGCCTGAAAGGTTCGCCGGGCCGGATGAGGGCCCTCGCGCCGGTTGGCGGCCGGGATGGCAGCCTTAATAATCTCCGCCAATTCCAGGGTATTTGTAATGGGCCCATGGGCTTCCCGAGTTTGAACAATAGCCCGGGCTATCCGGCCGGCAAACCGTTCCTCGCCATAATCCCGGATCACCCGGCACAAGGCTGCCGCAGCATAGCCATTGACCACATCATAGGCCGAAAACCCCGCCGTAGGGTCCATGCGCATATCCAGGGGTGCGCTTTCATGATAGGAAAAGCCCCGCTCCGGCGTATCCAGCTGATGGGAAGAAACGCCCAAGTCCAGCAGAATGCCGTCCACCCCGGTTACGCCCTGGGCCTGCAGAAGGCTGGGCATTTGGAAGAAATTTCCCCGGAGGGCCAGGAATTTATCCCCGAAGGAAGCCAGCCGCTCCGATGCCGCCGAAATGGCGGCAGGATCCCGATCGATTCCGTAGAGGCGGGAGCCTTCCGGCAGCCGGCGCAGAATCGCCTCGCTGTGGCCGCCGCCTCCCAGGGTGCCATCTACGAATATGCCGCCGCGCTCCGGCGCCAGCAGTTCCAGCACCCCTTCTACCATAATGGGAATGTGATGAAAGGCCGTCATATTCCCAGCTCCGTTAAATACTTCAGCGTTTCACCGCTGATCTCCTCATTGGCGGCGCAGTGGCTCTCCCACCGTTCCCGGCTCCAGATCTCGATCCGGTTTCCCATGCCGATGAGAACGGCTTCCTTATCGATGCCGGCATATTTCCGCAGGCCGGCGCTTAGAAGCACCCTTCCCTGCTTGTCCAGCTCACAGTCGCAGGCGCCCGCAAACATCATGCGCAGGGCGTTCTGGGCAGGTACATCGGAAATGGCCACCCGCTTAAACCGTTCCAGCATTTCATTCCACACAGGCATGGACATGCCGAAAAGGCACCGCGTATCGCCACCGCCCAGCATATCCCGGGTAATGACAATGGTGTCTCCCAAATCATCGCGCCATTTGGCGGGAATAAAGACCCGGCCCTTGGCGTCCACGCTGTGTTCAAATGAGCTGATCAGCACCCGCGCGCCGCCTTTCTGCCCCTGTGGAAATTCCAGGCAGGAAACCTCTGCCCCTTCTCCCTTTCAGGAGAATATACTTGCAGTCTTGATATGGATTTATTATAGCATCCCTTCCACCACTTCGCAACACTTTGCTCCACTTTTATGCTGTCATGATTGGCGGAAGCTGCTATAATTCTGTCGTTTGCATTGGAAAGGTTTTTCCATTAAAATTGTTGATAAGGTATACATTCATTTCTTTTTTATCTTTTTATGTCCTTTTTGCGAAAATGAGGTTATTAAGTTGTTGAAAAAAGCCCCAGCCATCCGGCCGGGGCAATTCCCGTTTATTCATGCGGTTTCAGCGTTTTGTGATAAAAGAGCGCGCTTAGGAGGCTTCACTCTCCGCCGCATCCGCATCCGCAGGCGGCAGCTTCTCTACCAGAGCCTCCTCCACCCGCCGGTCCTCAATGCGTTTGACATGAATGCGCAGGCCATTCACTTCTACTTCCAGCGTATCGCCATCCTGAGGAATGGTATGCAGGCAGCTGAAGACCATGCCGCCCACCGTATCGTAATCCTCATCTTCCGGTAATTCCATATCCAGGGCCTCTGCCAGGTCTTCCACCCGGGTGCTGCCATGGACCCGCCACAGGTTATCGTTGATCTTGATGATATCCTCCGGCTCCTCCGGATCAAATTCATCGTAGATATTGCCCACGATCTGCTCCAGCAGGTCTTCGATGGTGATCACGCCAGCCATTTCGCCATATTCATCGATAACCACAGCGATATGCACCTTATTGTGCTGCATATCCTTGAAAAGCTGATCTGCGCGAATGCTTTCCGGTACGCAGTAAGGCTTGCGCATCAGGCTGGCCACATCGCAGGGCTTTCCTTCCCCCAGGGCTAGGAGAAAATCCCGGGCATTTAGAATGCCCACTATGTCGTTGATATCCTCATCATATACAGGATATCTGGAAAGGCCCGTTTCCCGAATCAGGGCAAGGATCTCGTCCTTGCTATCCTCCAGGGAAATCGCCTCCACATCCGGTGTACGGGTCATGGCGTCGCATACGGATACATCGTTAAAATCAAATACGTTCTGAATCCATTCCTTTTCATCCGTATCGATGGCGCCCTTTTCTTCTCCAAGGTCCACCATCATGCGGATCTCATCTTCGGAAACCGTCTCATCCTCCGCCTCGGTTTTCAGCCGGAGCAGGCGCAGCATGCCATTGGTGCTTACGCTCAGCAGCCAGATCACCGGCCGCATGACGGTAGCGATGCCATGCACCACCAAAGAAGTCACCCGGGCCACCTCCAGAGGCTTTTGCATAGCGATACGCTTGGGCACAAGCTCGCCCAGCACCAGGGTAAAGTAGCTCAGGATGATGGTGATGATAATGATGGAAATGGTATTGAGCGTTGCCTCCGAGAAGGCACGAAACTCCAATCCATTATAGATCCAGTTCACGATATAGCCGGAAAAATTCTCTGCCGCAAAGGCGCTGCCCAAATATCCAGCCAGGGTGATACCGATCTGAATGGTAGAAAGGAAGTTAGAAGGCTCTTCCACCATTTTCAGTAGGCGGGGCGCTCCCTTATCCCCCTCTTCCGCCATTTTGCGCAGCTTTGTTGCATTCAGGGATATAACCGCAATCTCCGTCGCCGCGAAAAAGCCATTGATTAAAATCAGCAAAATCTGCAGCAACAGTTGACTCACAATGGAACTCAAGCAAATTCTCCTTTTCTTTCTTCGCCCGCATGGGCATATGGTTCATTTTTTTGTACGCAAAAAAGCATGCCCGTGTACTCCAAAAAAGAGTACAGGTCATGCCCGGTACCAGTACGTACGTTTTCTTTTTATAAAAATAAAGTTACTTGGGCTTTCGTCACAGTCCGTGTCTTCCATGGGACATCCATTCTCCCGAATTTTTATAATACGCATATTTTACACGAATACACCTTCCCTGTCAACAGTGTTCCAGAAGGGTGCCAGTTCTTTCCCCAGGCAATAAAAATGTCTGGCGCAGTGTAACGCCAGACATTTAACCTATTCCTTTGGAACGGCGAAATTAATCGGCCATATTGGCCAGCACGCCAGTAGCTTCGTTAAACTGATTGATGAGCTGATCCAGATCCG
>CALVLF010000032.1 GCA_944336625.1 uncultured Clostridia bacterium
AACGCCTCCCGTCCATTTCACGCTGGAAGGGGAGAGTAACCTAGTGGAAAGCCCGGATGGGCGGGTTCGCCTGGAATATAATGAGAGCCCGGAGGAGCACCGAAACGTTCTCAATGCCTCTTTCAAGCTCAAGGCTCAGAGCCTTGTGGATGTGGTAGCCCCTCTGTTCCATAATGGGGCGGAGCTGACCATTGAAATGGGCGGGCATACCTATAAAAATATAATCGAAATGCAGGCGGAGCTCACCCTCTGTGCCAACCAGGCAGCCTATCTGGAGCTGATGTATCTCAAGGACGACCTGCGGCGGCGCCTCCGGGGGCGGGAGATCCCCATCTACCTGGCGAAGCTGGAACTGATTGAGGCTACGGAGCGGGTATTCCTGGGCCCGGTGACAAACCTGCCCTTTGGCCAGCGGCTGGAGCGGAGCGGTTCCGTACAGGCCCAGAGCCAGGATCGTTTGGAGGTAACCACCTCTGTAGAGGCGCTGGAATTCTGGCAGAAGCCGGATGTACGGGCTAGTTATTCCCAGGGATCCAATTCCCTGCACCTGGCCTTTGGCATTCCCTCCCTGGAAATGTATGATTACAGCACCAGCCATGGTACGGTAGACATCGCCATGCCGGGAGGCATAAAGGTAAATGGCCGGTATATGTCCGATGAGATCCCCCATGGCTTGGGGCCCGGAAATGTGGAAGTAAGGCTGGCGGTAGAGTTTGAAAACGACGGGGAAGCTCATCTTTTCGGCAACAGTGAAGTTTTCCGCCAGAAGAACAGCCCTATCAATGCTCCTTGGGTAGAGACGGCGGCGGTGGTCTATCCCAGCAGGGGTACTATGCGTATCGGTGTATGGCTGCATGATAACGTGGAAGGGAACCGGGTGCGGGTTCACTATTATGCCCAGAAACCCGAGCGGGATACCAAGCGGCTCCTGGAAAACCGGCAGGCCAGCGTGAGCATCGTGCCGGAGGTCTCCAGAGTTGGCAAGCGGGAGCAGATGCGCTTTAAAGCGGTGGTTCGGGGCAGCGAGGATAAGGGCATCATCTGGTCCGTCAAGGATGCAGGGGGCGGTGCCATCGACCAGAATGGTATCTATCAGGCGCCAGAAGCCCAGGGCACCTATGAGATCGTGGCAACAGCCCGGGCCGATGCGCGCGTGACCGCCAGCGCCTATGTGATTGTAGATTAACAGACCGAATAAAAAGAAGGGAGCAAAGCCGTGGATGCAATCCTCATCCGCTCCAGATATAAAGTGACCCATATCCAGTATGCCCAGGAGGCATATGCGGCCATGCAGGCTGTGGACCTGGAAAACCGGGAAAAAAAGGAATACCTGCTCAATGTTTACGAGGGCAGCCTGGTCAAAACCTATGTGGACTGTTTTGACCGCCTGCGCTACTGTCCGGCCTACCATGGCATGTTCATGGATAAGGGCAGTTTGGTGGCTGTATTCGATTCCGTAGAGGGAACGCCTATAGATCAGGTGTTCTATAAAGGTGCGCAGGTAGATTGGAAGACGCGGGTGGATTTTGCCCAGGCGCTGTTTCATCTGGGGCTGTCCATTTCGGATTTTCCGCCGGAAATCGCCTGCAGCGCCCTGCTCAGCCAAAACCTTCGCCTGTGGCCCCGGGAGGGGCGGCTGGCTGTCAATTATCAGGTCCGCCCCATGGAAGGGATGAATCAGCGGGAAGCGGCTTTTCTGTTGATAGATCAGGCGAAAAAGATCCTGCTGCGGCGCTTCGGCTCCCCAAAAGCGGAGATCCAGTTTCTGGAAAGCCTGAATACCCAGACATTTGTCTCGCCTGTGGCCTTATATAGCCACTGGATGGAAGCAAAGGCGGCGATTACGGTCGGGTATGAGGCACTAGAGGCTAAGGTGGCCCTGCAGCGGTTTATTTACCTGGTGTTTATGAACTTGGGTATGTGGGCGAAAGGACTCCTCAAGAAGAAAAGGAGACAAAAGATATGAGAAACATCCGCAAGTTTTTTGTATTCCTGCTGTTCATCGCCTTTTTCGGCGTAATGGCCTATAGTCTCCTTGCCGAGCCGGTAAACGATATGGCGGAAAACGTCCGCTCCGGCGGCGGGCAGAGGACCTTCATCATGACCTTGGAAGGGGCAGATGGCAATGCCTATGCCCTTCGCAGCCAAGAGGGCCAAGGTTATATCCTTTATGGAATCAACGCCCAGGGCGGCCATTCCACTTGGGAACTTTCCCAGGGGCTGCCGGAGGATTATGCGGTACAAAGCCTGTTCGTCGCTGGGGATGGAAGCATCCTTCTGGGGCTTTATCCCCGCTCGGGCGTAAGCCTAGGGAGTTTCGCCCTTTATGCGGCGCAGCCAGGGGGGGCTTTTCAGCTCTTGTTGGAGGCGCCTATCGCTGCAGGAACGGCAGATGCGGGACGGGAAAGCGCCGGCCTTGTTTTGGCCAGCCAGGAAGATGGCGGCCAGGTTTCCCTGGTGGTGCTGGAAGAAGGAACCTATAACCGCTACCACTTCGATACAGCCCAGGGCCAGGGCCTGACGGCGGCGGGTACTCTGACAGAAGCGGAAGCCCAGGCCCTGGTGGCAGAGCAGTCTGAAGGCATCGCCCGGGCCCAAAACCTGGTACAAAGCAGCGGCCTGCCCCTGGATACGGTGACGAATCTGGCGCCAACGGCCCAGGGGGGGGCCTTAGCCATCCTTGCGGAAGCGGCTTTGTATGCCGTATCGCCAGAGGGCGCGCTTACAAACCTTTCCGCCGGGCTATATCGGACGCCTTGGCAGAGCGGGCTCATTTTGCTGGGGATCGTGGCCCTGGTGCTGATCCTGGCCTACAGCTGCTATTATGCCGTATGCGAATATAAAAAGCTGTATTTTCCTCTGGTGCTCCGGAATCTCATTGGTCTGTCCCTGGCGGGCTATGTGCTGGTTACGGCGGCTATGCTTCTGGCCGGCGGGAATTACCGGGCGAATGCCCGGGAAAACGTTCTGGTTTCCATGCAGGCCCAGTTGGAGCTGCTGGAAGCTGAGGAGGAAGCGGAACTGGAGCAGGCTGCCCAGGCCTTGGCCCAGACAGATCCCGCTTATGGAGACAGTCGGCTGTATATTTTTACGGATGCTGGTGATGGAAGCTGGACGCTGGCAGCCAGCTCCGGCCTTCTGGAGCCGGGCGTGGAATTGCCGGCTCCGGGCCTTCTCTCCGGCGAAGCGGAGCGGCTGGCCCTGGTGCAGGAGAAGGGGATAAAAACCTTCGTTGCCCGGGCAGGCGGGAACCTCTGCTACTTTGCCTATCGGCTCCTTGCGGATGGCAGCGTCCTATGTATGCAGGTAAATGCCCGGGCCCTGGAAATGAACCTGGATGCCCAGCTGCAGCAAATCTCTTTGTATATGTATGGCGCGGCGACCATATTGATCCTTTTTGCCCTGCTCGCTCTGGCGGCAGCGGCCCGGGGGGCCCGGCGGGTAACCAAGGGAATCGACCTGATGAGCGCGGGCGCCCATCAGGTGCAGGTTGTGCAGAACTCCGGGGATGAGCTGGAAGCATTGGCTTCTGCCTTTAACGACTTAAGCGGCGAAGCGGAGGAACGGCGCGTAGATGCCGTTTTGGAAGGGAATGCATACCTGCGCTTTGTACCCCGGCGTCTGGTGGCCCTCCTGGGGGCGGAAAATATCGATCAGGTGGATAAAAACACCAGCGTATCCCGGGAAATTGCCATGATGGTGGTGCGCTTCACCTTCCCCCAGGCCCTGTATCAGCAGGATGCCCAGAACCTATTCGATAATATCAACGAGGTGTTTGCCCATATTGCAGGCGCTGTATCCACGGAGGGCGGAGCTATCTTTAACTTCACCTATGATGGATTTGATGCGGTATTTGAAAGCGGCTCCAAGGCAGCGGTGGGCGCTGCAGTAGGCGTGCGGCAGGCATTGCTGGATTTGAATATGCAGCGGGAGGCGCGCGGCAAATCCCCTGTAGAGCTGCGGGTAGCGCTGGATCATGGCGTTGCCATGATGGGCGTGGTAGGCGATGCGGACCGGGTGGTGCCTACGGTAGTATCCTCCTGCCTGACGACTGCCAGAAACCTGGTGGAGCTGGGTAAGGTGCTAGATGCCAATATCCTCTGCACCAGTTCCGTGGCGGATGTGGCCGGGGAATACAGCCTGCGCTATATTGGAAAGGCCAGAAATGGCGAGGGGAGCATCCGCGTTTACGAAATTGTGGATGGGGACCCTTATGGCATACGGTTGGCCAAAGAGAGCTTGCGGGAATCCTTCAGCACTGCCATCTATGCCCTATATAGCGGAGATTTTTCTGAGGCAAAGCGCCTGTTTATGGATATTGCCCGCAGTCAGGGTGACGATGGCGTAGCCCGGCATTATCTGTATTTGGCCGATCGCTATGAAAAACAGGCGCCGGCCTGGATCGGATTGGATATAAACGACCGCAAATAGATGGAAAGGAAGTGGGCAAATGCCAATTACGCCCCTTGATATCGTCGGCAAACAAATCGAGAGCGCGGCAAAAAACCAGATGCGTTCCGCCCAGGCGGAACTGCTCCGGGAGACCAGTATCGTAGGCCAGGCCAATGCCCGGCTGGGGAAGGCGCTTAATGCGCTGACGAATAATAAGAATAACAAAAAAAACAGCAGAGCCGGCAGGACGCGTCTGGATGGCGTCTATGTGCAGGAGCGAAGTGTGATTACGGCGCCGGATGGCTATGTGCGCCGCTCGCCAGTGCAAAGCCTGCGGGTTCCGCCGGATTATTATCCCAGGCTGATTCGCAGGGCCATCGGCGCGGCGATCGTCGTGCTGCTCCTTGTAGGCGCTGCCATACTGCTCATCCAGTATCTGCTGTAAGGGCGGCGAATGGAAAAGAACCTGAGGATGTGCCAAGGAGGATTGGTTCGTGATAGCAAGATTCTTTCAACAGATCCTGAACTCTTTCGGGGTGGTATTTCGCACATTCCGCGCCTTCTTTACCCGGCAGGTCATGGGTATTCAGGCGCGGGTGCGGCGGGTTACCAGCTTTTCCCGGCAGGCGGCAAAACTGGTGCCCAAGGCCATGTCTTCCGTGGCCATTGCTGGGAAAAAACCCACGAAGCGGGAGGATTTCGTTGAAACTAAGCGGCTTTTTGTAGCGAAATCCCTTCTGGTTCTCCTGGCGGTGGGGGCAATCGCCCTGGGATTGCTGATTTATTTTGTCATATGGCCCTGGCTGGTGCGGATGTTTTTTACAGCACGGCTGTACCAGGGCGATGAAGCTGTGGCTACTTACAGTGGCAAGGTTATCGTCTGCTATGATGAAGAAAAGGAGATGACCTGGCTCCAGGGCAGGATGGAGGAAGGCGCCATAGAAGGGCAGGGCCAGGAATATGACGAGGCAGGGCGCATTCTCTACGAAGGAAATTTTGCCCAGGGCCTTTACGATGGCCGGGGCAAGCTCTATTCCGAAGGCGTTCTGGTCTATGAAGGGGAGTTTGCAGCGGGGCTGTACGACGGAAGCGGTACCCTCTATGAAAACGGACAAGTCATTTATACCGGCCAATTTTCCGAAGGCCTCCGGGAGGGCACCGGAACGGAATATGCGGAAGGAGAGATTTCCTATAAAGGCGATTTTTCCGGCGATGTTTATGAAGGGGATGGCACGGCCTATTATCCCAATGGCCAGGTGCAATACCGGGGCAGCTATGTTGCAGGCCTGTATTCCGGCGAGGGCACCCTCTATTATGAAGATGGAACGCTTCAATATCGGGGCGCGTTCCTGGAGGGAGCCTATGACCAGGAGGGCCAGCTGTATAATGCGGATGGTAGCCTTCTGTATGAAGGCGGGTTCCTGCAGGGCCTGTATTCCGGCGAAGGCGTGCTGAACCTGACGCCGGAAATGCAGATCACAGGCACTTTTGAAGCCGGCGCTCCTGTTGGCTCCGTAACCATCACCCTCTCCGGCAAACTTTACTATCAGGGCCAGGTGCAGGACTATGCGCCCCATGGGGAGGGCACCCTCTATGCCAGCACCGGTGAGGCCATCTATACAGGCGTATTCTCCGGGGGCGTTCCGGATCTAGGATCCCTGCTGGGGCAGACCGGCGACTTTGTACGCGCCGCCTTTGCAGAGGCGGAACTTATCGAAACCCAGGGGGAACGGAACGGCTTTTCCATCAACAATCAGGCGCTGGGGGTGACCCTGTTCTGCACCTATAAAACCGAAACAGACGATCCAACGGTTTACTATGTATACGCCTATGAGCAGGATGCGGATTCCTTTGCCGAATCCATGGCCTGGCATAATGCAGAGGAGTTTGAGGCCGATGCTACGGAGCCCTATGAAAAACAGGAGCGGGACGAATCTGCCGTATTTACCGGCGGCGTGCCTTATCCCAATGGCGATTACCATAGAACCGCTTATTATTTCGAAGATTACGTATTTGTAGGCTGGAGCCAGATCGGCCAGGAGGAATGGATCATGGTGGAATGGATTGCCAACCAGGATCTGCCCTCCGGCGATAGCAGCGCGAGCAGTTCGGAAAGCGGCGGCGCTTCCCGGCTGGATACCCTTTTGAACAGGCTGGGATTGTCGCAGGAAGGAGCTTCTTCCGGCAGCGCGGCGGATACGGCAGCACAAGGGCAGGGTGAAAGCAGCGGCGCTGCAAGCGCCTCCTCCAGCACATCTTCTGCCAGCGCCACCAGCCAGGCGGAATCCACAGCTGCCAGCCAAAGCGACAGCACGGCGGTTGCCAGCGCCTATTATGGGCAGGCCGCTCCGGCGGCCCTTCTCACAAGCGGCAGCGCCACGTCCGGCAGCAGCTTAACCACGGCCCTGACGGCTATGGTAAATTATTATTTGCAGGCGGAAACCCGGGAGGCTGCCGAGGAGCGCCTAGCTATGAAACAGAGCCTGCTAGACGCGGCCCAGCTCAGCTTTTCCATGGGAAGCGGAAGCCAGGAAGAGGTGGATTCCCTTTCCGGCGAGGTGAGCCGGCTGGAGCTTGCAGCCAACCAGGCGGCAGTGGCCATGGAGCGGATTCAAATGGAAGCGGGCAGCGCCCTTGCGGGGGCCCTGGGCGATTATGATGTGTCCGATGCCCTGTTTATTCAAGACCCGGCAACCCTGCCGGTGGAGCAGATGCTGGCCGCCACCTGGAATGGGGATTCCATCCGGCTGGCCCTGATGGATTTGGAACTGGCCTGGCAGGAGATGCAGCAGGCGCAGACGGATTATGCTTCCGCCCGGGAAAGCGCGGCGGCAGCAGAGCAGGATTATGTCATGGGCAAAACGGATGCGGCAGCCCGGTGTGATGCCCTCTGTGCCCAAAGCGAGGCTGCCGTTGCCCTGCAGGAGGCTATTTGTGAATATGCACTGCAAATGATCAACTTAAACGATCTGGCCGGCGGGCTGCTGGCCCAGGAATATGGCTGGCTGGATGCCTTAAATCAATAGGAGGGAAGGGAATGGCAGATTATACGGCCTTTGTAGAGGCGGGAAATGGCCTGGTGGAGCTACTGCGGGAAAACCTGACCCCAGAGCCTATCAGCAAACGGGATTTGATCTCCCTTTGCTCCCCCCATGAAAGCGAAAACAATCAGCTTACCGTCTACTTATTCCATATCGAAGAGGATAAGCAGAGCGCCCCTGCCGGCGGATATGTCCAGCAAACTCGGGATCTGCAGCGGATGCAGCCCGCCCGCTTCCAGCTCAGCTTCCTCATCACTGCCCACTCCAAGGCCCCGGTGCAGCTTCGGGAGGCAGATCAATACCGGATGCTGGGGGCGGCCGTTCAGGTTCTGAAGGATTCTCCAACGCTGGATGCCCGGTATTTGCAGGGCTCCCTTCTGGATACAGGGGCAAACCTTCGCATTTCCGTGGAGCGGCCTAACTTCGACCAGATGATTAAAATCTGGAACAATACTACAAAACCATATAAACTTTCGATTGTCTGCAAGGTGGATGGCGTCCTGATCGATAGCAAGCGCACGCGGAAGATCAGCCGTGTGGGCGATGTGGCGATCACGCTGGACGAAAAGCCCCGCCTGCGGGAAGGAGGAAAGGCATGATCCGCCTGCAGGTAAGCGCAGCCTTGGCTGTGCGGGATGGGTTTACCGGGCGGCCTATCGCCCGGAATACGGTGCGCTGCTTTGTGGATGGGCAGCCCTTCCGGCCGGAGTACCGGCAGGGTGGCTATCTTGTTTTTGTAAATCTGGAGCCAGGGGAGCATAGGGTGCTCCTGCGGGGCAGCCATTATCTGGATGAGCATATCCGCCTGGAAACCCGGCCGGGGGTTATGGATGAGAAGAGCATCACCCTGAAGCCAGCGCCCAATTATCCTTTCTATCATGCGGTGACCCAGCTGATCGTCCGCTACCGCGAAAAGAGCCAGCCCATATCCGGCCATTGCCTGTGGGTTTCGGCTAGGGCTGCCATGGAGGATATTAAGATCGCCCAGGATATGGCTGAAGCTGGAAGCACCAGCGCCAGGGTCTATTTCCGGGGCGGGGAGGAGGGGCGTTTCCCCCGAAATTATCTCATCCTGGATGGGAAAAAGAGCGAGATCGTCCATATTTCCGGCTGCGAAGGGGGCTGCGCCAGCTTTGATAAGCCTCTGGGCCAGAGCCATAAGCGGGGCGTAGCGCTATATCCGGCCCAGGCTTATCATACGGATGAAAAAGGAGAGATCCTGGCCTTCTTCCGGGCTGCCGTGCCCGTGGAGCTGTTCGATCCCCTGTCCAACCGGCTGACCAGCCTTGATCTGGAAACAGGACGAAATGAGGCGGAGCTTGTATAAAAGCTTCGGGAAATGGAGTATAACATGGCAAATCAGGTAGCAAATGGCGCCGTATGCATGTGCCCCTTTGGGGCAGCCCCCGGTACGCTGGTGGTGCCGCCTGCGGCCCGCGTCATGGCTTGCGGCCTGCCTGCCGCCGCCATTACGGATATATCGGTAACTCCCTTTGGAATGTGCAGCAATCCCGCTAACCCTGTGGTGGCGGCAAATATAAAGGTCGTTCCCGGCGGGGTAATTATCGTGCCCCAGCCCTGCGCTCCGGCGATTACGGGGACGTGGGTGCCCGGGTCACCTACAGTACTTATCGGCGGCAAGCCTGCCCTCAATAATACCTGCAAACTCATGTGCGCCTATGGCGGGGTCATTCAGATCAATGCCCCCATGGCCATGACGGTTATGGTGCCTTAGCTATGTGGTGGGAAAAGAAACCGACAAAAGCAGCGCAAAAGCTTCCGACGGAACCTCCCAAGCCGCCCGAATTTGTGGCAGAGGAGCCGGAGATTGCCCAGGTCTCCTTTGAAAAGCTGGAAGAGCCTTATAAAGACCAGTGGGAGCTGATGCAGGATGCCTTTGCCCTTATCGATTACCGGCTTTATCTGTATTATAAAAACCATCAGTGGCTGGGCCCAACGGGGGAAATGCGCAATATGCTGGGCCTGGTGGTGAGCCGGGAAGAGTTTGAGCATAACCTCATCAAGGCGGCCCAAACGGGGTTAGTAGAGAAGCTCAACTCAGAGGAGCTGGAGCAGATCCGTATGGGCGAGGCAGTATTTACCCGCCGCCTGGGCCTGCTTCAGGAGGCAAGCTTCCCCCTGCTGCGGGTGTTCCACCAGTTTCAGCTGGATGATTTCCAGCGTTCCGTCCTGCTGCTGGCCTATGCCGCCCGGCTGGATACCAAATATGAGCGGCTCTTTGCCTATCTGCAGGATGACATTACCAAGAAAGCCCCTTCCGTCTCTCTGGCGGTGCAGCTATATCTGCCCCAGGGGAAGACGGTGGAAGAATATATGGCCCTTTTCAGCCGGGAAAGCCTGTTTACTTCCCTGTTTATGGAGGGGCCCCTGCAGGAAGGCAACCTACAGCTTAAGCCCATGGTGCTGGAGTATTTGAGCGCTGGAACCATCGCCTCCCGGGATGGCTTGTGGGTGTTCGACGGCCGGGCGGAAGAGCCCGAGGACCCTCTGGTTACGGGCTTGGAGCTGGCGGATCAGCTTACCCTGGTAATGCAGGGCAGGCCCCAGGCCGTTGCCCTGACGGGCCCGGAGGGGGTTGGCCGGCGGTTTCAGATCCAGCATCTGATGACCAAGCGCAGGGAGATTTGCCTCTTTGCGGATCTTGCCTCCCAGGAGGATAAGGCACGGGCTGTGGCCAGGGCTGTCCTGGCTGCCCGGCTGCTGGATGCCTACCTTTGCTGCTCGGGGCTGGATAGCGTCAATGCGGAAGGGGAGATAGAGCCCGCTTCTCCCGCCATGTGCCAGGCCCTTACAGAAGCAGATCCAGGCAAAGAGCCGCTGTTTCTGGTTTCCCACAAAAAGCTTACCCGGCCTGCCCGGCCTGTGACCATGGAGTTTTCCCTGGAAGTGCCGGAGGAGAACGAGCGCCTGGCCCTGTTTACCCACTATTTCCAGACCGTACCCTTGGGGGAGGAAGTATCCCTGCAGGAGCTTTCAGCGAAATTCCGCTTTGTACCCCGGCAGATCAAGGGGGCGGCAGCCCAGGCGGCCGGCCTTGCCCAGATTCAGGGAGAGTCTCTGAACAACGCAGCGGTGCACCGCTGTTGCTACCGGCAGGTGGTACATAGGCTGGATAAGCTTGCCAAGCGGATCGAGCCCCACTTTTGCTGGGAGGATGTAGTTCTGCCCCAAATGCAGAAAAAACTCATGCAGCAGGCCTGTAACCATATCCGTTACCAGCACCGGGTTTACCAAGAATGGGGATTCTCCCAAAAGATTGGCTATGGCAAAGGCCTTTCTATCCTTTTTGCGGGGGCGCCGGGCACCGGCAAGACCATGTGCGCCCAGGTGATCGCCCGGGAGCTAAATATGGAGATCTATAAGATCAACATATCCCAGATTGTCAGCAAATATATCGGCGAAACGGAGAAAAACCTTCAGGCCGTATTCCACGAGGCTCGAAACTCCAACTGTATCCTCTTCTTCGATGAGTGCGACGCCATCTTCGGGAAGCGCAGCGACGTCAAGGATGCTCACGACCGGAATGCAAATGTAGAGGTGGCCTATCTGCTTCAGCAGATCGAGGATTATGATGGCGTATGCCTCCTAGCTACGAATTTGGTGCAGAATATCGACGCGGCCTTCATGCGGCGCATTACCTATGTGGTACACTTTCCCTTTCCGGAGCCGCCCCAGCGGAAGGAAATCTATCTTAGGACGCTTCCCAAGGGAGCCCCGGTGGATGAGGATGTGGATTGGGATTTCATAGCTGAAAAGTTCGAACTTTCCGGCGGACATATCAAAAATATCGTCCTGGGCGCGGCATTTATGGCGGCGGGGGAGGATCAACCCATCAATATGCGGCATGTGCTTACGGCGGCGGTGAATGAGATGCGCAAGAACGAGATCGTCGTCGTGCGGGAGGATCTGCGGGAATATATGGACTTACTAGAAGAGTAAGATCGTGAAACGGACAGGGCAGAAAGACTGGAAGACAAAACTACGGAGCTGAGAACCACGGGAGGGCACATTGGCATATCAAACCTTAAAAAAGCAGCTGCCCCAAGGCGCAGCGCCCTATGAGCGGATGGATGGGCCCCAGGCGGCTGCCCAGCAGGCGGCAACAGGCGGGGCTGCGGGGTTGGATACCGCAGGCATGGGGAGCAAGTCTGGATGCCCAGATGCAGGCCCGGATGCAGCGCTTTGCCGCCAACCAGAATCCGGCGGCGGAGGCGGAGGCGGATGCCATAGCAGAGGGTATTACCGCCCGCACCCCAGCGGAGGTAAAGGCCCAGCTGGGCGAAAAGATGGGGGCGGACTTTTCCGAGGTACGTTTCCATACGGGGGCGGATGCTATAGGAAAAGCGGAAAGCATGGGGGCCCGGGCCTATGCCACGGGGCGGGATGTATACTTTGGAGAAGGGGGCTTCGACCCTGCGGTTGCGGCCCATGAGCTGGTGCATACAGCGCAGCAGGGGGCGGTAGACAGCGGCATGTCCACCGTCAGCGCGCCTATGGGCGGGGTGCAGATGATGCCCCAATGGCTCAGCAAAGCGGGTTCGGCCATTAAGCAGGCGGCTTCTTCCGCCTGGAGCGGTACCAAGCAGGTGGCCTCCGCTGCCTGGGGCGGCATGAAAGCCGCCGGAAGGGGCATTGCCAACATGGCCCAGGCCGCCGGAAGGGGTATCGCTAGCGGGGCTCAGGCCGTGGGCCGAGGCGTTGTCAGCGGGGCTCAGGCCGTGGGCCGAGGGGCCCAAGCCGTAGGAAGGGGCATTGCCAATGGGGCCCAGGCGGCTTGGGGCGGCATCCAAAGCGCTGGCCATGCCACAGGCGAGGCCCTGGCCAATGGCTGGCGCTATGTGAAAAAGGGAGCCGTTTCCGCAGGGGAATTTTTAGGCGGGAAGATGGGCCTTTTAAACCCGTCCAAAGCGGAAAAGGCTGAAGCAAAGAGCCGCGCAGAACAAGGGGATTATAGCCGCTTTGCCCGTATGGATAAAAAGGATGCGCAGGCCATGGTGGACCAGTATAAATATACCTTAGGCCCCCAGCTTATGGCCTCAAACTCCGGCGCAGAGCTGATTACGAAACTGGGGGGGGATAACGCCACGACGTCCCTGAACCCCGTCATTCGAAAGGCCATGAGCCAGATGGCGCGGGATAAGGGCTTGCCCGCCGCTGAAAGGCAAAAGCTGCAGGAAGCTATGGAAACCATGGACGTAAATATGATGGTAAATACCATGCGTATGCCTAGCACCCAGCAGGTACAGAATTTGCAGAGCCATTACGTCAATCGGGACGATCAGAAGCGCCTGGCGGCGGAATATGCCATGAGCCGCAGCGGTAAAACCTATCTGGGCTCCGAAGGAGATGGTACCCTCAAAGGTGCAGAGGAAGCAAGGGATGCTACCCTGGCTGCGGTGCAAAACGGCCAGCAGCGCACTAGCCAGGAGGCTAAGGATCTGGCCGATGCGGATCTGGCCCGGGGCCAGGCCTCTGGCGATGCACTGTTGCGCACCATGCTTCTGATGCAGCTGGGTGATTTCCAGCGCACAGATACCGACAGCGACAAAAACAAGCGGAACAGAGAGTGGGATCAGACTATGGCCAATGCTTTCGCCCATGGCGGGCGCACGGCTTTCCTCTTTAGCGCAACGGATGCGGACGGGGCGCAGCTGAGCACGGATGATGTAGCGAACGCCATATTCGGGCCAAATATGGGCCAGCAAGCTGGCGTTCATACCCGGGCAGCAGGTACGCACCATATTGAAACGCCTGCTGCGGATGCGGGTACGGCCGGCTATAAGGAGCAGAGGGGCATCGGCGCCTACCTTAAGGCTGCCCGAGATGAGCAGTATCAGCATTATGGCATGGATCTGGGCATCGGCGGTATCGGCAATGAAGGTACGGCAGGCGAAGGCGGCCAGGCCCAGATGATCAATGCCGACGGCCGCAGCGGGCATATGTATATCGGCAAAAAGTCCAG
>CALVLF010000033.1 GCA_944336625.1 uncultured Clostridia bacterium
AAACGGAAACAAAATGGGAGCAAGGATTGTCCGTTCCCGCTTCTGCTATGTTAATCTCCATACCGAAAGCGCTTGAAACGCCCGTGCATACCCTGCTCGGGGAAAAGATCGCAGAGCCGCAAACGAATGACCTAAAGGCGATTTCCGCAAAACTGGAGGTGATAAACTTGCAACTTGCCCAGAGAAAAATCACAAGAAATAGAATCATACGTGGGCTTCTTATTGCATTTTGTGTGGCCATAGTAGCAATTTTTGCAATCTTGTTTCTATTAGAAAGTCCTTACTTGGATTGGGACTATCATGACCCTGAAGCCGCCGTTCTCGGAGTGGCTTTTCACGCATTGGAATGGCTGTTTGTCAGAGTAGCGCCGATTCTCCTTATTGGTGCAATCATAGGGGTTTTCTTGACGCGGAAGAAAGAATAAAACCTTCCTGCTTTGCGGCAAGGTTCAGAGTTTAAAATCCCTGCTTAACAGCTAAACAGCAATTGCCAGCCCTAGGCAGCAAGTAGACATTTGCAAGAAACCGGTATTCTGGAAATCGCAAAAGTTTTCGATATAAGGCAAAAATGCAAGAAACGGTATAGCCCTAAGCTATACCGTTTCTCTCTTGCCCTATAATGTTCTCTTCTTGGGCGCGCACATTAAGCTCCCTCCCGCAAGCCGGCCGGGTTACAGGCTGTAAACCTCCGGACGCCGGTCCCGGAATACGTTGATGCCCTCCCGAATATCCGCCAGGATGGACATATCGCAGTCCCCATACAGGATACAGGGGCCCTCATCCCCCTGGGCCAGCACCCGGCCCCAGGGGTCTATAATGGAGCTGTTGCCGCCGAAGCGCCCCCCATGTTCCCCGGCGCCGCAGGAATTGCAGCAGGCCACGAACATCTGGTTTTCCACGGCCCGGGCTGCCGTCAGCAGGCGCAGGTGGGCCGTCCGCTTGGCGGGCCACTGGGCGCTGAGAAAGAGCACATCCATGCCCTGCAGGGCCAGGGAACGGGCCAGCTCAGGGAAGCGCAGGTCATAGCAAATGAGCATGCCGCAGTTTACCCCATCCAGCTGGAAGCGGCAAAGATGATCTCCCGGCTGAAAGTATTGATCTTCCTTCGTAGGGGAGAAAAGATGCGTCTTATCATACTGGGCAATGCAGTCGCCCTGGCGGTTGAAAATATAGGCCGTGTTATACAGCTTCCCTTCCCGCAGGCAGCCTACGCTGCCGCCTACGATATGAATCCCCAGCTCCCGGGCCAGGGGGCCCAGCAAGGCCCGGGTCTTTTCCCCTTCCGGGTCCCCCAGATCCATAAGGCCCGTCTTGGGGAAAAAGCCGATGTTCCACAGCTCCGGCAAAACGGCAACGTCTATTTCCTGCTCTGCCGCCGCCTGGCGGATCAGCCGCTCTGCCAGGCCATAGTTTTCTGCTGGATGGCCAAAGGCCATATCCATCTGGATGCATGCGATGCGCATAGTGGCTCCTTTCTGCCCTTACAGGGCGTTGCGGCGAATTTTGCCGCTGATGGTCTTGGGTAGCTCCTCCCGGAATTCCACGATCCGGGGATATTTGTAGGGCGCTGTCCTGTGCTTGACGAAATCCTGAATCTCCTTTTTCAGCTCCTCCGTGGGCTCCTTGCCCTTGACCAGGACGATGCTGGCCTTAACCACCTGGCCCCGGATCTCATCCGGCGCGGCGGATACGCCGCATTCCAGCACATAAGGCAGCTCCATAATGACGCTTTCGATCTCGAAAGGCCCGATGCGGTAGCCGGAAGACTTGATCACATCGTCTTTGCGGCCTACATACCAGAAATAGCCGTCCTCATCCCGCCAGGCCAGGTCGCCGGTATGGTAAACGCCATCGTGCCAGGCCTCCTCCGTGGCCTCCGCATCCAGGTAGCCCTTCATTCGGCCACAGGGTACGGCCGCTTCCGTGCGGATAACGATCTCCCCGCTCTCGCCCACGGCGGCAGGCTGGCCCTGGGAATTGAGGATATCCACCTGGTAAAGGGGGCTGGGCTTGCCCATGGAGCCGATTTTGGGTTTCATGCCCACCAGGTTGCCAATGACCATGGTGGTCTCCGTCTGGCCGAAAGCTTCCATGACAGAAAGGCCCGTAGCCTTTTTAAATTGATGGAATACCTCCGGGTTCAGGGCTTCGCCGGCGGTGGTGGCATGGTGGATGGAGCTTAGATCATACTTGCTCAGATCCTCCTTGATCATGAAGCGGTACATGGTGGGCGGGGCGCAGAAGGTGGTGATATTGTACTTGGCAAACAAGGGCAGAATATCGTGAGCATTGAAGCGGTCGAAATCATAGGTGAAGACGGCCGCTTCGCAAAGCCATTGCCCATAAAGCTTGCCCCAGAGGGCCTTGCCCCAGCCCGTATCCGAGATGGTAAAATGCAGGCCATCCGGCTCCACGCAGTGCCAATATTTGGCCGTAACGAAATGCCCCAGAGCATATTTATGATTGTGCATTACCAGCTTGGGGTAGCCCGTAGTTCCAGAGGAAAAGAACATCACCATGGGGTCGCTGCCGCAGGCCGTATCCGTATCCCGATGGAAGGAGCGGGTAAAGAGGACGGATTCCCCGTCGTAATCATGCCAGCCTTCCCGCTGGCCGCCGCAAAGGATCAGGGTCTTTACGCTGGGGCACTTGGGCAGGGCCTTTTCCACTTCCTCAGCGGCATGGCTGTTGGCGGTGCAGACCACGGCCTTGATGCCCGCCGCCTGGAAGCGGTATTCAAAATCCTTCTGTAGCAGCTGGTCCGTAGCCGGCACGGCCACCGCCCCCAGCTTATGGAGGCCCAGGATGGCAAACCAGAACTGATAGTTCCGCTTGAGCACCAGCATGACCCGGTCGCCCTTGCCGATGCCCAGGGACTTGAAGTAGTTGGCCGCCCGGGCGGACTGGAGCTTCATATCCTGGAAGGTAAAGCGCCGCTCCTCCTTATTATGGTCCAGGTGGAGCATGGCCAGCTTATCCGGCTTTTCCCGGCCCAGCCTATCCACGATATCGAAGGCGAAGTTAAACTGCTCTTCATTTTTAAAGGAAATGGCCTGCAGCGCCCCGTCCCCATCCTCCACCACATCGATGAAGTCCTCATAGATGAGCCGCTCTGCCGGTTTTGCGGGCTGGCGGATGGTTTCCGTCTCCACCTCTGCCTGGCTTTCTTCCCCGGGAAGGATCATGGCTAGGAAGGTACAGTCTGCTCCATCCATGGCGATCATACCGTGGGGGGTGGAGCTGTCGTAATAGATGCTGTCTCCCTCCGAAAGGACCTCCTCATTTTCCCCTACCCGCACCTTCAGCTTGCCGGAGATCACCAGGTCGAATTCCTGGCCGCTGTGGCAGGTGGTGTGGATGGGCTGGTTTTGCTGGGCGGGATCGTATTCGTAGGTTACCCAATAGGGCTCCGCGATCTTATCCCGGAAAAAAGGAGCCATGTTTTTGATTTCAATGCCCTTTTCCTTGGCGGTGGTCTGGCCCTTGCCCCGGCGGGTCACGGTATAGGAAGAGAGGCGGGCGCTGCGGCCCTGCATCAGATCCGTTATGCCCACGTTGAAGGTCAGGGCGCACTTATGGATGAAGGTGAAGGGCATATCTGCCCGGGCGGCTTCATAGGCGATATAATCCGAGAGGCTTACATTGGTAAATTCCGCCATCTGCTCCTGGCTATAGCCGGAGATTTCCCGCAGCTCATGGATGCGGGCCGCCACCTCCATCAGTTCCTTGGATGCGGCCTGAGTATTCTGTGCAAGCATAGGTTCATATTCCTTCCGTTTCGTTTAAAGTTTCAGAAAAAAATAAAACCGTCTCAAAGTTTCCTTTGAGACGGATTCTATCCGCGGTACCACTCAAATTGCATGTATGAAACATGCCACTCCAGGGCTCCAACAAGCCCGCAGCTTTTACGCAGCTCTACGGGTGGCGTCTACTGCCAAAATGGGTTCGGGCCACCGGCTCAGAAGGGATGGGCATCTGGAGAGAACCTCTGCCGGCTTGCACCTACCGCCGGCTCTCTGAAAGGGGGACGCGCTCCGCCGTCTTCGTCATAGCCTTTTGCATTATGGAATTGCATTTAACTTACCACAATTTCCGCCGCCCTGTCAACAGGAAAATTTCGATTTTCTCCTGCCTACTCCCGCAGGCGGCGTAAAAGAGCCCGTTTTTTTCGGAATCTCTAGTATGGAAAAACCGGATGTGTTATAATATTACTCGATTTGATTTTTAAAATTTATGGAAAGGAAGTGCATTACCATGCCCGTAAACCTGCGCGGTAAAAATTTTCTCACCCTGTTGGATTTTACCCCTGAACAGATCCGTTACCTGCTGGATCTGAGCCAGGATTTTAAAAACGCCAAGCGCGCCGGCATCCCCCATGCCCACCTGGCCGGGAAGAATATCGTCCTCCTCTTTGAAAAAACTTCCACCCGTACCCGCTGCGCCTTTGAAGTCGCCGGACGCGACCTGGGCATGGGCGTGACCTATCTGGACCCCGGCAGTTCCCAGATGGGCAAAAAAGAGAGCATTGCCGATACCGCTCGGGTGTTGGGCCGGATGTATGACGGCATAGAATACCGCGGCTTCGACCAGAAGATCGTAGAGGAGCTGGCGGCCTGTGCGGGCGTTCCCGTATGGAACGGCCTTACCAACCAGTTTCATCCCACCCAGATTCTGGCGGACCTGCTCACCATCCAGGAAAAGTTCGGCCGCCTGGAAGGCATCCGCTTCACCTATATGGGCGATGCCCGGAACAATATGGGCAATTCCCTCATGATCGGCTGCGCCAAGATGGGCCTCCATTTCACCGCTTGCGCCCCCAAATCCCTCTTCCCGGCGGAGGAGCTGGTGGAAAAGGCCAAGGGCTTTGCTGCGGCCAGCGGCGGCAGCGTTACCCTTACGGAGGATGTGGCGGCAGGTGCTGCCAATGCGGACGTAATCTATACAGATATCTGGGTTTCCATGGGCGAGGCGGACAGCGTATGGGCAGAGCGTATCAAGCTCCTCAAGCCCTATCAGGTCAACCAGGCTGTTATGGATAAGGCTAACCCCAAGGCCATCTTTATGCACTGCCTGCCCTCCTTCCACGATACCAATACCACCATTGGTGCCCAGGTAGCCAAGGACTTTGGCGTTACGGAAATGGAGGTTACCAACGATGTATTCGAAGGCCCTCAGTCCGTGGTATTCGACGAGGCAGAAAACCGGATGCATACCATCAAAGCCGTAATGTATGCGACCTTAAAATAAGCGCTTCCCTTTTGGGAAGATGGCAGGTGCCATCTTCCCAAAATTTTAACCAGCCTGCCCGGCGGCTTTACTGCCTAAGCGCTGCCCATTTGCCGCGCATGGCATAACATCCGTATAAAGCCTTTTGCAGGGAATCCAAATGCAATGCATCTTTAAGCAATCATCCTTGTGCAGGCATCTGTTGTTTTGTGCAGCGGGCCATAATAAATTTTTAGCGCGGAGGAATGGATTCCTTGTTGACAAAAAAGGTCAAAGTTGATATAGTACATGTAATTGTTTTAGCGGAAAGGAGAAGGGCCATGACCTATATGTCCAAGCATACGGCCTCTTGCCCGGCACAGGATCATGCGGCGGGTATGTTCTCCTTCCATAAAATTCGTCTTGCAAGGCACACCTTATCCGTGTGCCTTTTGCTTTGCCTTTCTGGCCTGATTATCAGCCTGGTACTGCTGCGGGGCGTTATTAGCCTGGCGGCTGTTCTGCTTAGCCTGGTACTGGTCCTTGTCCTTACGAATGTAGCACCAAGCGTTCGCCCAAGAATGGGAAGTTAAACCGGTTATTCGAGATTCCGGGCCCTGTTCTTAGCGAACAGGGCCATTTTTTATGAAGCCTTAGGAGGAAACTATGGAGCATCCCTGCTGGCCCCTTGGGGAAAAGCGCCGCATCCTCATCGCCGGCCATTATGGCAGCGGCAAAACGGAGCTGGCCGTTTCCCTGGCAATTCTGGCGGCCCAAGCCCGGCCCTATCCCCGCACCGCCCTGATCGACCTGGATATTGCTAACCCCTATTTCCGCTCCCGGGAGCGGCGGCAGCTGCTGGAGGCGGCAGGCGTGGGCGTATTCGGCAGCGCCTTTCGGGAAGAGATCACCGCAGAGCTTCCGGCCCTGGGCGCTGCCGCCCGGGGGCCCCTGGAGGATCCGGGCTGCCTCTGCCTGGTGGATTTAGGGGGAAACGGGGACGGCGCCAAGGTTATTCGCCAATTTGTGGAATATTTCCAGGGAAATACCCATGAAGCCCTGGCCGTGGTCAACGCCAACCGGCCGGATACCAGCACCCTAGAAGGCGCCTTGGAGCACCTGGCGGCTATCGAAGCCAAAATGGGCTTCCCCTTGACAGGGCTGGTAAATAACTGCCACCTCCTGCGGGAGACTACCGCCGCCACCGTTTTAAAGGGCCACCGCTTCTGCCAAGGGGTAAGCGAGGCCACGGGCCTCCCCCTTATGCTGGATTGCTATCCGGCGCCCCTGGTGGCCCGGGAGGCGCTCCTGGAAGCCGGGCTTCCCGCAAAAAGCCTCGTGCCCCTGGGCATGTATATGCGGGAAAGCTGGCTGGACAGATGAGACCAGGTTTGTTTCGTATACAATACTTCATTGGAAGGTTTGTGTAATATTTATCTCGAAATGAAATTTGGAAGGGAGCAAGGAAAGAGCATGGCAAAATTCAAAGTGACCTTTCAGGATGAACGGTGCAAGGGGTGCGGTCTTTGCATGACCGTCTGCCCCAAGAAGATCATCGCCATGGGCAAGCACGTGAACAGCAAGGGCTACAGCCCCGCTGGGATCATAGACCAGGAATCCTGCATAGGCTGCGCAAGCTGCGCCATCATGTGCCCGGATGGCGCTATTGAGATCTATCGGCTTGAGGAAGGAGATGCGCAATGACGGAAAAGGTTTTGATGAAAGGCAACGAGGCCTTCGCGGAAGCGGCAATGCGGGGAGGGTGCCGGTTCTACTTCGGCTACCCTATCACCCCCCAGAGCGAGATCCCGGAATATATGTCCAGGGAGCTCCCCAAGCGGGGCGGCTGCTTCGTGCAGGCGGAAAGCGAGCTGGGTGCCATTAATATGACCTATGGCGCCGGCGCTGCCGGGGGCTGCGTATTCATTTCCTCCTCCTCCCCTGGCATCGCCCTGATGCAGGAAGGCCTGAGCTTCATGGCCAGCGCCGAAGTTCCCGCCGTAATTCTGAACGTTTCCCGCTGCGGCCCCGGCATCGGCGGCATCCAGCCCGGCCAGGCGGATTATTTCCAAGCCACCCGGGGCGGCGGCAACGGCGATTACCATATCCCCGTATTCGCCCCCTATAATATGCAGGAAGCGGTGAACCTGATCTATGAAGCCCCCAGCCTAGCCTATAAATGGCGTACCCCTGTGATCATCCTGGCGGATGGCATGATGGGCCAGATGATGGAGCCCGTGGCTCTGCCCCCGGAAAAGCCCGCCCTGGAGGCTAAGGATATTGCCAGCCAGGCGGACTGGGCCATCACCGGCTATGATGACCGGGGCGGCCCCCAGAACCGCCGGGTGGTTAAATCCCTCCGGCTCCAGCCCGAGGCTTTGGAAGAGCACGTGGAGCATCTCTTTGCCCGCTATGCCAAGGCTGCTCCTGAGTTTACCCGCTATGAGGCCATAGGCCTAGAGGATGCGGAAATCGTATTCGTAGCCTATGGCACCATTGCCCGGCTCACCCTAGAGGTCATGGATATGCTGGCAGAGCAGGGCATCAAGGCAGGGCTCATCCGTCCCATCAGCCTCTGGCCCTTCCCGGAGGAAGCCTTTGATAAGATCGGCCCCGCCACCAAGGTGGTCATCAGCGCGGAGCTCTCCAAGGGCCAGCTCCTGGATGACGTGAAGCGGGCCGTTTGCGGCCGCTTCCCCGTAGAGCTCATCTACCGCACTGGCGGCATCATCCCCACCTCCCTGGAGGTTACAGAGAAAGCGAAGGCTATTTTGGAGGGTTTACAATGAAACCAGTCTTTACCTATACCAACGGCATGCTCCCTGTGAGCACCCACTATTGCCCCGGCTGCACCCATGGCATCGCCCATCGGCTCATCATGGAGGTCCTGGAGGAGAACGGCAAGCTGGGTCAGGCCATCGGTGTGGCCCCCATCGGCTGTAGCGTTATGGCCCATCAGTATATGAACGTAGATATGTGCGAAGCCGCCCACGGCCGGGCGCCTGCCGTGGCCACGGGCATCCGCCGGGTCCATCCGGACAAGGTGGTCTTTACCTATCAGGGGGATGGAGACCTGGCTTCCATCGGCATGTCGGAGATCATCGCCGCTGCCGCCCGGGGCGAACGCTTTTCCACCTTCTTCATCAATAACGGCATCTATGGCATGACGGGCGGCCAGCTTGCCCCCACCACCCTCATCGGCCAGCGGGCTACTACCGCCGTGGAAGGCCGCACAAAGGCCCAGTTCGGCATGCCCATCAAGATGTGTGAACTGCTGGCCCAGCTGGAGTGCGCCGTATACGTAGAGCGGGTAGCCCTCAATTCCCCCGCCAATATCCGCAAGGCTAAAAAGGCCGTGCAGCGGGCCTTTGCCGTGCAGGAGCAGGGGCTGGGCTTCTCCTTTGTGGAATTCCTTTCCACCTGCCCTACCAACTGGGGCATGACCCCCTCTGATGCCCTGAAATGGGTAGATGAAAAGATGATCCCCTATTACCCCCTGGGCTGCCTGCGCGACCCGGAAAAGGAGGCCTCCAAATGATCCAAAAGCTGTTTTTCGCCGGCTCCGGCGGCCAGGGCGTGATCCTCATGGGCCAGATGATCGCCTATGCCTCCATGTATGAGAATAAAGAAGTTACCTTCCTCCCCTCCTATGGCCCGGAAATGCGGGGCGGCACTGCCAACTGCACGGTGGTGGTATCGGATAAGCCCGTGAGCTGCCCCTTGGTATATGAGGCGGATGTGGTGGTGGCCATGAACCTTCCCTCCATGACCCGCTTTGAATCCCTGGTAAAGCCGGGAGGCATGCTCTTTTACAATTCCTCCCTCATCCCCCAGAAGCCTACCCGGACGGATATTCAAACCATCCCCGTGCCTGCCAACGACATCGCCATGGAGATGGGCAATAGCCGGGCTGCCAATATGGTCATGCTAGGGGCCGTGGCCCATGGCTCCGGCGTAGCCGGAGACGAGGCCCTGGATAAGATCCTTGCCAAGGTATTCTCCGGTAAAAAGGCAGCCCTGCTGGATTTGAACCGCAAGGCTTTCCATGCCTATTCCGCACAGTAAGGCCGGGGTTCAGCCTCCGCTTTTATAACTTTTCCCGGCGCGGGGCAGGGATGCCCCCCTCCCCCGCCCCTTTACCACGAAAGGAGCAACTATGGCAACATATAATTTCCCCGTAACCCGTAATCCCAACCCCAAGCCCAAGCCCCCCCAAGATAAGCTGGGCTTTGCCAATTATTTTACCGACCATATGTTTGAAATGCGCTATGATGAGGGCCAGGGCTGGCACGATGGCAAGGTCATCCCCTATGGTCCCATCTCCCTGGACCCGGCTTCTGCCGTGCTCCATTATGCCCAGATGCTTTTCGAAGGCATGAAGGCCTATAAGCGGCCCGATGGGGGTATCCAGATCTTCCGGCCGGATATGAATGTGAAGCGCATGGCCAATACCTGCGAGCGCATGTGCATGCCCAAGATCGATTATGACCTGTTCATGGCTGCCGTCAAGGCCGTGGTGGGTGCGGATATGGATTGGGTTCCCAGCCAGCCCGGCACTGCCCTGTATATCCGCCCCTTCATGATTGCGGATGAAGTCTCCTTCAGCGTGCTGCCGGCCAAGCATTACCGCTTCATCATCATCCTCTCCCCGGTAGGGTCCTACTATGCCGCCAACGACGGCGGGCTCCATACCACCCGCATCTTCGTGGAGGATGAATTCATCCGGGCGGCCCTGGGGGGCACGGGCTTTGCCAAGGTGGGGGGCAACTATGCCGGCGGCATGAAGGCCTCGGAAAAGGCCATGGCCCACAACTGCAAGGACGTTTTGTGGCTGGATGCCCGGGAGCATAAATATGTAGAGGAGATCGGCACCTCCAACGCTTTCTTCGTCATCGACGGGGAAGTGATCACCTCCCCCCTCACCGGCACCATCCTCCCCGGCGTTACCCGGGATTCCGTCCTGACCCTGCTGCGCAAATGGGGCGTTCCCGTCAGCGAGCGCAAGCTGAGCACCGACGAGCTCTTCAGCGCCGCCGCAGCCGGCAAGCTCCAGGAGGTTTTTGCCAGCGGCACCGCCGCCGTCATCTCCCCCATCGGCACCCTGTATTATCAGGATCATGACGTAACCGTAGGGGATGGCCAAGTGGGCCCCATCGCCCAGCGGCTCTATGATACCCTCTATGGTATCCAGACCGGCCATCTGCCCGACGACATGGGCTGGACCGTACAAATTTGATAACCCCCTATCAGAAGGCAGGTGTGACCCCCTTTGCAAAATATTGAAATCATCGACATGACCCTGCGGATCAGCAACCAGCTCTCCGCTTCCGGCCTCAGCTTTAAAGAAAAGCTGGAAATCGCCAAATTGATGGAAAAGCTGCGGGTAGACGTGGTGGAAACCGGCTATATCGGGGATGCGCCCGCTGATCTGGCTGCCGTCCGCACCATTGCGGATACCCTCACCAGCTCCGTTGTCAGCGTGCCCGTGGGCATCTCTGAAGAGGAGATCCGCCGGGCTGCAGACGCCCTTTCCCGCTGCAAGCACCCCCGGCTGTGCCTGGTCATCCCCACCAGCGCGGTGCAGATGGAATATGCCTATCACCGCAAGGGCGAGAGCATGCGTAAAGCCCTGGAAGAAGCCGCCGCCCTTTGCGTATCCCTGTGCCCGGATGTGGAATTTGCCGCTGAGGATGCTACCCGCAGCGAGCCCGCCTTCCTGGCCCAAATGATTCAAACCGCCCTGGATGCAGGGGTAAAAACCATTACCCTTTGCGACAGCGCGGGCCAGCTCCTGGCTGAAGAGGTGGCGGAGCTGCTGGGTAATCTTAAAGCGCAGGTTCCTGGCCTTGGGAATGCAAAGCTGTGCTTACAGCTTCGGGATGACCTGGGCTTGGCTACGGCGAACGCCCTGGCAGCCATGGGCAGCGGCGCCCAGGCCCTGAAAACCACCTTCAACGGCATGGGTTCCACCCTTTCCATGGAGGAAATTCTCCACGTGATCTCGCAGCGGGGAGATGTCTTCGACGTGACCAGCGGCGTGAATATTACCCAGCTCCAGCGCTCCTGCAAGCAGCTGGAAGCCCTTCTGGGCATGAACCGCACCAGCCGCTCTGCCTTTGGCAGGGTCATCGGCACAGCCGAGCCCGAGGAAAAGCGGGATAAGGAGCCCATTACCGTCGATACGGATGTCTTTACCCTCCGGCGGAAGATCGAGCATATGGGCTACGACCTGGAGGAGGATGACCTGAAGCGGGTTTATCAGCGGGTCATGCGCCTTGCGGCAAAGAAGCGGGTAGATGACCGGGATCTGGAAGCCCTGGTAGCCGAGCTGACCCGGCATGTTACCCCCACCTATCAGCTGGTGAGCTATGTGATCAACAGCGGCAACGGCATCACCGCCACCGCCTGCATCACCCTGGATAAGCACGGGGAATCCCTCCAGGCCGTATCCGTGGGCGATGGCCCCATAGACGCTGCCTTCCTGGCCATGGAGCAGCTGGTGGGCCACCATTTTGAGCTGGAGGATTTCCAGATCCAGGCCGTTACCGAGGGGCGGGAAGCCATGGGCGACGCCGTGGTGAAGCTGCGCTATGAGGGTAAACTCTATCCGGGCCACGGCCTTTCCACGGATATCATCGGCGCCAGCATCCAGGCCTACCTCCATGCTGTCAATAAGATCGTCTATGAGGAACACGCGGTATGAAGCTATCCTTTGAAACCCAGGTTTTTCCCATCTCCCTGGAAGAGGCCCTAGCCCTTGCCCGGGAGCATGGCTTTGGGGGCCTCTGCTTCGGCTATAGCCCCCGGGCCGCCCAGCGCTTTCTACTAAGCCCAGATGCCTCCCGTGAGCGTCGCAGCCTAAGCCTCCGGCTCAGCGATGCCGGCCTTTCCATCCCCTGCCTTTCTACGGGCAGCCTTCTTTCCGACGCGGCCAACTCCCCGGAGGAATGCCTCCCCGCCCTGGAGGAAGCCCTTCGCCTGGCCGGCGCTCTTTCCATTCCCTATGTGGCCCTTTATGGGGCGCCGGATATTGCCGACGAGGCGATCCGCCCCATTTTGGAAAAGATGCTGGATATGGCCTTGAAGCAGGAGCTGGTGCTGCTGGTGGAAACTGCGGGAGCCTATGGGGATACGGGCCGCCTGCGGGCCCTGCTGGATGGCTTTGCCAGCGACCAGCTGGCCGCTCTCTGGGATGTAGAAGGTTCCGTAGCCGCTGGGGAAACCCCGGGCAAAACCATTGAAAACCTGGGGGCCTATGTGAAGCATACCTATATCCGGGATAGACGCAACGGAGCCCTTCGGCTCATTGGAGACGGAGACTACCCCATTCAGGAAATCATGCTTGCCCTGCGCTCTATCGATTATAAGGGATATCTTTCCCTGGTATGGCCGCCGGAAATGTGGGATTCCATGGGGCTGGACGTGGCCCTGCCCCACTTTGCCAACTATATGCAGCGCTTCCTGGGAGAAGGCCGGGATGGTGGCCGCCTTTATACCAACCGAGCTGGCACAGGCTATTTCCCCTGGCCCAAGGACAGGCTCATCCCCCTTACCTTCTCCCAGATGCTGGATAGGGTGACGGATACCTTTCCGGATCAGTATGCCTTCCGCTATACTACGCTGGATTATACCCGCACCTATTCGGAATTCCGCCAGGATGTGGATACCTTTGCCCGGGCCCTCATCGCCCTGGGGGTCAAAGCAGGGGATCATGTAGCCGTATGGGCCACCAACGTGCCCCAGTGGTATATCGCCTTCTGGGCCACGGTGAAGCTGGGGGCCGTTCTGGTGACGGTGAATACCGCCTATAAAATCCACGAGGCAGAATACCTTCTGCGCCAGTCCGATACCCATACCCTCATCCTCATCGATGGATATCGGGATGTAAGCTATGTGGATATCATGAAGCGGCTCTGCCCGGAGCTGAGCACGTCGGACCCGCAGAAACCCCTGCGCTGCAAGCGCCTTCCCTTCCTACGGCATATCATTACCGTGAATTCCCGGCAGCCCGGCTGCCTCACCTGGGCGGATGCCCTGGCCTGTGCGGATAGGGTGCCGGTAGAGGAGGTATGGCGCCGGGCGGCCAAGGTGCGGCCGGACGACGTATGCAATATGCAGTATACCTCCGGCACCACCGGCTTCCCCAAGGGAGTTATGCTGACCCACCGGAATATCGTCAATAACGGCAAGTGCATCGGCGACCGGATGGACCTTTCCACCGCGGACCGGATGATGATTCAGGTGCCCATGTTCCATTGCTTCGGCATGGTTCTGGCTATGACTGCCGCCATGACTCACGGGGTTACCCTCTCTCCCCTGCCCTATTTCTCCCCCAAACCGGCCCTGGCCTGCGTCAAGCAGGAGCGGATCACCTGCTTCCACGGGGCGTCCACCATGTTCATCGCCATGCTGGAGCACCCGGATTTTCGCTCGGAGGATTTCGCCTTCATGCGCACGGGCATCATGGCGGGAAGCCCCTGCCCGGAGCCCGTCATGCGGGACGTGCTGGAGAAAATGCATATGACTGAGATCACCATCGTCTATGGCCAGACGGAAGCGGCCCCTGGCTGCACCATGAGCAGCACGGATGACTCCATCGAGGTGCGGGTATCTACCGTAGGCCGGGCCCTGCCGGAGATCGAGTGCAAGGTGGTAGATCCGGAAACCTGGGAGGATGTGCCCGATGGGGTCAATGGCGAATTCGTAGCCCGGGGCTACAACATCATGAAGGGCTATTATAAAATGCCCGAGGCTACTGCCGCCGCCATCGATAAGGACGGCTGGCTCCATACGGGAGATCTGGCCTGCCGCAACCCGGATGGCAACTACCGCATCACCGGCCGGCTGAAGGATATGATCATCCGGGGCGGCGAGAATATCTACCCCAAGGAGATCGAGGAATTCATCTATACCCATCCTAAGGTGCAGGATGTGCAGGTGATCGGCGTGCCGGACCCGGGCTACGGGGAGGAAATCATGGCCTGCATCGTCCTCAAGGCCGGGGAAACCATGACGGAGCAGGAAGTCAAGGACTTCGTCAGCGCCAGTATGGCCAAGCATAAGACCCCCCGCTACGTTCAGTTTATGGACAGCTTCCCCATGAATGCCGCCGGTAAAATCCTCAAGTATAAAATGCGGGAGGATGCGGCAAAGATGCTGGGCCTGACCCTTCAGTTTGACGAAAGCCATAACAAAGGGAAATAGCCCTTGACAGATTAAAAGGCTTGGTGTATATTATTTTTAATTAATTTTTGTTTTAACTGCTGTGATGGAAATAGCTTGATGGCTGTCCTGCCCAGAGAGCCGGCGGTTGCTGAAAGCCGGTCTTGACGAAATCTTGCGGTCGCTCCAGAGCAGAGTGCCTGAAATTTCGAAATTAGGGCACTCCGGGTCCAGCCCGTTACAGGTGGGGGATTTGATGGAATCCTGTAAAGTGGATCTATATTTTTAGATCAAATTGAGTGGTACCGCGGTGCTTTCAAGCCTCGTCTCAAATAGAGACGAGGCTTTTTATTTTTAAAATTTTGATCATCAGGAAAGGAGAGCGCAATCATGCTGTGCGATCGCTTCGTTCAGGCGGATAACAGGGATTATGAAACCTTCCGCCAAAGCTTTAAAATCACCCCGCCCCAAAACTTCAACTTTGGGTATGATGTAGTAGATGCCATCGCCGCCCGCACGCCCTCCGCCCTGGCCCTGCTCCATGTGGACCGAGAGGGGACGCCCCGGCGCTTCACCTTTTCGGATATTCGGGATCAAAGCGCCCGCATGGCCAATTTCCTCGCCAGTGCCGGCATCCGCAAGGGAGATAAGGTGCTGCTCATCATGCGCCGTGCTTATCAATATTGGCCTCTGAACGTGGCTCTGTGCAAGCTGGGAGCCGTCATGATTCCCGCTACCGCCCAGCTTCTGCCCCATGATATTTCCTACCGCTGCAACGCCGCCTCCGCCAAGGCCATTGTCTGCGCCAACGACCCGGGCATCATCGCCGCCGTAGAGGCCGCCCGGAAGGATTGCCCCACGGTGGAGCGGCTTATCCTGGCAGGGGGCAGCCGGGAAGGCTGGCTGGACCTGGACGCTTCCGCCGCTGCCCAGAGCCCCTTCTTCCCCCGCCGCCGGGGCCAGGCTGGCACCCGCAACGGGGACCCGCTGCTGATCTACTTCACCTCCGGCACCACCGGCTTCCCCAAGATGGCTATTCACGACCAGCTCTATCCCCTGGGGCATATCGCCACCGCCCGCTACTGGCATACCAATAAGCCTGGCGGCCTCCACTTCACCATTTCGGATACAGGCTGGGCCAAGGCGGGCTGGGGCAAGATCTATGGCCAGTGGCTGTGCGAATGCGCCGTGTTTGCCTATGATTTCGATCGTTTTGATCCGGTCAGGATCCTGGAGATGATCCAAACCTACGGTATCACCACCTTCTGCGCACCGCCTACCATGTACCGCATGCTGACCCAGAAAAACCTGGCCGCACAGTATGACCTCAGCTCCATCACCCATTGCTGCAGCGCCGGCGAGCCCTTGAACCCGGAGGTTTTCCAGGATTGGAAGGCGCAGACGGGCCTCTCCATCCACGAAGGCTTTGGCCAGAGCGAAACCACCTGCTGCCTGGGCACTTTCCCCGGCATGGAGATCCGATCCGGCGCCATGGGCCGCCCCGTCCCCGGCTATGATATCTGCCTTTTAAAGGAGGATGGAACGCCTGCCCTGCCTGGTGAGGAAGGGGAAATCTGCATCCGTACCGATGAGCGCAAGCCCTTTGGCCTGTTCATGGGCTACTACCGAGATGCCCTCTCTACCTCCCGGGCCTGGCACGATGGCTTCTACCATACGGGCGATGTGGCCACCATGGATGGGGAAGGCTATTTCTGGTATGTGGGCCGCAAAGATGACCTGATCAAATCCTCCGGCTACCGCATTGGGCCCTTTGAGGTGGAAAGCGCCCTCCTGGAGCACCCCGCCGTGCTGGAAGCTGCCATTACCGGCATGCCGGATCCTATCCGTGGGCAGGTGGTAAAGGCTACCATCGTCCTCAAAGAGGGCTACCTACCCAGCGAGGAACTGAAAAAGGAGCTGCAGAACCACGTAAAGCGCACCACCGCCCCCTATAAATATCCCCGCATTGTGGACTTTGCCGAGAGCCTGCCCAAAACCGCCAGCGGCAAGATCCGCCGGGTGGCCCTGCGCTGACCTTTTCCGTTGCATATAGATACCCTTAACGAACAAGGGCATACACGCCTGAGCAGGCCTGCTTTGGCCCATTTCTTTGTTGCAGTCGCTCGAATTAGCGCTGCTAGTCCATCGCTCCTGCGCCGCGAACTGGGCGCAAAGCAGACCTGCTCAGGTCAA
>CALVLF010000034.1 GCA_944336625.1 uncultured Clostridia bacterium
CCTATCTGGAAACGGAGAGCGGCATGGGCTGGATGGATGAAAATGGCGTTATCACCCTGCGGGTAGGCACCCAGGTGCTGGAGCATTACCGCACCATCGCCAAGATCATCGGCGTACCCCATACCAAGGTGCGGAACATGGGCGTCATGATGGGCGGCGGCTTTGGCGGCAAGGAGGATATTACCGTAGAAACCTACATCGCCCTGCTGGTTAAGGCTACCCGCCGGCCCGTGAAGATGGTCTGGACCCGGGAGGAGTCCATGGAGACCCACTCCAAGCGCCATCCCGAATACATCCATTATAAGACCGGCGCCAATAAGGAGGGCAAGATCCTGGCGGAGGAGGTTTCCATCGTCATGGATAGCGGCAGCTATACCTACCTGACCCCCTGGGTGCAGATGTATTCCACCTATGCCGCTGCCGGCCCCTACAAGGTTCCCAACGTAAAGGTGGACAGCGTTTCCGCCTTCACCAACAATACCTTCTCCAGCGCTAACCGAGGCTTTGGCGGCCCCCAGGTGAACTTCGCCTATGAGCGCCAGATGGACCAGGTAGCGGATAAGCTGGGCATCGGCCGGACGGAGCTGCGGCTTCGCAACGTCATGCACAACGGCGATACCCTGCCCACCGGCTATATCCCCGAAGGCTATATCGCCGCAGAGGAGCTGCTCAGAAAGGTGGATGCGGCCCTCAACGCCACCCCCAAGCCGGACCGGCTGCCCGACGGCCGCAAGGTGGGCCGGGCCATCGCCCTGGGCCACATGGTGTATGGCCGCATGACCTTCCTCCATGACTCCAGCCGCGTATCTATCCGCTTGGAGCTGGATGGCTCCGTTACTCTCCGGGCCGGCGTGCCCGATCTGGGCGGCGGCCAGGCAAGCTCCCTGTGCCAGATCGTAGCCGAGGAGCTGGGCTTGGATATGACCGACGTCCATCCCTTCGTCATGGATACCCACCTTACCCCCCTGTGCGGCACCACCACCGCTACCCGTCAGCTCTACATGTCCGGTAACGCCACCTATAAGTGCGTTTCCATCATGAAGGAGCGCATCCTCAACAAGGCCTCCGAACTCCTGGGCTATCCCCCGGAGATGCTGGAGCTGGGGGATCACAAGGTATATCTGCGGCCCAATTCCGCCGTTTCCATCCCCTATGTGACCGTTGTGGCAACCCTGAGCAACGATGGCGGCGAGCTGGAAACCATTGCCCAGTTCAACGCCCCCTTCTCCGAAGTGCCCAACCTGAATGACATCAAGGGCCAGGTCAACCCGGACCTCACCTATACCTGCCACGGCGTAGAGGTGGCGGTGGACGAGGAGACCGGCGAATACGAGGTTCTGCGCCTCATCGCCGCCGTGGACGCCGGCAAGATGATCAACAAGCATTCCTGCGAAGGCCAGATAGAGGGCGGCGCCATCTATCACGTCTTCTGGCCCACCCATGAGGACCTGAAGTGGGAAAAGGGCATCACCCGGGCCAACAGCTTCTCCACCTACATCATGCCCACCTCTGTGGATGTGCCGGATGTGGAAACCATCATTATGGAAAGCGGCGGCGGCCTGGGGCCCTATGGTGCCAAGGGCGTAGGCGAGCCTGCGGATAACTCCATCGCCCCTGCTGTAGTCAATGCCATTCGGGATGCCATCGGCACGGATCTGAACATGAATAAGATGCCCGTGACCCCGGAGAAGATCCTGGCGGCTATCAAGGGCGTCAACATGGAATAAGGCTTTTCCCCCTTCCTTGGGGTATGGAGCCAAGCTGGGAGGCGTGCTATTGGCGCGCCTCTTTTCATGGCTCCCCTGCGCCGGAGGCGCGGCCAGGGCTTGGGGGACTTGCCCCAGCGCTCAGGTTCCAAGGAAGCCCCTGGGGGCCCTGGTTTCCCCCCATCCCCAGGCCTTTTCGGCAGACGCAGGCGGCGTGCTGTTCCCACGCCGCCTTGTTTATTCCCCCATCAAGGCTGGTAGAGATTCCAGCCAAAGGGGGGCGGCGGTGGGGCGCGGAGCGCCCCGCCCGGGGCCGGCGCAGCCGGCCCCAGGCCAGTTTGGCGGGCCAAAGGCCCGCCAAACGCCGCCGCCTCCCGCCACTGAAATTTCTTCCGTCCTTCCTTCCCGCCGCGTATATCCGGCCCTTTTTGCGCCAAGAGGAAAGGCTCCCATATTAGGGAGCCTTTCCTCTTATTTATTTAATAAAGCTGGCCATAGTGCTTACCCCAAGGCCCGGAAACGGGGTTGCCTTCTTTATGAAGCCAGCTCCAGGTCTAAGCGGGCTTTAAACAGGTCGCCATCTACATGGAGGGTCAGCTTGCCGCCGTTGAGCTCCATCAGGCTTTGGGCAATGGAAAGCCCCAGGCCGCTCCCCTCCTGGGAACGGCTGCTATCTCCCCGGACGAAGCGTTCCATCAGCTCCTCTGCGGATATATTCAGCACCTCCCGGGAGATATTCTTGATTTCCAGGATAGCCCGCCCCCCTTCCGCCCGAGCCGTCAGATAAACCCGGGTACCAGGCTGGGCATATTTGCAGGCGTTCCCCAAAAGATTGTCGAATACCCGCCAGAGCAGGCGGCCATCCGCCTGCACAACCAGGCCCTTAGGCACA
Organism: uncultured Clostridia bacterium; assembly: GCA_944336625.1. Classification (GTDB taxonomy): domain Bacteria; phylum Bacillota; class Clostridia; order Christensenellales; family CAG-138; genus Pelethousia. Next base: position 2,599 of record CALVLF010000034.1, read on the forward strand.
TCGCAGATCATGGATAGCCCCGCTGCGGTCATGCGCTCCGTATATTCGGCGCTGCACTGGGAGAGAAGCTCTGCCACATCCATGGCGTTGCGTTCCACATTGATATTTCCTGTGGAGGCCTTGGAAGCTTCCACCAGGTCTTCCGTCAGCTTTTTGAGGCGCTGGGCCTGCCGGTACAGCACTTCGATATATTCTTCTGCTTTGGGGTTATGCAGCGGCTCCTTTGCCAGCAGGTCCACATAGTTGATGATGCTGGTCAAAGGGGTTTTCAGGTCGTGGGATACATTGGTGATAAGCTCGGTTTTAAACCGCTCGCTCTTGAGCCGGGCTTCTACCGCCCGGTTCAGGCCGGCGCCGATCCGGTTGATGGATTCTCCCTGGCGGCGGAATACGGGAAGCATCCGGCTGGTATTCACCTTCGCTTCCAGGTCGCCATCGGCGATTTTGGCGGTGATCTTCTCCAGGGCGCCAAACTGCAGCGCTCCCTGGCAACAGAGGATAAACCCAGCTGCGCACAGGGCAAACCAGATGAGTATCCCCATGCCGTACAGCATATCGGTTGCCAGAATGAAGGCCGTCAGCAGGAAAGCCCCGACCCCCAGTCCCACGGGCCAGATGGTGGGCAGGCCAGCCAGAAGGTTGCCCAGGGAAGCCCATAGCCTTTTAATCAGGCGGCCTGCCCACCGGAGGCAGCGCAGCGCCAGGCAGAGCAGCCAATAGCAGGCCGTATTTTTCCACCAGCCTCCCAGCTTAAGCCGGGCGGATAGGGTGGTAAGCAACGCCAGCACCAGCAGCGCCATCCCCGCCGCAACAGGCAAGCAGAAAAGAAGCAGGGCCGTAAAGTCTATGCTGTCCCCGTAAGAGAGCTCCACCAAGATGCTCAGGAGCAGGAAAAAGCAAAGCAGCAGCCCGCATAGGTAAATATCCAGGGGTATCTTTTCCTGCCAGCCCGGGACGAAGCCCTCCTCCCCCGGCCGCCGCCCGGCCCCCCGCAAAAGATAGGCCAGGCAGGCCAGGATGCCGATGCTGCACAGGGCCAGCCCCATGAGCACCAGGTCCTGTTCATTCCGGAAGGCCGAAGGCAGGTCTGGGGCATCGGGCTTTGCATAGCCATAGACCAGCCCCAGCAGGCCATAGGCCAGGCACATTACCAGGGCGATCAGCAGCAGGGCTGCCAGGGTTTTATATAAAAAGCAATAGGTTCGTTTCATCGAAGGTCTCCTCGTTCCATTTTATAGCCCTGGCCCCATACCACCTTTAGGTAGCGGGGCTCTGCCGGGTTGATTTCCAGCTTTTCCCGCAGGTGGCGGATATGCACCGCCACGGTGCCTTCCGCGCCAAAGGCGCTGTCCTTCCAGACCAGCTCGTAAATGCGGCTGGAGCTGAATACCTTCCCCGGGTTCTGCATCAGCAGCCGCAATATGCTGTATTCGATGGGGGTCAGGGATACGGGCTCCCCGTCTACGGTGACGGATTTGGCCTCGTCATCCAGCACAATGCCGCCAATGCGGAGGGTATCCGCTTTTTTCTCCATGCCTCCCAGAGAAGCGTAGCGGCGAATCTGGCTATTTACCCGGGCGATGACCTCCACAGGGTTAAAGGGCTTGGTGATGTAATCATCCGCCCCCAGGTTCAGGCCCAGCACCTTATCCGTATCCTCGCTTTTCGCCGTGATAAGGATAATAGGGATATTGCTCCCTTCCCGCAGGCGGATGGTGGCGGAAATGCCGTCCAGCTCCGGCATCATGATATCCATGAGCACCAGGTGAATATCCTCCCGCTCCACGGCCTCCAGGGCTTCCCTCCCGTTGTAGGCCGTAAAGATCCCATATCCCTCTGCGCTCAGGTAAATCTTCAGCGCGGCTACGATATCCTTATCGTCATCGCAAATCAATACGTTATACATCCATGCCTCCCGTTTCATACGCTGCGTTTACGGTACCATCATACTATCATGTTCCTGATTAAAATCGTAGTAGGGAACCCTTTAAGATCCGTTTAAACTGTAAAAAAGCCAAGCTTCGCCGGTTAAATTCCCGGTCCGCCGCCCTGCAAATGTAAAAAACAGGGGAAAATTCCTGCCCGCTCCTTGAAAAGTTAACCGCGGAGCCGTTATAATTTTTATAAAGAATTTATGTCTGCTGATTGAAATGCAGGGCGGGCAGCGCTTTCCATGCCCGGCTCTTTTGCAAAAGGAGGTTTTTAGCAGGAAGCAAACGAATGAATCCTACAGGTACAGGAGGTGCATCTCATATGAACAGCCGTAACGTTCCCCGGATCACCGGTGAGCTCCGGGCCCATATTCTGGAAATGCCCCAGGAAATCTACCAGGCCAGCGGCATGGTAGTATTAGGGGTACGGATCAAATCCGTAATTTTTTCCACAGATATTGCCATCATCCGCAATTGCAATGCAGATGCCGTATTGGCTGTATATCCCTTCACGCCCCAGCAGGCTATTTCCCATCCCATCATCTCCGCCAGCCCTAGCCCCGTATTCTGCGGCGTAGGCGGAGGAACCACCAAAGGTAAGCGTACCATCACCCTGGCGCAGGATGCGGAAGCCCAGGGCGCCATCGGCGTAGTGGTCAACGCACCTCTGCCCAATGATACCGTTAAACTCATCTCCGAGGTGGTGGATATTCCCATCGTAGCCACCGTCCTCCATGAGAATACGGATATCGACGCCCGGCTGGAGGCCGGCGTGGACATTCTGAATATTTCCGCCGCCGATAGGACGCCGGAGGTGGTCCGCTCCATCCGCTCCCGCTATCCGGACGTGCCCATCATTGCCACAGGCGGCCCCACTAGCGAATCCATCCTGCGCACCATTGAGGCCGGCGCCAATACCATCAGCTATACCCCGCCCAGCACCAAAATCCTCTTCTCTTCCATGATGGATAGATACCGCAAGGCGGGCTATTGATAAGCGGCGCTGCAGCGGCTCGCTCCGCTTCTGCCCTGCATACCGGCAGAAGCGAGCGCAGCTTTTTGGGGGGCAAGACTTTGGCATTTGCCCGCTTTGCGGATTCCTTCCCTCTTGGGCGCATGCCTGCGCCCCATCCCATGTTGCAAAATAAATGTCCCTGGCGAACCAGGGTAACTATAGAAAGGAGCTATTTTATGAAATTTTACATCTGCGCCCATTGCGGCAACATCATCGCCTATGTGGAAGATAAGGGCGTGCCCGTTATGTGCTGCGGAGAGAAGATGCAGGAGCTGGTCCCCGGCACCAGCGACGCCTCCCGGGAGAAGCATGTGCCCGTCATCGCCCAGGCGGGGAACCAGGTGACCGTAACCGTGGGCAGCGCAGCCCATCCTATGGAAGCAGCCCATCACATCAGCTGGATCGCCCTGGAAAGTAGCGGCGGCAATCAGCGCAAGTGCCTGGCGGTAGATGGCCAGCCCCAGGCCTGCTTTGCCCTTTGCGAGGGAGATAAAGTGGTAGCGGCCTATGCCTATTGCAATCTCCACGGCCTTTGGAAGGCGGAAGCATAAGCCTATGGCAGATGAAATGCCCCGGGGCGAGCAATCTCCCCGGGAGGAAGAAGAGCCCCGCAACGGCCTGGATGCAGCCGTCTTCCGGTTGACGGAGAAGCAATGGCGCCTTTGCCAGGCCATGGGCGGTTGCCTGCTGGGGCTGCTGGGCGGCTTCTGCCTGTTCCGCCTGGGGAGCATGGAGACCTTCTCCTCTACGGGCCTGCTGCTGGCGGTATTCGTGCTGATGCTGGTGCCCAATATCCTCCAGCGGAATCTGCGCCGCAGCATTGGCCTGGGCCGTACCGTATCCGTCATCACCTTTGCCGCCATGCTGCTCCTGGAATTTCTGCTTTTCCTGCTGGAGCGGTAGGCGCCCTTATCTAGTTAATGTTAACAGCCTTTGTTCTATAGGCCCAGGGAAGCTCCCTGGGCTTTTCTGCGTCCCTGCGCATTCGCCCTGCCGGGCTGCGCCTTAGGCAGTGGTTACAGCTCTTTTTCGGGCCAAAATAGGATAAGCCTACGATGCTAATACAAAGCTGGGGCATAGTTTCCAGGCGGACGCCCTTAAGGCCCATGGAATACGGGTTCGCAGGCTGGGCCGCCCGCCGGCTTTGTTGGGGCTCTTGTTGGAGGCACCGCGTTGCGCTTCCCAGAAGCCCAGGTCCTGCGCGGACGGGCGCTAAGCGCGCGGCTATAGCGCGCGCGGACGTTGGCGGGAAAAAATGGTTTCTGCCCGCGTCCTTCCTTAAGTGCCGCCCGGCCCCGTAGATTATGGGGCCGGGCTTTTTCCTGCCTCGCGCAAGCGGGCCTTATCCCGCTGGAAGGGGCCTCTTGTTCCGCCGGGCGAAATCCGGTTCGCCCGGCTTTGCCGGAGCGGCTTTAAGGAAGGCTGGCAAAAACTCGGAGATGGGGCGGCGGGTGCGCGGAGCGCACACAAAGGCAGGGCCGGGGCGAACCCCCAGCCCTGCCTTTGGTTTGGCGGCCCTTGGGCCGCCAAGCGCCGCCGCCCCCCTTCGTGCCTTCCCAGCGCCCCATCCAGCCCGCTAGCCCAGGCCCGGGGCGCACAACCTCTATGGAGGGCGGCTGGCTGCTGTTAGCTGGCTGTCCCGCCCTGTGTACAGGGCTCAGCGAAGGAGGAGCACGTCCGCAGGCGCAATGGTCACCTGGAAACGGGTCTGGCCCTGCCACTCCGCCTTAGGAAGCTCCATGCGAAGGGTGGGGCTATCTGGGGCGCTTCCTTCCACCTCCAGAACGAGGATCATTTCGAATACATCCTCGATTACCTCTTGTACCCGGCAGGGAATCCGGTTCTGTTCTTCCCCATCCCCTTCCAGCCGCATAAGGCTGTGAACCCGCAGGCCTGCCCAAGCAATATCCTGGGGTACGGGGCGGCCCGCCTCCAGAGTAAGGTTCCAGGGGGGGAGAAAAACGCTGGTCGCCCCAGCGGCCCGGGCTTCCACATAGTTTTTGCACCCTGTAAGCCGGGCGGCGCTATGGGTGACAGGGTCCGCAAATACCAGGTGCTTATCCCGGGGCGGGTCCGTCTTCCCTGCCTCCATGATGCACATGCGCTGGCAGTTGCGGTATACCTCGTCCCGGTCGTGAGAAACCCAGATGCAGGGCCCCGGGAAGGCACGGAGCACCCGGCTCAGCTCCTGCTCCAGCTGCCACTTCAGGTAGCTGTCCAGGGCTGCGAAGGGCTCATCCAGCAATATGGCCGCCGGGTCCCCCGCCAGAATGCGGGCCAGGGCGACCCGCTGCTGCTGGCCGCCGGAAAGCTGGCGGGGCTTTTTATCCTCCAGCCCTTCCAGCCGCAGCATGGCCACTTTCTCCTCCACCAGGGCCTTGCGCTCTGCCCTGGGCTTATCATGGGCCCCGGCGGCAATGTTCTGGGCCACGGTCATATTGGGAAAAAGGGCGAACTGCTGAAACAGATACCCTACCCGCCGCTTCTGGGGGCTGAGGTTGATGCGGCGCTGGCTGTCGAAAAGCACCCGGCCCCCCAGCTCGATATAGCCGGAATCCGGCGTTTCGATGCCGGCAATGCACTTGAGGGTCATGCTCTTGCCGCAGCCCGAAGCCCCTAAAAGGGCCAGGATTTCATGGCCGGCTTCAAAATCGGACTCCAGCTGGAATTTTCCAAGCCTTTTTTTGATATGTACGCAAAGGTCCGCCATCTACCTGGCACCTCCTTTGCTCCGCTCCCGCTTTTCCAGCATATTCACCGCCATGAGCACCACGAAGGAGATGGCGATATTGATCAATACCCATAGGAAAGCCTCGGCGTCGTTATCCGTTCGCCATAGCTGGTATACCGTGGTGGATATGGTGGCCGTCCGGCCGGGGGTATAGCCGGCGATCATGCTGGTGGCGCCATATTCCCCCAGGGCCCGGGCAAAGCTCAGGACCGTTCCCGCCAATATGCCCTGGCGGCAGGCGGGCATCCGCACCCGCCAGAATATATAGCTGCCGGAAAGGCCCAGGGTCTGCCCTGCCTGGGCCAGGGTCTCGTCGAAGGATTCAAAGGCGCCCCGGGCCGTGCGGTACATAAGCGGGAAGGATATGACGATGGTAGCGAAAATGGCAGACCACCAGGTCATGACCAGCCGGATGCCAAAGGTTTCTAAAAACCATTGGCCGATGAGCCGCTTGGGCCCCAGCACCCGCAGCAGCAGGTAGCCCACTACCGTAGGGGGCAACACCAGGGGCAGGGTCAGGATAACGTCCAAAATGCCCTTTAGAACCCGGGGGGTCTTGGCGATATAGTAGGCAGCCAGGATTCCCAGGAAGAAAGTGACGACCGTGGAAATCCAGGCAATGCGCAGAGAGTTATATAGGGGATACCAATCCATAATGCATGCCCTTTCTTCGCAGCTGGAGCCCGAAGGCCCGGGAAATAGGAAAAAGTGGCCGGCCGGCCACTTTTTTAGGATTTGGGAAAGGGTCCGGCTAAGGGGCTGCTTCCAGGCAGCCCCGTGGCCGCCGCCCGTTTAGGCAGCCGGGCTAAAGCCGACGCTCTCGAATACGGCCATGGCCTCTTCTCCCTGGAGGTAATCCAGGAAAGCCTGGGCTTCATCGGGATTCTGGCTGATGTTGAGCACAGCCGCCGGGTAGATTACCTGGGAGCACATGTCCTCCGTGGCCTGGTCTACAACCTCCAGGCCGGCAGAGAAAGCATCCGTAGCGTATACGATGCCGCAATCTACCGTAGCTTCAGATACCTGGGTGGTTACTTCCTTCACGTTGGAACCATAGGTTATCTTGCTGCTGTTCTCCAAGTCCTCCAGCAGGCCCAGGTTGGTCAGAATCTCGATGGAATACTGGCCTACGGGCACGTCGTCATTGCCCAGGGCGATGGATTCGCAATTGGCAATATCCGCAAAGCTGGTAATGCCTGCCGGGTTCCCCTCGGGAACTACCAGCGCTACCTTATTCTCCAGCAGATTGATGCGGCTGCCCTGGAGGACGAAATCCAGCCCATCGGGGTTGGTATCCGTGCCCTGGGAGCCATCCAGTTCGTTCATCTGCTTTTGGGCGGCAGAGATAAACACATCGCAGTCCGCGCCCTCTTCAATCTGGGTCTTGAGGGTGCCGGAGGAATCGAAGTTATAGACCAGGGTTACATGGGGCGCCACGGCGCTGTAAAGACCCGCGATCTCCGTCAAGGTCTCCTGCATGGAGGCGGCGGCGAAGACGATCAGCTCCACGGGCTCCGCTTCTGCAGCGGGTTCTTCTGCAGCGGGTTCTTCCGCAGCGGGTTCTTCCACAGCGGCGGGGGCTTCCGTAGCGGCGGGGGCTTCCGTGGCAGCGGGGGCTTCCGCCTCCGTCTGGGAAGCGCAGCCCGCCGCGGCCGCAAGAAGCAGCAGGGATAGCATAAGGGCAAGGAATTTCTTCATGTTCATTTTCTCCTAGATAAAATTTAGAATGATTTGGATCTATGAAAACCCAAATGGGGAATTTTAGCCGGAAAAACCGCCCATGAAGCTCTGCCGTTCCTACCCCTGCGCCCTAAGCGCCTTCTACTTTCCGAATGGGCAAAGGGGATACCGGCAGGGCTTGCAGCCCAGGCACAGGCCCCCGTTTCCCATCCTGGCGATATCCTGCCGGGTAATGGGCACATCCGCCAGAATGCGGGGCAGGAGCAGGTCGAATACCGTGGCCCCTGCGTACATGACGCAGCCGGGCAGGCCCATGATGGGCACCCCGTCTGCAAAATACGCCAGCAAAAACATGGCTCCCGGCAGGACCGGCGCGCCATAGGATACGATGCGGGGGCCCGCCGCCCGGATGGCGCCGGGGGTATTATCGTCCGGGTCCACGCTCATGCCGCCGGTGCACAGGATCATATCCACCCCGCGGCCCTGGGCCGCATGGATGGCGGCTACGATATCCTCCCGCACATCCCCGGTCTGGACCTGATAGGTCACTTCCACCCCATAGTTGCGGAGCTTTTCCTGCACGACCGGGGTGAAGGTATCCTGGATCAGGCCTTTTTTCACCTCGCTGCCGGTGGTAAGGATGGCGGCGGTTTTGCGCTTATAAGGCAAAAGGCGCATTAGGGGCTCGTCCCCTGCCAGGGCTTCTGCCTGGGCAAGGAGGGATTCCGGCACGATGAGGGGGATGACCCGCATGCCGGCCAGCTTATCCCCAGCCTTTACGGCGGAGTCCCTATGGCGGGTAGCGATGATAATATCGCCAATGGCATTGATGGCGCACAGCCGCTCTTCATCCACCTGGAAAAGGCCGTCCTTCTGGGCAAAGAGCTCGATTTTGCCCTCCTTCACCTCGTTGCGGTCCATATAAGGCCCCTTGGAAAGGGCGCAGAGCCGCTCCGCCCCATCGTTTTCATGGAGCATGCCGGGCTGCATCTCCCATACATACAGGTGCTCTTTCCCCATGGAAAGGAGCATGGGAATATCTTCCGGCTGAACAACATGGCCCTTGCGGAACTGGGCGTCTTTAAATTCGTCTTTGACAATGCGCGTCAGGTCATGGCAAAGCACATGGCCCACAGCATCCTGGGTTTTGATTCGTTTCATCTTCTATTTAATCCTTCTGCAGATTGGATTTTCTTAAGGATAGCATTATTTTTTATAAAATACAACGACTTTTTGAATTTATCGATACTATCTATATATCTTCCTTCTTCACCCGCCTGCCGTCAGGGATAAGGCAAGTAACTTCCCCCTGCCTTTCCTCGTCTTATTGTTTTTGCTGTAATGCTGCCTCCGGCCGGGGCTATGCGGGAGCTTATCGTTTTTTTCTATTGCAGCCTGCCGCAAAAAGGGCCCGCCCGGCGCCTTTGCAGGCGCCGGGCGGGCCTTGGGACCTGGTTGGGGAAAGGGGCCTAGGCCCGGCGGGCGGCATAATAGTTCATCAGGCAGCCAGCCAGCAAAATCTGCCGCTCATCCTCGGTCAGCCCCTTGAGCTCCAGGCGGATATCCGCCATTTGGCCCTGGCCGGTCAGAACCTTGGCGGGGATATCCTCCCGGCCCTCCGCTACGGCAGCCCGGATATCCGGAATAAAGATCCGGTTCCCGGCTTCATAGGGGAATTCCGCCCCCTGGGGCAGGGTGAAGGGCAGCAGGCCCCAGTTGATGCAGTTGCTGCGGTAGCGCTTGGTGGCGTATTCATAGCAGATATTCGCCCCGCCCCCCAGCACCTTCTGGCAGGAAGCAGCCTGCTCCCGGGCAGAGCCATCCCCGGGCTTGTTGGCGAATATGCAGGAGGCCAGGGCCGTATGGGGGGCCAGCCCTTCCCCATCCCCTATCTTATCCAGGGCAGCCAGCGCCTCTGCAGGCATATTGCCGGTCAGGCGGGCTTCCTCCTGGGCCTTTATGACCTTGCAGCGGCCCACATATTCCGGCTCCCGCCGGGAAAGGGCAAATTCCGCCAGCCGCAGGGGGTTGGAGCGGTAGGAGCTGGTCTCCCCGGAGGGGATGAGCTCGTCGGTGGTGGTTACCGGGTCCCGGATCACCGCCGTCAGGGTCAGGAGCAGGTTGTCCGCCAGGGGCTGAAACTTGGGCCAGTCGGTAATATTGGGGCCATAGCGCAGGGGCTCCTGGGGCAGGGGGTGGCCAAAGCCGTTATAAACCCGCTTGGCATAAACCTCCTGGTCGAATTGGTACTGCACCTGGGGCGCTTCATAATCCGCCCAGGTGGCGGGGGTAATATAGCCCCCGTTTCTGGCCGTGGCGGCGATGGAGCGGGCGTCCATAAGGGCCACGGCAGATACCTGGCCTTCCCCGGGCTTGGAGCCTTCCCGGTTGGGAAAATTCCGGGTGGTATGGCGCAGGGACAGGCCGCTGTTCCCCGGCACATCCCCCGCGCCGAAGCAGGGGCCGCAGAAGGAGGGCTTGATAATGGCCCCAGCCTCCAGCAGGGTTTCCGTTATGCCGGCCCGGGTCAGGGCCAGGCTTACAGGCACGCTGGTGGGGTAGACGGAAAGGTTGAAGAAGCCATCCCCAATGCTGCCCCCCTGCAGGATGGCCGCCGCTTCTACAATATTGTCGAAGATTCCGCCGGCGCAGCCCGCAATAACCCCCTGGTCCGCCAGAACCCGGCCCTGGTGGATCTTGCTCCGCAGGTCCAGCCTGGCCTTGGGGAATTTCTTGGCCGCCTCCTCCTCCGCAGCCCCCAGGAGGTTATCCGCATCCTTTAGGAAGGCTTCGATGGTATATGCATTGGAAGGGTGGAAGGGCAGGGCGATCATGGGCTCGATGGTATCCAGCTGAAGCTCGATGCATTTATCGTAATAGGCTACCCGGCCCGGGGCCAGGGGGGCATAATCCTCCTCCCGGCCATGGGCCTGATAGTAGGCCCGTACCTGTTCATCCGTCTCCCAGATGGAGGAAAGGCAGGTGGTTTCCGTGGTCATCACGTCGATGCCATTGCGGAATTCCACGGGCAGCGCCCCCAGGCCCGGGCCCGTGAACTCCAGGACGCAGTTTTTCACAAAGCCGTTTTTAAAGGTGGCCCCCACCAGGGCGATGGCCACGTCATGGGGCCCTACGCCCCGCCGGGGCTTCCCGGTAAGGTATACCAGCACCACCTCTGGGGCAGGGATATCATAGGTATTTTCCAGCAGCTGCTTTACCAGCTCCGGCCCCCCTTCCCCAATGCCCATGGTGCCCAGGGCGCCATAGCGGGTATGGCTGTCCGAACCCAGGATCATGCTGCCGCAGCGGGTCATGGCCTCCCGGGCATAGCTGTGGATGACGCTCTGGTTGGCCGGGACGTAGATGCCGCCGTATTTCCGGGCGGCGGAAAGGCCGAAGATATGGTCGTCCTCATTGATGGTGCCCCCAACAGCACAGAGGCTGTTGTGGCAGTTGGTCATGGCATAGGGTAGGGGGAAGCTAGTAAGGCCGCTGGCCCGGGCACTCTGGATGATGCCCACATAGGTAATATCGTGGGAGATCAGCTTATCAAACTTGAGCTGAAGCTGGGCTTCGTTGCCAGATTGATTATGGGAGGCCAGGATGCCTGCCGCAATGGTATTCTTCCGGGCCTCCTGCGGGCTAAGCTGGGCCCGCTCGCCCAGGCGCCCCTCCACCAGGAATACCCCGTGATCCACCAGATTGATCATGCGTTTTCTCCTTAAATAAATTATTTCTAAAACCGTACTTCTTCATCTTAACCCAATCCCCCCTGCCTTTCAAGCCCTTTTCCCGCCCGGCAGGCGGGCGCAGGGCAGCGGGGCATAAATTTGCGCCCCCGGGAACATCCGGCGGCGCATAAAGCTCTTTATTTTCTATTAAAATTAAAAATACAGGTGCAGCGCCAGCTGGTCCAGCAGAATCAGGGCGCCCAGAATGGCGGTATAGATGGCAAAGCCCCGTAGGCTCTTGGTTTTGATAAGCCGGAGCATCCAGCGGATGGCCAGATAGCCGCTGATGGCTGCCACGGCCATGCCCGCCAGGATGGCCCCCCAGCCTGCATCCCCCGTTCCCGTTGCCACTACGTCGGGGATCTGCAGCAGGACGGAGCCCAAAATGGCTGGAATGGATAAAAGGAAGGAAAACTCCGCCGCCCCTTCCTTATCCAGGCCGAAAAGCCTGGCTCCGGCAATGGTGGAGCCGCTGCGGGATACGCCGGGCAGGATGGCTACGGCCTGCATCAGGCCAATGCCCACGGCGCTCCTGGCCTTCATAGCCTGGATGGGCAGGGCCTTGCCCTGGCGTCTGTCCAGATATCTCTCGCTGCAAAAGAGAATAACCGCCGTCAGCAGGAAGCCCGGCCCCAGGAGGATGCCCCCATAGGCCTGGGTGATCCAGTCTTCAAAGAGGAAAGCCAGCACCGCCGTGACCGCCGTAGCCAGCAGCAGCAGCCCCACCTTTTTCTGAAATGGATGGCGGAGCATATCCCAGATCTGCCGCCAGTATACGGCGAAAACCGCCAATAGGGTCCCTACGTGGAGCATGGTGGTAAAGAAGAGGGCCCCCTCTTCCATGCCGAAAACGGTTTGCAGCAGCACCAGGTGGCCCGAGCTGGATACGGGCAGAAATTCGCACAGGCCCTGTACCAGGCCCAGCAGCATAGCTAATAAAATACTCATGGGCTTATTATATCCATCCCTTCCCCGCCTTTCAACCGGGCTCTTATCCTTTTCCGCTGCCACGCCATGAAATTTTTGTGAATTCAGGATTTTAGACCTTGCAAATTCCGGCCTCTACTGTATACTTTCTGGGCAGCATATTATATAATTATTTATGTATGCAATTGATTATGAAGTTAAATAGAAGAAAGGAACAGGGGCTGCGGCCTCTGCGGATTTTATGGAATTAAAGAAACCTGCCCTTAAATTTGACCCAAAGGAGGATACCATTACCCTCCTTATCATCATTGCCGTCTGCTTCGTGCAGTCGGTAGCCATTTCCGGCTTTTATACGCCCCACAGCTTCCTGGGCGGCGGCGTAACCGGCCTTGCCATGCTCATCAGCTATATTACGGGCCTGCCTTCCTGGCCCTTTGTAATATTGCTGAATATCCCCATCTGCATCATAGGCTGTAAATACCTGCGGTTTAAGAGCATCGTCTTTACTGTGGTGGCTACGGTGATGTTTTCCTTTACCATGGCCATTACAGAGGGCTGGGATTTCCATATAGAAGATCCCCTTGTAGCGGCGGCGGTAGGCTCCGCCATGATCGGCGTGAGCGGCTCTTTCGTCATTACCCGGAATGCTACCATGGGCGGCTCGGACGTAATTTCCCTCATCCTGAGCCGGCGCACCTCCATCCCCATGGGCACCCTGAATATCTTCTTCAATCTGGTCATCATGGGCATGCTGGCCTTTGTGCGGGGGCTGGAGGCGGCCCTGATCTCCATGATCGCCATGTTCATCTGCAATATGGCCCTGAATGCGGCCCTGAAGATGATGAGCCGGGCCAGCACCCTGTTTATCATCTCGGAAAAATGGGAAGAGATCGCCCCCCTGGTCCTTACCGAGCTCAAGCGGGGCGTTACCTACATCCATGCCGAAGGGGCCTATACCGGCGCTCCCCGGAAGCTGGTTTACTGCATCGTCCACCCCGGCGAGCTATACCGGGTGAAGCGCATCGTCAAGGAGCATGACCCCAATGCCCTCTTCTCCATCATCGATACCCAGGAGGTGGTGGGCCGGGGCTTTGGTTCCTTCAACTAATATAAAAAGGCCCACCCCGGGCCCTTCCCTTTCGTTAAAATACCCTTAGCAAGGACATAAACGCCTGCGCAAACCAAAAGCGTGTATCCCTTGAACCTTAAGGGCAACCTTTTGATATAAGCATGGAAAAGGAGCAAGTCGCATGAAAAAAACAGAGCAATGGCTGGAGGAAAACCGGGAAGCCCTGGTCGCTTCCCTGCAGGCGCTGGTGCGGATTCCCAGCGTAAAGGGCGAGCCCGCCCCAGGGGCTCCCTTTGGCGCCGCTGCCAAGGAATGCCTTACTGCCGCCCTGGATATAGCCCGGGGCCTGGGGCTCAAGGCCCAGGATCTGGATGGCTACGTGGGCTATATAGAGGCCGGCGAAGGGGAAGAGGAGCTGGGCATCCTGGCCCATCTGGACGTGGTGCATCCGGGGGATGGCTGGCGCTACCCGCCCTTCGGGGCTATGATTGAGGATGGAATCCTCTATGGCCGGGGCGCCATCGATGATAAGGGCCCTGCCGTAGCCGCCCTTTATGCCCTGGCTGCCGTGAAGAACAGCGGCGTCCCTTTCAAGCGCCGGGTGCGGCTTATCCTGGGCTGTGATGAGGAGAGCGGCTGGGGCTGCATGAACCATTATACCCAGGTGGAAAAGCTGCCAGATCTGGCCTTTTCCCCGGATGCGGAATACCCCCTGGTCAATAGTGAAAAGAGCATCTGCCAGCTGAATTTCAAGGGCAGCTTCCCCTCCTCCCTGCGGGTGAAGGCGGGGCTCAAGGCCAACATCGTGCCGGATCTGGCCCAGGCCCTGCTCCCCCTCATCCCGGAGGATGTAGCCCCCAAGCTCCATAAGCTTCCCGTTACCTGCGAGCCCGTGCCCCATGGCTGCCGCCTGAGCATCAAGGGCCGCAGCGCCCATGCGGCCTCTCCCGAGCTGGGGGATAATGCCCTCCAGTCCATGCTGGGGCTCTTGGCCCAGCTTCCTCTGCCCGAGGCGGATGCCAAGGTTGCCAAAACCCTCAGCGGGGTCTTTGGCCGGGATATTCACGGGGAAAGCCTGGGCATCGACTTTACGGATGCTTCCGGCCGCACCACCTGCAACGTAGCCATGCTGGACTGGAACCAGGAAGGCATACAGGATCTTTGCCTAGATCTGCGCCTGCCCCTGGGCCTGGATGCCCAGGAAACCGCCCATAAGATCGCTGCGGCCCTGGCCCCCGCCGGATTGGTGCCCAGCGGCGTCCATATCAAGCCGGGCCATTATGTTGCCCCGGAAAGCGAGCTCGTGCAAAAGCTCCTTCGGGTCTATGCCCAGCACAGCGGCGTGCAGGATCCCAAGCCCCTGGCCATCGGCGGCGGCACCTATGCCCGCTGCATCCCCAATGCCGTGGCCTTCGGCTGCGAGCGGCCGGGGCTGGATTGCCGTATGCATCAGGCCAATGAGTTCCTGCCCCTCCATAACCTGCTGGATGATGCCCGCATCCTGGCGGATGCCATCCTAGCCCTGGCCTGCGAATAGGCCCTGGTCTTTTGCAAAAATGGTTGCCACGCATCGGAGCAAAGCGCACTTTGCTCCGATGTTTTTTGCTGTGACAAAAAGCTGCTGCCGGCCGGTCTCTCCGGAATCCGCAGCCAACCCCGGGCAAGGCGGATTACGCCGCATTTTGCCGGTAGGGCAGCAGACGGTATGCCGGCCCACCTTGGGCAAAAGTGCCCTGATTTGGGCCATAAGCAGAGGGATGTGCCTAAAGGCATGTGTCTTATGAAAAAGCCCGCCCGGGCGATAAAGCGCCGGGGCGGGCTTTGGCGTTTTATGGGGAAGCGAGGGGTCAGGCTTCCGGAAGGTCCAGGGCAACGCTCTCCCCCGTCCGCAAAAGGACCACATAGGCCTCCTGCACCGGCAAGCCCGTAATCTCCCGCAGGGCCAGGCTGTAAAGCCGGAGCTGGGGCCGGTGGGCCTCCGCCGCCTCCTTTTCCCCGCCCTTTGGGACGAAGTCCGTCTTGTAATCCAGCAATATCCAGCCCCTTCCCTCCCGGAAGCAGCAATCCACCACCCCCTGCAGGAGCACCGGCTCCCGGCTCTCCCCCAGGCCCAGGGTGCTGGCGGGCAGGCGGCAGTTGAAGCCATATTCCCGCTCCACCTGCCCGGCTGCGCAGAGGCGGCGGCCCAGGGAGCTTTGGAAAAATTCGGAAATGGCCGGGGCATATACGGCCTCCGCCTGGGCCGGGGTGAGCAGGCCCCTTTTTTGCAGCTCCTGCAGGGCCGCCCGTACCGAGGCTGCGCTATGAGGCTCCAGAGAAATGTGTTCCATGAGGATGTGAGCGGCAGTGCCCCGGCCTGCCGCCGTAAGGGGCCGCCTATCCTGCAAAAAGGCGGGGCAGCGCTCCATATCCGGCCGGTTCCCTACCAGGGCGGAAACCGTTACCTTGCTGGGCAGGCGGGTATCCGCCTGGTGGCTATAGGCCCAGTTCAGCCGCTCCCAAAGGGCCTCGTCCCGGGGAGCCTTCTGGGCCGCTGCCCGAAAGGCGGCGTATTTCTCCCGGCTTAGGGCGCCGCCCCCGCCCCCGGCCTCCGCCTGCTGGTGAAAGGCGCAGGTCAGGCCGGTGCCTGCCGGGGCTTTAAGGCGGGGCGGCAAGCCTATGGCTGCCCGCAGGGCTCCTCCCCCTTCCTCTTCCAATAAAATGGGCAGCAGCCAGTCTGCAAAGGAGCGGGCCAATATGCTCCGGGCCGGGGAGAGGGGGGTCCTGGCGTTTTGCAGGGCGGTTTCCGGCCGCGGGTGGGCGCAGAGGAGGATCAGCTGCCCCTCCGCCCGGGTCATGGCTACGTAGAGCACCCGCATCTGCTCCGCCACCCCCCGCTCCACCACCCGGCCCGCTATGGCGCTGTAGTAAAGGTTCCCCAGCCTGGCCCCTTTCAGTATGGGTTTGATGCCCAGGCCCAGGTGCTGATCCATCACCAGGGGCGCCTGGGCATCCCGCAGGTTGAACCCCTTGTTGATCCCCGCTAAAAATACCACGGGGAATTCCAGCCCCTTGCTCTTATGGATGGATAAAAGGCGCACTACCTCCGCCCCGCCGGTCTGGGCAGCCCCCAGAGAGCCCCGCTCCCGGGCCCTGTCCATAAAGCGGAGGAAGGGGCTCAGGCCGTGGCCGCTCTGGCTCCAGCTTTCCGCGCAGTCCAGCAGGGCCATAAGGTTCCCCTGGCGGGCAGCGCCCCCGGGCAGGGCCCGGACATAGCGGCCATAGCCCGTCTCTTCCAGCAGGAGTGCAATGAGCTGGGGCAGGGCCAGCAGCTCCCCCTTCTCCCGCCAGCGGGAAAGCCGGCCCAGGAATGCCGCCGCCTTTTCCCCCAGAGGGCCCGGCCCGGCCGCTGCCCGGGCCAGGGAGTCGAAGCAGCTTTCTTCCTGATGGCCCGCCCGCAGCTGGATGAGCTCCTCCGTAGTAAAGCCGCCTATGGGGCTGCGCAGCACGCTGACCAGGGGGATATCCTGGCGCCGGTTATCCAGCAGCCGCAAAAGGTTCAGGAAGATCTGCACCTCCACCGCCTCAAAATAGCCCCCGGTCAGCTCCGCGTAAGCCGGCACCCCTTCCCGGGCCAGGGTCTGGAGCCAAAGGTCCGCTACCCGCTTGGGGGCGCTGTGGAGGATGACCATATCTTTATAGGTAAGGGGCGCCCCCGTGGGGCCCGGCTGGCCCAGAAGCTCCCGGATCCGCCGGGCGGCCAGCCGGGCTTCCGCCTCCGCTGCCTCCAGCAGGGCCACGGCATCCTCTTCCCCGGCCAGCTCCTCCATTTCCCCCTCCAGGGTGGCCTGCTGGCGGATCAGGTGGAATTCCGCGCCGCCTGTAAGGCCGGCCCGGCCCTGGCGCAGGGCCTCTTCCTCCCCATAGGGGATGCCCCCTGCCTCCTGGCCCATGACCCTGGAAAACACCCCGTTTACCGTCTGAATCACCCGGCTGCCCGAGCGGAAGTTAGCGTTCAGGCTGATGGCCCTGCCCCCCCGGCCCTGGGCAAAGGCTGCCTGCCGCTCCAGAAACAGCCCGGGCTCCGCCATGCGGAAGCCATAGATGGACTGCTTTACATCCCCCACTAGGAACAGGTTATCCTCCCGGGAAAGGGCGGCGATGATCCGGGCCTGGAGGGGGTTGATATCCTGGTATTCATCCACGAATACATATTGGAACTTATTCCGGTATTCCGCCGCGATAGCCGGCTTTTCCAGCAAATGCAGGGCCATGCGCTCCATATCCGCATAATCCACCAGGCCCGCTTCCTCCTTGCGCTGGCCATACAGGCGGTGGAATTCCAGCATGACTTCCCGGATCCCCTCCATGTAGGGCAAAAGCTCCCGCAGGCGCTCCGCCTGCTCCGAAAGGGAGAGGCGGAAGGCGGCAATCTGCTTTTTCACCAGGGCCTTGATCCCATCCCGCACCTTTACCACCGGCTCCTTCACCCCGGGCTCCGTGCCCCGGGGCCAGCTCAGCCGGCCGAAGGACAGGCTCTCCAGCTGGGCCAGGAAGCTAGGGTAGCTGTGGGGCAAAAGCAGGGCCCGCAGCTGGGCCAGCTCTTCATCCAGCACCTGGGCCACCTTGGGGAAATCCGCCCCGATCTCCCCTTCCAGGGTGCTGAGGGCCTCTATGCGGGCGGCGAAGAGGTTCTGGCAGCTGTGGAGAAAGGCCGCCACTGCCCGGGATTCCCCCAGCTCCGCCTCGGTGCTGCCGTAAGCAGCCACCGCCTTATCCAGCCAGCCCTCCATATCCGGCTGGGCGCAGAGGAAGGCATAGAGCCCTTCCATGCTCTCTAAAAACTCCTCCTCCGAGGAAAAGAGGGCCGTCAGCCCCTCCAGCTGCCCCTCGCCATAGCCTTTTTCCAGCAGCTCGTCCCAAACCTCCTGCTGCAGAACCTGGCTCTGGAGCTCATCCGCCGCCCGGAAGGCCGGGTCCAGCCCCGCAGCATGAAAGTGCCGCCGCAGCACGTGGGCGCAGAAGGCATCGATGGTAGAGATATGAGCCTGGCCCACCCCGCCGGCGGCAGCCCCCAGGCGGGCGGCTTGGGCCGGATCCGCCGCGGCCTCCGCCAGCTCTCCCAGCCGCCGGGCGATGCGCTTTTTCATCTCCGCGGCGGCAGCCCGGGTGAAGGTGATCACCAGGAAACGGTCCAGGGGGCAGCCCGCCGCCACCAGCCGGGCGATGCGCTCGGTAAGCACGGCGGTTTTCCCGCTGCCCGCCGCCGCAGATACCAGCAGGCTCCCCGGGGTCTCGATGGCCCGGCGCTGTTCATCCGTCCAGTTCATTTTCCTCCTCCTTGGGGTCCAGGGCCTGGAAGAAGGCCGCCTTATTCATGCGCTTCAGGTTCCGGGCCCGGCAGCCCAGCTCCGGGTCAAATCCGCAGACCCCGCCAAAGCCGCAGCTCTTGCAGCTGAGGGCGCCGCCCTGCCGGGCCGGGGAAAGCTCCGCCCGCCCTTCCAGCATGGCGGCCAGGGTAGCCCGGGCCTTATCCTTTGCAAAACCCACCACCTCCTTAAGCTCCTCCCGGCTCACCAGGCCCGCGGCGTTTTTCCCCGTAGGGATCAGCTTATTATCCGGGTCCCGGCCGGCGGAGGCAGCCATCAGGGCCGGTTCCTCCAGGGTCAGCCCCCGCAGGCGGAACGCCTCCTGCATCCGCTCCTCCAGGGGAGTATCATCCTCCGAAGGCGCTGGGTCCGCAATGGGCATATAATACATGCCCGCCGGCTCCGCCAGGCTTTCTACCGCAGCCATAGCCGCCACATACAGGGGCAGCTGCAACCGCAGGCCATGGTAAAGCTGGGTATAATCGAAGGCGGCGCTCCCGCTCTTGTAATCCACCACCCGGTAATAATCCTGCCCTTCCACCCGGGCCCGGTCCACCCGGTCTATCCGGCCGCTGAGCAGGAAGCTGCTGCCATCGGGCAGGGTAAGGGCCAGGGGCGGATAGGGGCAGCCCTTTCCAAAGCGGATCTCGCTGGCCCCGGGCTGAAAATCCCCCAGCTGGGCCTGGCGCACCAGGGCCCAGGCCGTGGCCCGCACCGCCCGCACCAGCCTTGCGGCCTTGGCCCGGCCCCGGGCCGTATCCAGCAGGACGCCCCCATTATGGGCGGCCAGCAGGGGGGGAAGGATTGCATCCAGCAGCCTGTCTACCCCCTCCATATCCAGGCCCGCCAGCCCCTCCTGGGCTGCCGCCTGCAAAAAGGCGTCCAGCGCCGCATGGCAGAAGGCCCCCTCGTCGGGCTTCCGTTCCTTATATTCCTTGCGGGGCTGGGCTTTCAGGCCATATTGGAGGAAATGCTTGAAGGGGCACTGGTTGAAGGTTTCCAGCCGGGTAGCCCCGCCCCCGGGCGCCTCTCCATACAGGCGCAGGGCCAAGCCATAGCCAAAGGGCTCCGGGGAAAGGGCGGGGAAGAGGGCTTCCTCCAGCCCCTGCAAAAGAGGGCCATAGACGGGCTGGCTTAAAAAGCAGCCATAAAGGGCCGAAAGCTCTGGCCCCGGCTCCCCCGTATCCCCAAAGGCCCGAAGTTCTCTGGCCAAGGCGTCCAGGCCTCCGGCCAGGCTCCCCGGCGGGGGCGGGGAAAGCTGGTTCCCCAGGGGCAGGCCGGGGAAAATGGCCCGGATCCTATCCACCATGGGGGCGGGCAGAGCGCTTTCCGCCCCGGCGCCCATGGAATAGGAAATATATAGAAGCTCCCGGGGCTTGGTAAGGGCGCTGTAAATATCCATGCGGGCCGCTTCCGCCATTTCCCGGCTGTTTTCCCAGCGCCTTAGGCCCAGGGCTTCCATCCGCTCCAGCTCTCCATCGTCGATAATGCCGTCATCCGCCCCCTCCGGCGGAAAGCTGCCTGCATTGGCCCCCAGGATGAACAGGGCCCGGATATCCCGGGCACGGGTCCTATCCAGGCTGCCCAGAAGGACCTGGTCCGCCGTGGCGGGGATAGCGCCGATTTCATAGGCATCCAGCCCTTCCTGCAGGATGGCCAGATACCGGCGGGTGGAAAGGCGGGTATCCCCCAGGATGGCATGGAGCTGATCCAGCACCGTAAGGATATCGGCATAAACCTGGCTGTTCTCTTCCATGGCTGCCAGCTCCCCTGCCTGCTCCAGGGCCTTTGTGCGGGCCTGGAGCTGGCCGTAAAGATCCAGCTCCTCCATATAGGCGAAAAGGGCCTCCGTCTTCCCGGCGGCAGTGGGGGCCCCGGCCAGGGCCTCCCGCAGGGCCAGCAGGGGTTCCATCAGGAGGCGGCGGGTCTCCTCCGCCTCTTCGGGGACATCTTGCCCCTGAAAAGGCCGGGCCAGCCCCGGGCCCCGGAGGCCCCGGGCCAGGATATAGTTTTCAAAAATCTCCCCTGCCTCCCGGGGCCCGCAGAATCCGGTCTTCACCAGATCCAGCACGTCATTCTGGGTAAATCCCCGGCTGACGCAGCGCAGGGCCCCTTCCAGGAGCCGGGCCGCCCCATAGTCCGAAAGCTTATGGCGTCCATCGGAAAAGAAGGGAATGTTCCGGGCTTGCAGCGCTCGCTGCAGCGGGCCGATATAGGACGAGTCGGCAGCAATCACCGCCATATCCCTGTAGCGCATGCCGCCCCGGGCGGCTTCCAGCAGGGCTTCCGCCGCAGCCTGGGCCTCGCCCTCCTTATGGAGGGCGGCGAAAAGCCGGATGCTGCCATCCTCCGGCCCAGAATAGGGCTCGTAAGGGTTGGCAAAGGCCTCCCGCTCCAGGTGCAGGAGCTGGGGCTTCTGCTGCCGAGGGCTATCCTGGGGCAGGGCCTGGGTGCGCAGGGGGCAGCCCCGCTCCGCCGCCATAGCCTCCAGCCTCTCCAAAGCCCGGCGCTCCCCGGCGAAAAGCTCCCCATCCCGGCTGGGATATGGATCCAGCCGCAGGGCGATGTGGAGGGAGGCAGCGATGTCCATCAGGATGCCCAGGGCCCGCCAGGTCTGCTCCCCATGGAATTCGATCCCATCCAGAATGATATGCTGCCCCCGGAAGGAGGAAGCGGGCAGGGCTGCGCAAAAGGCGTTGAAGCCATCCTCCTCATCCAGATACCGGCCCTTTAAAAAATCTTCCGTGTCCTTATACAAACGGGAAATATCCCGGAGCTTCTCTCCCAGAAGGTCTTCCTCCGGCAGGGCCAGGGCGGCCTCTTCCAGGGCCTGGGGGGTGATATCTTGGCGCTTGAAGCGGGTAAAGAGCTGGGCGCAGGTCTGGGCGAAGCCGGTAGTCTGGGCCACCCGGCCAAAGGCGCACAGCCCCTCCCCTGCCTCTTCGGCGATTTTGCGCACCACCATGCCCTTGCCCTGGGGGGATAGGAATACGCCCCGCTCCCCCTGCTCCGCCAGGGCCTGGCGGGCCAAAGTGGTAAAGGAATAAACGGGCGCCCCGGCGATGCCCTCCTCTGCCAGCTGGCGCTCCGTTTCATAGGTAAACTGCTCTGGCACAATGCAGCGCACCGGCGCCCCCTGCTCCAGCAAGGCCCGGATGCGCTGCCTGAGTGCCCGGCTCTTTCCCGAGCCCGCCCGGCCCAGGATGAAATGAACCTCTGCCGCCATGGTTAAAACCGCTCCCTGTGCAGGGGCAGGTATACCATATCCCGGCCCTGGCGCTGGCTTTCAAAGAGGGTAATGGACTGCACCAGCATGGAGGCATTGGCCGGGGCATAGGACAGGGACGCCAGCCCCCCTTCCGGCAGGGCGACGCCCCGGGCCAGGGTGATATGGGGGGTAAAGGCCTTCTGCGCCCGTGGGAAGCCCCGCTCTAGAAGAGCGCTTTGGAGGGATTCATACAGGGCGTTCAATTCGGAAAGCTGGCCCTGGCCATGGAGGAATACGGTATGCCCTTCCCTATGGGGAAAGGCGCCCATCTCCCCCAGGTGCAGGCCAAAGGGGCGGATGCCCCGGACGGCCTCCCCCATGGCTTCGGCAGCCCCGGCCAGATCCCGGCTTTCCCCGATAAAATGGAGGGTTAGGTGAAAATTGCCCCGGGGCACAAAACGGCCTCCCTGGCTCTGGGCCCGGAGAGCTTCCTGCAGGCGGAGCACCTCCTTGAGGAAGGACTTGGGCAGTTCGATGGCGATAAACAGGCGCATGGGCTGGACTCCCTTCCGGCGAAAACACCAGCGTTTTCCTTAAGTATAGCATCAAACCGGCGAGAAAAAAAGCGCCCTTAATGCCCCGGCGTTGGGGCAGGCAGGCTGGAAGGGGCTTGCAAAAGCGCCGGCGGAGGGGGGCGGCGGCGTTTGGCGGCCCAAGGGCCGCCAAACCAAAGGCAGGGCCGGGGCTGCGCCCCGGCCCTGCCTTTGTGTGCGCTTCGCGCACCCGCCGCCTCCCCCCGCCGGGCCTTCGCCGTCCTTCCTTTTCCCTTCCTCCAAAGCCGGGCAAACCATTCTTTGCCCGGCGGCTTATGCGGCTGCATCCAGCGGAATAAGGCCCCGCTCCCGCAAGGATGGAAAAAGCCCGGCCCCATAATCTACGGGGCCGGGCAGCTCTTAAGGATAGGCGCGGGCTAGAACCAGCGATTCACACTAACCTCCGCACGCGAATATCGCCGTGCGCGTAGCACCGGGGCCGGGCGGCTACAAGCGAAGGGCGCGGGCACTGGGGCAGACCCCTTGCTAGCCTCTGCGCGTGAATATCGCCGTCCGCGTAGGACCGGGCGAAAGGGGCATAAGCCCTTAGTTATTCTCCTGGGCAGTATAGGGGACGATGGTGCCATCCGCCCGAACATAGAACTGTTCCGTCTTATCCTCTCCTGCCGGTTCGGACAGGATCACGTGGTAGACCTGCTCATCCATATAGTTGGCAAAAGTGATGGTCTTGATCTTCACCTGGTCATAGGCTTCCTTGATGGCGTCTGCAATCCGCTGGGGCAGATCGGCCTCGTCGATGGTCTTTCCTTCCTCGAAGCCCTCAATCATGCCGTCGGTACCGGCGCCGTTCTGGCCGCTTACATCCCCATCGCTAGCAGTATTGCCGGGGGTAGGGCTGGCCGGGTTTGTGGCAGGCGCCGTAGTGGGATTCGTGGTGGTGACCGGCGCCGTGGTAACCACGGGGCTGGGGGAAGGCGCCGGCTCCACATTTGTGCAGGCAGCCGCCGCAATCAGGGTCAGCGCCAAGAAACCAATGAGAATCGTCTTTTTCATTGCTGTTCCTCCTATGGATTGTTCTTACGGTTTTGCCGGCCAGGGGCTCGGCTCCCATTTAGTATGCCCGCCTGCTGCGGGTCTATACCTGTCCTTTGGGCCAGGGCAGCCCTATTCCTCGATGAGCAGGATGTAATCCAGGGGGTCTACCGCCTGGTCATCCTTGTAGATCTCGAAATGAAGATGGGCAGGCTCGGCGCATTCCGCCAGGGCCGTATCCCCCACCTGGCCAATGGCATCGCCGGCATTGAGCCGCTGCCCCTCCTGCACCGGGGGCTCTGCCGCTAGGTTGGCATAAACGGTACGCAGGCCGCCGCTGTGGAGCACCTCCACCATAACGCCTAGGGAATCATCCTCATAAACCAGGTCCACAGTGCCGCCCCAGGGGGTATGTACCTCCGTCCCCTTGGCGGCGGCAATATCGATGCCGCTATGGGTCATCCACTGCTTTAGGGTAGGGGAATAGACCAGCTCCTCTACGGCAAAGCTCCATTGCAGCTTCCCCTTTACCGGGGCGCTGGCCTTGCTGGGGGCGTTGCTCCTTTCCGGAGCCGGGGTAGCCGCCTCTGGCGAAGGCTGGGCTGTGGCTATAGGCGTGGGGCTGGGCGTGGGCAGGGGCGTGGGGGCGGCCCGGGCTTCCTCCAGGCGTTCATCCAAGGAAGCGCCCACCTGGGCCGGGCTGGGGGTAGGGGCTGCTGGCTGGGCCTCTGGGGGCTCATAGGCCAGCAAAGCGCCGCCGCCAATTCCCAATAGACAAAGCAGGGCAGTTACATACAAGCCCTTTTCTCGAAGGAAGGTTACGGTTTTTTCCTTAAGCTGAAAGAATTTGCTTTTATTTTCCTGTTCCATGCTCGCATCACCTCGGCATTAGTATTGCCAGAAGGCCGGGGCTTACATACATTTTCACATTTCAAACGGTGCGGCTTCCTTATAACTGTGGTATAATACAAGATGGCGTTGTAGGCGCGCTGCCTACAGGCCGGAAAGGAAAATTTATCCATGAAAAAATGTACCGTTGGCGGCCAAGCCGTCATGGAGGGCGTTATGATGAAGTCCCCCACTGCCATTGCCATGGCTGTGCGGGAGGCGGATGGAAACATTGCCCTCAGCTATAAACCGGCTGTTTCCAAGGCCCAGAAGGGCACTATCTGGGGCCTGCCCATCCTGCGGGGGGTGGTGGTTTTTATAGAGTCCCTCTCCACCGGCATGGGTACCCTGACCCAGTCCGCAGAAATGGCGGGCATGGACCTGGAGGAGGAGCCTTCCAAATTCGAAAAATGGCTGGCAAAGCGCTTGGGCAAGTCCCTGGAAAAGGTCATCCTGGGCCTGGCGGTGATTCTGGCCGTAGTGCTGGCGGTGGGCCTTTTCTTCCTGCTGCCCCAAGTGATCAGCTCCCTCATCTTTGCGGGGCTGGGGGAGGCTGGTTCTTTGGCAAAAAGCCTGACGGAAGGCTTCGTGCGCCTTTTGATTTTCATCGGCTATATCTTCTTTTGCGCCAGCGTGAAGGATGTGCGGCGGGTATTCATGTACCATGGGGCGGAGCATAAGACCATCGCCTGCTATGAGGCGGAGGAGGAACTGACCCCGGAAAATGCGAAAAAGCATACCCGGCTCCATCCCCGCTGCGGCACCAATTACCTCTTCCTGGTCATGGCCGTATCCATCCTGTTCTTCGCCGTTGTGGGGTGGAACGCCAATTTCTTCCTGCGGATCTTGAGCCGCATCCTCTTCCTGCCCCTGGTGGCGGGGCTGAGCTATGAGCTCCTGCGCTTCGCTGCCAAGCGGGATAATCTTCTCACCCGCATCATCCGGGCTCCGGGCATGGCCCTCCAGTATATCACCACCAAGGAGCCTACGGAGGATATGCTGGAGGTAGCCATCGCCGCCTTCAACCTGGCCATGCTCCCGGAGGAAGAAGCCCGGGCCCAGGTCCGGGAAAACGAAGCGGCCCGGGCCCGGCGGCAGGCCCAAAAGGCCGCGCCCCAGGAGGCCGAGGCGGCCCCGGAGGGAACAGCGGCCCCGGCAGCCCCCAAGGCGCCGGAAGGGGCCCCTGCCCCATGACCCTGCAGGAGGCCCTGGGCCGGGCGGCGGAAACCCTCCGGCCCATAGCCGGAGAAAGCGCCCCCTTTGAAGCCCGGCAGCTCTTGGGCTTTGCCCTGGGCCCGGGGGGCATGGCGGGGCCCCGTTCCGCGCCCCTCCCCCCCGGTGCGGCAGCCCGGCTGGATGCTGCCCTCCGGCGGCGGCAAAAGGGGGAGCCCCTCCAATATATCCTGGGGGAATGGGAATTCATGGGCCTGCCCTTTTTCGTGGGGCCCAATGCCCTCATCCCCCGGCCGGATACGGAAACCCTCTGCGAGGCCGTCCTCCGGCTTCGTCCCCAGGGAAAGGGCCTAAGGCTTCTGGATCTGTGCTGCGGCACAGGATGCATCGGCCTGAGCCTAGCCAAGCTGGGGGGGTATTCCCTCACCCTTTCGGATATCAGCCCCGCCTGCCTGGCCCTGGCCAAGCGGAACGCCCGGCGCAACGGGGTAGAGGCGGCCTTTTACCTGGGGGATCTTTTCGCCCCCTTGGAAGGGCTGCCCCCCTTCCATATCATCTGCTGCAACCCTCCTTACATCCCCCGGGGGGATATCCCCAGCCTGCAGCCCGAGGTCCAGTGGGAGCCCCGGCTGGCGCTGGATGGGGGGATGGACGGATTGGATTTTTACCGGCGCATTGCCGGGGAATATGAAAAATTCCTGGCCCCCGGGGGCCTACTGGCCCTAGAGATGGGCTATGACCAGGCCCCGGCCCTGCTTGCCCTTATGGGAGGCGGCCGGGTGCTGCAGGATGTCTGCGGCCAGGACCGGGTAATTCTATTGGAAAAAGAGGAGGCCCCATGCTCAACAAGCTGCAAGGAATAAAAGCTCGCTATGAGGAGCTGACCCATGCCCTGAGCCAGCCCGACGCCATGAAGGACCAGGCTGCCTGGCGGGATATGGTCAAGGAGCATGCCCAGCTGGAGGAAATCGTGGCCGTTTTTGACGAATACACGCAAACGGTCCAGTCCGCTGAGGACTGTAAAGAGATGCTTACGGAGCATCTGGAGGCGGATATGCGGGAGCTGGTCCACGGGGAGCTGAACGAGCTCAACGCCAAAGCGGAGGAGCTGACGGAAAAGCTCAAGGTCATGCTCCTGCCCAAGGACCCCAACGACGATAAAAACGTTATCATCGAGATCCGGGCGGGTACCGGCGGGGAGGAGGCAGCCCTCTTTGGGGCGGATCTTCTCCGGATGTACCAGCGCTATGCCGAGCGCCATGGCTATAAAATGGAAATGCTCAATGAAAACTATACGGAAATGGGGGGCGTAAAGGAAGTGGTCCTCTCCCTTTCCAGCCGAGGCGCCTATTCCCGCATGAAGTATGAAAGCGGCGTCCACCGGGTCCAGCGGGTGCCGGAAACCGAGTCCCAGGGCCGCATCCATACCAGCGCCGCCACCGTAGCCGTTTTGCCGGAGGCGGAGGACGTAGAGGTGGAGATCGACCCCAAGGACCTGCAGATCGATACCTACCGCAGCGGTGGCGCCGGCGGCCAGCATGTAAATAAGACCGAGAGTGCCATCCGCATCACCCATTTGCCCACGGGCCTAGTGGTCCAGTGCCAAGATGAGCGGAGCCAGCTGAAGAATAAAGAGAAGGCCATGCGGGTCCTCAAAAGCCGCCTGCTGGAGCTGTATCAATCCCAGAAGGATGCCAAGGAGGCCGGCGCCCGCCGCTCCATGGTGGGCAGTGGGGACCGGAGCGAGCGGATCCGCACCTACAATTTCCCCCAGGGCCGGGTTACGGACCACCGGATCAACCTGACCCTATACAGGCTGGAATCCTTCCTGGATGGAGATATGGACGAGATCATCGACGCCCTCATCATCGCCGACCGGGCAGCCCAGCTCTCCGGCGACGGGGATGGAAAGCAGGCGTAAGCCATGAAGACCCAGCTTTTCAACGCCACAGCCCAAAAGGAAAATGGCGTGCGTCTGGCGGGCTCCGTCATCCGCGCCGGGGGCCTGGTGGCTTTCCCTACGGAAACGGTGTATGGCCTGGGGGCCAATGGCCTCAGCGGGGAGGCGGTAGCGAAGATTTTCCAGGCCAAGGGCCGCCCCTCGGATAACCCCCTCATCCTCCATATCGCCAAGAAAAGCGATGCAAAGGATCTTTGGACCAAAGTGCCCCCTATGGCCCAGGCCCTGATGGATACCTTCTGGCCCGGGCCTTTGACCCTCATCTTCAACCACAGCGCCCAGGTGCCCCCGGAGGTTACCGCCGGCCTGCCCACCGTAGCCCTGCGGATGCCGGATCATAAAACGGCCCTGGCCCTGATCCGGGCTGCCGGCGTGCCCATTGCCGCCCCCAGCGCCAATCTTTCCGGCCGGCCCAGCCCCACCACCGCCCAGCACGTCCTGCAGGATCTGGAGGGCCGTATCGATATCGTCCTGGATGGGGGGCCCTGCCGGGTTGGGCTGGAATCCACCGTCCTTTCCCTCTGCGGCGCCCCCACCATTCTGCGGCCCGGCGGCGTCACCCGGGAGATGCTGGAGGCGGTTATCGGCCCGGTGGAGCTTTCTCCGGCGGTTCTGGCCCCCCTGCAGGAAGGGGCGGCCGCCCCTTCCCCCGGCATGAAGTATAAGCATTACGCCCCCAAGGCCCAGGTCCTCATTGCCGATGGTACGCCCCGGGAGGCGGCGGAGCAGATCTGCCGGGCCTATGATATGGCTACGCTGGCAGGCAGCCGCTGCATGATTCTGGCTACCCGGGAGACCCAGGGCTTTTACCGGAACCGGGCCTATGCTATAATAGGCGATAGGAGAGATCCTTCTACCCTCTGCGCCAACCTCTTCGCCGCTCTGCGCCAGTACGGGGAGGATGCGGACCTGCTCTACTGCGAAGCCCTGCCGGAGCAGGAGATGGGCCTGGCCTATATGAACCGCCTGCTGCGGGCTGCCGGTTTTCAGCATTTGGAGTACCCTTAACGAGCGAGGGCATACACGCCTGCGCAGGCCTGCTAAGGTGGTCGAGTTTTGGCGGGTTGGGCCGCTAGAGAGCAAGACGTGGCCCCGCAGCCATAGTGGACCCTATTGCAAGGGGCCACAACGATGCTATCTGGAGGCCCAGCCCGCCAAAACCGTATATCCTCTTGTACCTTAAGGGTAAACAGTATGCAAACCATCCTCTTTCTTTGCGACGGCAATACCTGCCGCAGCCCCATGGCGGAATATCTCTGCAACCATATGGCGGCGGGGCTGCCCCTTCGGGCCGCCTCCGCAGGCCTTTTTACTATGGATGGCCTGCCCATGAGCGCCGGCGCTTTAAAAGCCCTGCAGGGGGCGGGCGTCGATGGCAGCCCCCACCGCTCCCGGGCCCTCCTGCCGGATATGCTGGGGGCAGATTGGATCTTCTGCATGACGGAGGCCCAGCTCCAGTCCCTAGCGGCCCGGTATCCCTGTCCCCAGGCCCAGCGCCTGGCCGCCTATGATATAAGCGACCCTTATGGAGGAAGCCTCAGCCTTTACCAAAATACCCTGAACCAGATCCGCCGGGCATTACAGGCCCGGTTGGCGGAAATCAGCGCTGCGGCGCGGGAATAAAAAGGAGAATACAAAGGATGAAGATTGCCATTGCCAGCGACCATGGGGGCTATGCCCTCAAGCAGGAGCTGCTGCCCTACCTGGCCTCCCTGGGCCATACCCTGGTGGATATGGGCTGCAGCGGGCCCGAAAGTGTGGATTATCCGGACTATGGCATCCCCTGCGCAGAGGCCGTGGCCCGGGGGGAGGCGGAGGCGGGCCTTCTCATCTGCGGCACGGGCATCGGCATTTCCATTGCTGCCAATAAGGTAAAGGGCATCCGCTGCGCCCTTTGTACGGATCCGGTTATGGCCCGGCTTTGCCGGGAGCATAACGATGCCAATATGCTGGCCCTGGGGGGCCGGATTATTGGCGGGGAGCTGGCTAAGGATATCGCCCGGGTATTCTTTTCTACCGACTTCACCGGCGGCCGGCATCAGCGCCGGGTGGATAAAATTATGGATTATGATCGAAACCGCTAAGGAGGGCCTATGAAAAACGTATGTATTCTGGAACATCCCCTGGTGCAGCATAAAATGGCGCATCTGCGCAAAAGTGATACGGGCGCCAAAGAATTCCGGGAGCTGGCGAAGGAGCTGGCCTCTTTGCTGACCTATGAAGCTACCCGGGATCTGCCTCTGGCGCCAGCGCAAATCGAAACCCCCATGGGCCCTGCGGATGTGCAGGTGCTGGCGGGCAAAAAGCTGGCGGTAGTGCCTATTCTCCGGGCAGGGCTGGGCATGGTGGATGGGGTGCTGCGGCTGGTGCCTGCGGCCAAGGTGGGGCATATCGGCCTGTATCGGGATCCGGCTACCCTACGGCCCGTAGATTACTACTGCAAGCTGCCCCAGGATATTGCCGAGCGGACGGTTTTCATCCTGGACCCCATGTTGGCCACTGGGGGCTCCGCCGTGGAGGCAGCGCGGGTGGTTAAGGCAGCGGGTTGCAAAAGCCTGCGCTTCCTTTGCCTGGTCGCCGCGCCAGAGGGCATCCAGGCCCTGCAGGCTGCCCATCCTGACGTGCCCATCTTCGCCGCCTCCCTGGATGCGGGGCTCAATGATCATGGCTATATTCTCCCGGGCCTGGGGGATGCAGGGGACCGGCTTTTCGGCACCCTATAGGCCTTCCCCCTCTATATGGGGCAGGCATGGTATCCAATGGCGCCTATCCAAATGGATAGGCGCCATTTTCTTGCGAAAAAATAAGGGCATCCCGCCGGTTATGTATTTGATAATTTTATAACATATTTTTATTTCCCAGGCTTGCCCTTTATTGGATTTAGCGGTAAAATAAATAAAGTATAAAGATATATAGATAGCTGCATGGAATTTGGCTCCGCATATATGGGAGTCTGTTTATTACCTGTCATCTTTTTACACAAAAAAATATAGAAAGGGAGGTATAGGGTTTGCCATCCATTATCGAAAGAGTCGCCGACGCGGAGGCCCAGGCCCTGTCTATGAAAAAAGACGCAGAGCGTCAGGCCCGGGAAATGGGTGCAGAGGCCCAGAAGGCCGCTGCCGCCCAGGTTGCGGCGGCCCAGGAGGCCGGCCGGAGCCTGGTAGCCCAGGCCATCGCCGCGGCGGAGGAGGAGGGCGCGCATATCGCCCAGGAGATATGCGGCGAGCAGGCCGCCAAGGCCCAGGCCGCCAGCCAGAAGGCCCGGGATTCCCTGCCTAAGGCTGTTACCTACATTCTGGAAAGGGTGAAAGCATGATTGTACCCATGAAGCGGCTCACCCTCATTGGCCGCAAGGAAGATGAGGAAGCCCTGCTGCAAGCCCTGCAGGCCATTGGCGCCGTACAGATCCTGCCCTCCGACCAGGCGCGGGAAAGCGAGCTGCTGCCCCAGCTGGAAAGCCAGGTACAGCGGCTGCAAAGCGCCCAGTCCTCCCTCAAGCCCTTCGCCCCAAAAAAGGGCATGGGCCCCAAGCCGGAGGCTACGCTGAACGAGCTTTCCACCGCCCTGCCTTCCTCCCTGGCCCTCTGCCAGCAGGTGGAGGAGCTGGAGCGGTCCATCGCCAGCTGCCAGAGCGAGGCGGATAAGCGCCGCAGCCTTATCGCCCAGCTATCCCCCTGGGCGGATTTCGGCTGCCCGCTGGAAGCCATAAAGCCCCCTGCCGGCATCCGGTATCTTACGGGCTTTTTGCCCCAGGAGCAGATCCCGGCCCTGGAGAATGCCGGCGCCGTAGTGGAAACCTACGGCGGCGATAAGGAAAAGGCCGTTCTGGCAGCCTATCTGGAGGCGGATCAGGAAGCTATCCAGGGGGCTATGAAGCCTGGCGCCTTTAAGGAATTCGCCTTCCCTGCCCTTACGGGCACCCCGGCGGAAAACCTCCGGCGGCTGGAAGGGGAGATTGGGGAGCTTACGGCCAAGGCCGAAGCCCTGCAGGGGGAGCTCGTTTCCCTGGCCCAGGAGCGGGATGCCATTTGCCGGGCCCAGGATGCCGCTGCCATTGCGCGGGATCTGGAGGCTGGCAAGGCCCAAACCTCCGCAACCGACGCCACCTTCATCCTGGAAGGCTGGGCCCGGGCGGATCAGCTGGAGGAGATCGGCCAGGCCCTGGATGCAGTTACCGAGGTTTACTATCTGGATACTCGGGATCCGGAAGAAGGGGAAGTTCCCCCGGTGGTCCTGAAGAATAAAAAGCTCATTGCCCCCTATGAGGCGGTTACCAACCTTTACTCCCTGCCGGGCTACGGCACCGTAGATGCAACGCCCCTTTTCGCCCCCTTTTATTTCATCTTCTTCGGCATGATGCTGTCGGATTCCGCCTATGGCATCGTGCTGAGCCTAGGCTGCCTATTTTTCCTGAAAAAGTTTAAGCCCGCGGGCATGATGCGGGATATTGCCAACGTCCTTCTCCAGGGGGGCATTTCCACCGCCGTGCTGGGCCTGTTTGTAGGCACCTTTGCCGGCATGAGCTGGCCTACCGTATTCGCAGGCACCAGCCTGGAAAATGTCTTTCCCTTCATCGACAGCGGCGTGGAGCCCATTCCCATGCTGATCCTCTGTTTCGGCCTGGGCATTGTGCATATGTTCTTCGGCGTGTTTATCGCCGCCGCCCAGTGCATCAAGAATAAAGACTGGGCTGGCGCTTTTGTGGATAATATCGCCTGGCCCCTGATCATCACGGGCCTCATTCTGCTGGCAGCCCCCATGATCGGCCTGCCCCAGGGGGTGGCCACCTTTGGCCAGTGGATGGCTATCATCTGCGCGGTGATCGTGTTCCTCTTCTCCGCCCGGGCCAAGGGCTGGTGCATAGGCCGCTTCATCAGCGGCGCCGGCAAGCTCTATGATGTAACCAGCTGGCTGGGGGATATCCTCTCCTATTCCCGTATCTTCGCCCTGGGCCTTTCCACCGCTGTTATCGGCCTGGTGCTCAATACCCTGGGCGGCATGCTCTACAGCGCCTTCCAGGGGAACATGGTGCTGCAGGTCATCGGCTTCCTCCTCACGGCCGTGATGCTGGTGTTCCTCCATGTGTTCATGATGC
>CALVLF010000035.1 GCA_944336625.1 uncultured Clostridia bacterium
TTCTGGCTCGTCTTCCGACTCGCCCGCGTGACCCTTCTGGGTCACCGCCGGTCTTGTCCTCAATTTCTTTGCGTTTCTTCTTCGTTTGCACTATATAGTTTTCAAGGTGCTTCCTGCCGCTTCCGCCTCTGTGCCCCGGCCTCTCCGGCCCTCGCGCCCTCGCGAAGCAGCTTGTTTATAATACCAAGCATCGGGCAAAATGTCAACAGTTTTTTTCTGTTTGTTTTTGTTGGATAAAATCCGCATAAAAGCCCGTATTCAGCCTGTTTGCACTGCTTTCTTGTGCGGAAAAGGCTTTTTATTCTACAAAAAATTTTTTGCCTCCAGCCTTTCGGGAAATATTCGCCGCCATTCTTTTAAAACATCGAAAAAGCAGAACTTGCTATCGATTCATGGCATAGATTCGGGCCAGGCCCTCCAGGGTCAAGGTGGGGTTTACGGCGTTGATCCGCTTGGTTCCGCTGGCGATTACCCCGCTCATGCCGCCTGTAGCGATGGTTTTTACGGCGTAGCCCAGCTCCTTTTCAATCTGGCCGATGATATAATCCACCTGACCCACATAGCTCTGAAAGAGGCCGGAGCGAATGCCTTCCTCCGTATTGGAAGCGATCACCCGCTGGGGTTCCTGAAACTCTACCTTGCGCAGCTGGGCTGCGTTTTCGATGAGCGCGTCAGAAGAAACGATCAGGCCCGGGCAGATCAGCCCCCCCAGGAAATCGCCCTCTGCGGTAACCACGCTGTAAGTAGTAGCCGTTCCAAAGTCCACAACCGTCAGGGGGCCGCCATAGGTCTGATAAGCAGCCACAGTATTGCAGATCCGGTCTGCCCCCAGTTTATCCGGGAAATCATAAAGGATGCGAAGCCCCAGATTCATCCTATCATTTACCACCAGAGGCCGCTGGCCGAAGAAATAGAGTTCACACATATGCTCCAAGGTATAGTTTAGCCCTGGAACGACGCTGCTCATAATAATGCCCTGCACTGCCCGCGGGTCGATATGCAGGTGATTGAAAAAGGACTCCATGCACACGCCGTATTCATCGGCTGTCCGCTTGGGATCTGTGGCCAGCCGCCAGGAAGAGCGGAGTTTCCCTTCTTCAAAAAGGCCGGTCTTTATATTGGTATTGCCCACATCCATGACAAGAAGCATACGGGGCCTCCTTTCCCAATTTGAAACGTAATGCAGCCCAGGCTAGCGGTTAGCCAGGTAAGCCTGCAGCGCCTTACCGACAGCAGTGGAAAGAATGACGGCACCTACAGCTTCCAGCACGCCGTTAAGGCTCACAATCCCCAAAAGGACCCGCAGCAGCGCCACCCCCGCATTTTCGCCGCTGACGCCCATGGCGGCCGCCGTTTGGGAAAAGGCGAATATATAGAGCCCGCCCAGGTAAAAGACCGTATTTGTCATGCTGCCTACAAAAGCAGCCACGCCCATGGAAACAATGTCTTTGGTCCGTTTGGCCAGAGCCTTGTAAACCAGCCCGCTGAACAGACCCGTTAATATCCGTGGCAGAAAAATCACGACGAAAATCAGAAAAAGATTATACAGGCCAAACCCTGTAGCCGTGCCCAGTACAATAGCCGCCGTAGCATCCGGAGTCATAAAGCACTGAATCAGGCTGGTGAGGCCAAAGAAGAAGCCCAAGAACAGCCCGCCCTTGGGACCGTTGATATAGCTGCCCACGATCACCGGGATGTGCACGGTAGTAATAGCGGCGATGGGCAGATAAATATATCCTAGAGGCGTGAGTCCCAGCAGGAAAATCAGTGCCACGAAGAGAGCATACAGCACCAGCCTTCGGGTGTCATTCCGCTTTTCCATTTAAAATTATCTCCATTTCTTCAGTTGGCTCTTACTTTGTAAGAAGAGTATAGCACATAACCGCAGGCCTCGTAAACCAGCGCCGCTCTTTTTCAGGCCTCGCCGGCCCTTTTCCGTGCCGCCTGCAGATGCAGGAAACCGGCGCGAATGTTTTAGAATTCTTCATAATCTATCCCTTTACATCCCCAGGGGGAATCCCGTATAATTTATTCGGTAAAGGTTTATGTTTGGCTGGAAGGAGATTGGGAAATTTCCCTGCTGTTGCTGCTCACTTCCTTCTTTCCCTTACCGGTGTGCAGCATGGTTTGAAAAATATTTTTTACACCGAGGATTAACTATATGGAAACCGAAGCAACTCCCCGTAAAGTTCATAAGAAAAAAAAGAAGCGCCGTCAGTCTCCCCTGCAGATTGTCCTAGTGGTTTTATTGGCGCTGCTGGTGGTTGTGGGGGGCGTTTTTGCCTTCCTTTATTTAAATGACCGCTACCAGGCCGACCGCCTGAAGGCCATTATCGCTGCCGATACCTACCGGGAGGGCGTGACCATTGGCGGCGTAGATGTTTCCGGCATGACGGAAGAAGAAGCCCGTACGGCTCTGGCTGCCGCCGAAGAAGAGATTGCGGCGGGCATCTACTTCAATTTCATCTGCGATGGAAAGGCCTACCTTGCGGATAGCTCCTACTTCGATATTACTTTCAATGCGGAAGAAGTGCTGGCGGAAGCCATGAATCTGGCCCGCAGCGGCGATCTGGATACCCTGGAGGCTGAGCTGGATGATATCCGAACCAACGGCCGCAACTACGAGCTGACCTATACGGTAGAGCCGACGCGGGTGGAAGAATTTGTCCACTCCTTTGCCGATACCCTGACCACGGAAGCCGTTCCCGCCAGCGTCACCGTCCGCACCCTTCCCATCAACGAAGAAACAGAGGCCCAGGATGCCGTCAACATCGGCCTGCCCGAAGATGGCAGCATTACGGATATACGGGATATTTTCTTCGACTTTGTTCCCTCTGTGGATGGCTATGGCGTGGATGTGGCCGCCCTCATGGATACCGTTACTGCCCGTACCGCCAGCCGGGATTTCGGCGATGTGGAAGTGGCTATGGCCAATATCCCGGCGGAAGTCACCGTAGATACCCTGAAGGAAAACGTGGCTCTGCGGGGCAGCGCCTCCACTTCCTATGAAAGCACCCGCCGCAACTCCAACCGGGTCTTCAACTTGCAGAAGGCCACGGGGCTTTGCTATGGGGTGGTGCTCCAGCCCGGGGAGGAATTTTCCGCCAATACCGTTCTGGGGGACCGCTATGAAAGCACGGGCTGGAAGCCCGCCCCCGCCATCATTGGCGGCGGCTCCGGCACGGAAGATCAGCCCGGCGGCGGCGTATGTCAGATTTCCACTACCGTATATAACGCTGTCCTCAAGGGGGATCTGGAGGTAGTCAGCCGGCGGAACCATTCCTCCGTTAGCGGCTATATTGACGGCGGCCTGGATGCTACTATCAATACCGGCACCATCGACTTCGTTTGGAAAAACAATACGGAGAACCCCGTTTATGTATTCACCTGGGTGGATACGGAAGAATATACCGTCAACTGCCAAATCTACGGGCAGCCCTTCCCGGATACCTTCGATACCATCGAGCTCTCTTCCGAGCTGGTGGAAACCATTCAGCCCGGCCCCGCAGTTTATGAGGCCCAGTCCTGGATCACCTCCCCCTTCTGGATGGTTTATAAATCCGCCAAGAAGGGTTATATCTACAAGAGCTACGCCACCTACCTGAAGGATGGCGAGGTTGTGGAAACCCGGGAAATCGCCACCAGCAAGTATAATGCCCACGATCTGACCTATTACGTATGGCCGGGCTATATACCAGGGACGCCGCTGGATCCGGCCTATGAGATTCGGGAAACGGAGGATGGCGGTACGGAACTTGTGAACCCTGCCCTTTCCATTCCAGCCCAGACGGACGCTGCCATTCAATAGCTTCATTAAACGAAATTACCCCGGCAAACGCCGGGGTTTTCTCTAGTATTTTTTAAGGATTTTTAAGGAGGAACCCATGCAGCGCATTCTTATTATCGGCTGCCCCGGAGCCGGCAAGAGCACCTTCGCCCGGGCCATGCGGGATGCTACGGGCATTCCTTTGTATTATCTGGACCGGATTTGGCATATGCCCGATGGAACCAATATTACCCGCGCGGCCTTTACAGACGCCCTCCGGCGCCTGCTGCAGCAGGAATCCTGGATTCTAGATGGAAACTATCTTAATACTTTTCCCCTTCGGCTGGAAGCCTGCGATACGGTCTTCCTGCTGGATTATCCGCCCCAGCTCTGCCTGACAGGGGCCCTTTCCCGCATTGGCAAAGCCCGGGAGGACCTGCCCTGGGTAGAAACAGCTATGGACCCGGAATTCCGGCAGTATATTCTGGATTTCCCTGCAGCCCAGCTTCCCCGCATTTACGATCTGCTGGAGCTCTACCAGGAAGGCCGGGAGATTCATATTTTTAAAAGCCGGGCGGAGGCTGCGGCCTATCTTGCCGCGCTTATGCCCCGGCCCGCAGGGAGTTTCACCCCGGGCTGTTAAAGAAGCCGGTATGCCCTGCAGATTGCCTGCATATAAGATAAGCCTGTAGGTGGGCAGCCATTTGTGCCCCTCTACAGGCTTTATGTTATCCATTCGCCCGTCTATTTCTTCGCCTTGGGCGTAAAGATGAGGGCGTTGATATAACCGAAGAGAATGGCTGCGGATACGCCCCCTGCCGTAGCAGTAATGCCGCCGGTAAATGCGCCAATGACCCCGTTTTCCATGGCCCCTTCCATGGCCCCTGTGGCCAGGGAATAGCCAAAGCCCGTCAGGGGGACGGTAGCACCGGCGCCGGCGAACTCCACCAGGGGCTCATAAAGGCCCAGGGCCGTAAGGAAAACGCCTGCCGTTACGAAAATCACCAAGATGCGGGCGGGGGTCAGGCGGGTCAGGCTGATAAGCAGCTGGCCAATCACGCAAATGCCGCCCCCGATCACAAAGGCACAAAGATAATCCAGCATCCTGTCTCCCTCCTATCTGCGCTCCAGCACCACCCCGTGGGCGATGCCGGGAATGCTGTCGCTCTGCATGCCGCTGGTTGTGCTCATGAGCGCACCGGTTGCAATAAAAAAGATTCGCCGCAATTCCCCCTGCTCCAGCCTGCCCAGCAGGTAGCTGTTTAAAACGCAGGCAGAACAGCCGCAGCCGCTGCCGCCGCAATCCACCTTTTGCGCAGCGGAAAAGATCAGGTTCCCGCAGTCCAGATGCCGCCGCTGGGCGTCGATTCCATGGTCGCTGCAAAGTTCCAGGAACATTTCGCTGCCAAAGCGCCCCAGATCCCCCGTTACAATCAGGTCATAATCCCGTATGCTCCGGCCCGTATCGCTCAGATGGGTACAAAGGGTATCCGCCGCTGCCGGGGCCATGGCGGCCCCCATATTATTGCTGTCCGTAATCCCCAGGTCGATCACCCGGCCGATGGTGCCGGCGGTCACCTGCACATTCCCGTAAAGCGCCTTCCCGCCGTAGCCATTGTCCGCTAGAATGGTGCTCCCGGCGCCGGTTACGGTGCGTTGGGCGGTTGGCGTGGTTTGCCCGCCCATTTCCAGGGGATTTCGGAACTGACGCTCTGCTGTGCAAAAATGGCTGGTAGCAGCGCAGGCCACCCGGTCCGCATAGCCGCCGTCTATGAGGATGCTGCCCAGCAGCAGGCTTTCCGCCATGGTGGAGCAGGCCCCGTATAGGCCCAGGAAAGGGGTTTTCAGCTCCCGGGCCGCAAAATTGGCGGAGATGATCTGGTTGAGCAGGTCCCCGCCCAGCAGGCAGTCCAGATCGCTGCTCTCCAGATCAATCTTCTGCAGGGCCCGGCGTACCGTCTGCTCGAACATTTTCCGCTCCGCCTTTTCCCAGCTGGCTTCTCCCCAGGTATCATCCTCCAGCACCTGGTCGAAATAGGCCCCCAAGGGCCCCTGCCCTTCTATGTCGCCCACAATGGCGGCGGAGGAAATGATCCGGGGCGGCTGGGGAAAGGCCAGGGTCTGCCGGCCAATTCGTTTGTTTTTCATAGGCCCTTCCTCACTTGAGCAGGCAGGTGACGAGGCCGACCAGGATCGATGCGCTTATCCCATATACCAGCACCGGCCCCGCAATGGAAAACAGCTTGGCCCCGACGCCCATTACAAAACCCTCTCGCTTAAATTCCATAGCCGGGGATACTACGGAATTGGCAAACCCTGTAATAGGCACGATGCTGCCTGCCCCGGCCCAGGTGCCGATCTTATCATAGACCCCCAGTCCCGTCAGGGTTGCCCCCAGAAATACCATCACCATAGCCGTAAAGGCGGCCAGGTTTTCTTCACTCAGGCCCAGCGGGCCCTGGCCCCAGGCCCGCACCGCCTGGCCGATGCAGCAGATGATTCCCCCGGATACAAAGGCCCGCAGGCATTGGCTTAGGACATTACTGCGGGGCATCTTTTCATTCACCCGCTGTTGATACTGCTTCTGCTGCGCTGTTTGCGGATTTTTCATAAGCTTCCTTTCCTTTTCTCCTTTTAACAATTCCCGGCCCTTTGCGCTTGCTCTGCGGCCTTCTCCCGCTGGCGCAGCGCTGGGCTATAGGCCTTATAGCGGGTCTCCCGCTCTACCCGCCGGGGCCCTTCCGGAAAACTCCCATAGCCGGGATAATAGGGCTTCTCCATGTCCTTCCCGCCTTTCATCCAGATATACGAACCGCGAGCCGCCGGAAGGGGTGCTCTGCGCCCCATCCCATCCCAGGAACAGGCCCAGAGCCGCCGCCACCAGCATCCCGCCGATCAGAAGGAATAAAATGCATTTTCGCACTGTCAAGGCTTGTGCCTCCTTCCATGATTGCTCCTCTTAGCCTGCCCGGTATGCGTTTTTTTATGACCTGGCTCCCTGCCATTTCCTGCCCCGCCTTCCCGGGTTTTCCAGAAATAAAAAATGCCCCTTTCCGCAGCATTGCGGAAAGGGAGGCGGCTTTTCCTTTAAAAAATCCCCGCAAAAGCCCCTCTATGCTGGGCTGTCGAAAAACTCCTCTGGGGGGTCCTACGCGGACGGCGATATTCGCGCACGCAGGTTTATGGGAAACAATTGTTAGAGCCCGCGCCCTTCCTTAAGAGCCGCCCGGCCCCGTAGGCCATGGGGCCGGGCTTTCTCCGGCGGCTGAAAGGGACCTTCGTGGAGATACGCAAGGGGGCGGCGGGTGCGCAAAGCGCACACAAAGCAAGGGCCGGGGCTTTGCCCCG
>CALVLF010000036.1 GCA_944336625.1 uncultured Clostridia bacterium
AACGCTTGCGCGCGAATATCGCCGTGCGCGTAGCACCGGGGCCGGGCGGCACGCAAGGAAGGGCGCGGGCGCAAACTAGCGATTCCCACCAACCTAGGCGCGCGCTATCGCCGTGCGCGTCGCACCGGGGCCGGGCGGCTGCAAGCGAGGGGCACGAGCACTGCGGCAGGCTTCCCGCCAACGCTTGCGCGCGAATATCGCCGTGCGCGTAGCACCGGGGCCGGGCGGCACTTAAGGAAGGACGCGGGCACAAACCAGCGATTCCCACCAACCTAGGCGCGCGCTATCGCCGCGCGCTTAGCGCCGCCGTGCGCGTAGCACTATCTAACGCCATAATAGAAGAGGGCTACGGTGCCGGGGCCGGAATGGGCGCCGATGACGATGCCAATATCGTCGATGACGATGTTGTGGATACCCGTCCGCTCCCGCACCAGGTCCGCTACCATCTCCGCATCCTCCCGGGCATCGCAGTGGCCGATAAACACCACATCCGCCCTGGCGTGGTTTACGCTCTTCTCCATCTGATCCACCAGGCCCCGGAGGGATTTCTTTCGGCCCTGTACCTTTTCCACGGCGATGAGGCGGCCCTGTTCATCCACATGCATGACGGGCTTGATCTGCAAAACCGTGGCAATGGCGGCGGTAGCTCCGCTGACCCGTCCGCCCCGCTTCAGATATACCAGATCATCTACGGTGAACCAGTGGACGAAGTTCAGCTTGTTCTCCTCCAGCCAGGTTACCATGGCGTCGAAATCCAGCTCCTTCTGCTGCCGGGCGGCATAGTATACAAACAGGCCCTGGCCCAGGCTGGCGCAGAGGCTATCCACCACGGCGATCTTCCGCTCCGGATATTTTACCAGCAGATCCTCCCGGGCGGACTGGGCGGAGCCCACCGTTCCCGAAAGGGCGGAGGAAAAGCCGATGTAGATTACATCCGTGCCTGCCTTGAGGTATTCTTCGAATACGGCGGTAAAGGTATAGGCATTGATCTGGCTGGTTACGGCAACGGCCCCATTGCGCATGGCTGCAAAGATATCCTTGAGGGGTAGCTCGCTGTTACCAGGCGAATAGGTATGGGGCGTACCATCCAAGGTATACTCCATGGGAAGGACGTGTACGTCCCACTGCTGCGCCAGGGCCAGGGGAAGGTCGCTGGTGGCATCGGTAATGATTTTATAAGGCAAAATAATATACCCCCATTCATAGAATCGCACCTGATCCGGTACAGCCCCATTATACCGGCCCGGGCCCTTTTTGTAAACGGCCTAACCCTTGGCGAATGGGGGCCAGTATGATAAAATATAAGCGCATATTTCCCATATCCCCCGCGCCAAAAGGAGGCATCGCGCATGATTTCCAATTCCTCCCTGGGCATGGGCCTGCTCATTCCCCTGCTGGATGACTATATGGCCCGCCTGAACCTGGGTTGGATCTCCACCATTATCAATATCGTCCTGGTCTTTGTCCTGGCCCGGATCCTTACCCAGCTTGCCGGCCGCATCCTGCGGCAGATCTGCAAAAGGAGCACCCTGCGCTTAAACCAGGATGATACAGCCATCAGACGGATGGAAACCTGCGTTACCCTCTGCCAGGGCATTGCCAAGTATGTATTTTATTTCATCGCCGCGGCCATCGCCATTGGCGAGCTGGGCCTTACCTCGGCTATGGCAAGCATGCTGGCTGCTGCCGGCATCGGCACCCTGGCCCTGGGCATTGGCGCCCAGAGCCTGATTGGAGACGTGGTCTCCGGCTTCTTCATGCTCTTTGAGGATGAGCTGGCCGTAGGGGACTATGTGTTGGTAGCCGGCGTAGAGGGCATTGTGGAGGAAGTGACCCTGCGCACCGTAACCGTCCGGGGCTTCCGGGGCGAAAAGAATATTATCCCCAATGGGCAGATTACCACCATCGTCAACTATTCCCGGGATGATTATGTGGCGGTGATTGAGCTTTCCATCGCCCCGGAGGCAGATCCGGACCGGGCTCTGGAAATTCTCTATGAAGAGGCAGTCGCCGTTTATGAAAGCATGAAGGACCAGGGGGTACAGCCACCGGAGCGGGTGGGCATCATGTCCGTAACGGATCGGGGCGTGACCCTGCGGGTTACCATGAAGGCCAGCGCCATGCAGCAATGGACCATCGCCCGGGAAACCATTCGCCGCACCCGGCTGCGCTATAAGGCCGAGGGCATCAAAACCCCCCATGAAACCGTGGTTTTGCGGGAGGAAAGCAGATGCTGACGGATTTCACCACCGGGGACTGGGTGCAGATGCGCAAGCCCCATGCTTGCGGCGGCAACCGCTGGGAAATTACCCGCACCGGCGCCGATATAAAGATCCGCTGCCTGCAATGCGGCCGCGTGGTTATGCTGCCCCGGCAGGATTTTGAGCGGGCAGCCAAGAAAAAGCTGGAAAAGGAAGAGGGACAATGAAAGGACGGGTGGAGCAGAACAGCAGCATGTATAGGCGGCTTCGCCTGCTGAACTTGGGCTATTCCATCGGGATCGCCCTGATCGTAGTAGGGCTGGTATTTACCCTGTGGTTTCAGGGCATTCAAATTGCCGATAGCGGCATGGCGCCCACACTTCGCCAGGGGGATATCGTCCTGTTTGACAAGCTGGCCAAGCACGTATCCACCCCCTGCCGGGGGGATGCTTATGCCTTCCGCCAGGATGGGGGCGGGGTAAGCATGGGCCGCGTGGTAGGCCTGCCGGGGGAAACTGTATTAATTCAGGAGGGAGCAGTTTACATCAACGGAGCCTATCTGGATGAATCCGCCTATGCCATCCCCGGCAGCCAGAGCCTGAGCCCCTTTACCCTGGGGCAGGATGAATTCCTCCTTCTGCCGGATGACCGAACCTCCACCAGCCTGGAGGCGGAAGTGATGACCATTCATTTTTCCGACCTGCTGGGCCGGGCAGCCCTGCGGGTATCTCCCTGGAACCGCATCGCCCTCTTTACCCCTTATTAATCACACAGGAACCAAAACATGAACCCTTATCTGCACAAAGTATGCTATTATGAAACGGATCAGATGGGCTTTGTCCATCATGCCAACCATATCCATTGGTTTGAAGAGGCCCGGCTGGACTATCTGGAGCAGGTGGAGATGCCCTATAGCCGGTTGGAAGCGGAAGGGCTTTTCATCCCCGTTCTATCCCTGGAATGCCAGTACCGGCAGCCCGTTCACTTTGGGGATACGGTGGAGGTCCATGTAAATATGGAAGAATTCGGCCTTGTCCGCTTCCGCCTCAGCTACCGGGTTCTGGACCACGCCACCGGAGAGCTCCGGGCCCAGGGCGCCAGTACCCACTGCTTCATCGATGGGCAGGGCCGCCCCATTTCCCTGAAAAAGCAGGATCCTGCACGTTTCCAGTTCTTCCAGTCCCTGGTCCTGAACGAGGGATAAGGCGCTAAGCGCGCGGGTGCTAAGCGCACGGCTATATTCGCGCGCGGACGTTAGCGGAAAATGCTGGTTCCTGCCCGCGCCTTTCCTTAAAAGCCGCCCGGCCCCGGTGCTAAGCGCACGGCTATATTCGCGCACGTAGGCTGGCGGGCAGCCTGCCGCAGTGCCCGCGCCTTTCCTTAAGAGCCGCCCGGCCCCATAGATCATGGGGCCGGGCTTTCTCTTTCCTCGCCCAGGCGGAAGGGCACCCCTTTCCAACCGCCTTCCCTGCCGCCGGGGGCCGTAGGCCATGGCCCCGGCTTTATCCATAGGCAAAAAGAAACGTTAGCGGAAATACGCGGGGGGCGGCGGCGCTTCGCATACAGGGCACCGGGATGCAAGCATCCCGGTGCCCTTTTGCGAAGGGGAGGGGCCGGTTTTGCCGGCCTCTCCAGGAGCGCTTCGCGCTCCCGCCGCCGCCCCCTTCCGCCGGAATTTTTGCAAGCCCTTCTTCAGCCCCTGCGCCAACCCCCGGCGCCTGCCCCCGCTATAGCTGCGCACAGCACTGCCGGCGGGCGAAACTTTTCAAAAGCTTGACAGGAAAAAGCTTGCTTCCCTTATGGCGGCAGGTTACAATAAAGGCACGGTATAATGGCCCGCAGAGGTCAAATCCTACAGGAAAGGAGAACAAAATGGACGCCGGACCATGTGGCAGTAGATGCTGCATAAAAAAACTTAATAGCATGGGCGGCGCTTCCATGCATGCATAAAGCGCCGCCCAAGAAGGAGACGTTTTATGATCGAACAAGTTCTTCAGCTTCTAAAAGAGCGCAAGTATGCTGAGGTTAAGGCTGCTGCGCTGAAAATGCATTATGCCGATATTGCCGAGGTCTTTGAGCGGCTGGATGCGGAGGACAAGGAAAGCGCCCTGCTTTTTTTCCGCCTGCTGCCCAAGGAGGTGGCGGCGGAAACCTTCGCCTATATGGAGCCGGAGATTCAGGAGCATATCATCGGCGCAATTACGGACCAGGAGCTGCGGTATATCCTGGACGATATGTATCTGGATGACTATGTGGACCTGATCGAGGAAATGCCCGCCAACGTGGTCAAGCGGGTGCTCCGGAATTCCAGCGGGGAAAACCGCAAGCTCATCAACCAGTACCTCCAGTACCCG
The DNA here is from genome assembly GCA_944336625.1 of uncultured Clostridia bacterium. Taxonomy (GTDB): domain Bacteria; phylum Bacillota; class Clostridia; order Christensenellales; family CAG-138; genus Pelethousia. The sequence goes on from CALVLF010000036.1 coordinate 4,556, forward strand.
GAGGATTCTGCCGGCAGCATCATGACCAACGAGTACGTCTACTTCAAGCAGACCCTCACCGTTGGCCAAGCCCTGGATGAGATCCGCAAAACCGGCATCGATAAGGAAACCATCAACAACTGCTACGTCATCGATAACCAGCACCATCTGGATGGGGTGGTGGGCCTGCGGGAATTGATCTTGGCAGCGCCGGAAACGGTAGTGGGCACCATCATGCGCACCCACATCATATGCGCCAATACCTATGACGACCAGGAGCAGGTGGCCCAGCTCTTCTCCAAATACGATATGCTTTCCATGCCGGTGGTGGATAATGAAAACCGGCTGGTGGGCATCATCACCATCGACGACGTCATGGACGTCCTCCAGGAAGAAACCACGGAGGATATGGAAAAGATGGCGGCTATCACTCCCAGCGATAAGCCTTACCTGCGCACGGGGGTATGGGAGCTGTGGCGCAGCCGTATCCCCTGGCTGCTGCTCTTGATGGTATCCGCAACCTTTACCAGCATGATCCTCATGCGCTTTGAGCAGGCCCTTTCCACCGCCCTGGTGGCCTTCATCCCCATGCTGATGGATACGGGCGGAAACTCCGGCAGCCAGACCTCCGTTACCATCATCCGCGGCCTTTCCCTGGGGGATATAGAATTCCGGGATCTGTTTCGGGTCCTGTGGAAGGAAGTCCGGGTAGCGGTGCTCTGCGGCGTGACCCTGGCCATATGCAATTTTGCCAAGCTTATGCTTTTCGACCGGGTGGGCGTGATGGTTTCCCTGGTGGTATGCTCTACCCTGGTCTGCACCGTTCTCTTTGCCAAGGTGGTGGGGGGCGCCCTGCCCATGCTGGCCAAGCGCATCGGCTTCGACCCGGCGGTGATGGCCAGCCCCTTTATCACTACCATTGTGGACGCCGCATCCCTGCTGATCTATGTAAAAATCTCTCTTTCCGTCATGTAATGGCGGGTCCTGCGCGGACGGCGATAGCGCGCGCAGACGTTGGCGGGAAAAATGGTTTGTGCCCGCGCCCTTCGCTTACAGCCGCCCGGCCCCGGTGCTGCGCGCACGGCGATAGCGCGCGCAGGGGCTGGCGGACGGCCTGCCGCAGAGCCCGCGCCCTTCGCTTACAGCCGCCCAGCCCCGTAGATTATGGGGCCGGGCTTTTTACTGCCTTGCGGGAGCGAAGGCTTATTCTGCTGGATGCAGCCGCATATGCCGCCGGGGGCCGTAGGCCATGGCCCCCGGCTTTATCGCGGGCGGAAAGGGACGTTGGCGGAGGTTCGCGGGGGCGGCGGCGGGAGCGCGAAGCGCTCCTGGAGGGGCCCGGCTTTGCCGGGCCCCTCCCCTTCGCAAGCTGGCCGGGATGCTGGCATCCCGGCCAGCTGCGAAGCGCCGCCGCCCCGCCGGAGTCTTTGCAAACCTTCCTTCCTGGCCATAAACGGACCCCTGGGCAGGAGGGATAAGTTACGGATTCCTGGCCGCCATAGGGCTTCCTTGGATCTCCTCTACCGAAAAAGGCCGCGCTGCGCCTTGGCTGCTTTGGTGGTGCAAATCCTGGGGCGGCGGCCTCCGATTTCGTTTTCACATGCAAAAAGCCCCTGCAGGGGGCTTTTTCATTTGGGAAAGCATTCGCCTTAGGGCCAGATGATTTCCAGGCTCCGGGGCAGGACCATGCCCCCGTCGCCCATGTATTTCAGGCTGTGGAAAAGGGCCTGTTCCCCTTCGTAATCCAGGGCGTCATCCGCAGAATAGAGGGTGCAGACCCGTTCCCTGCCCCCGGCGCCCTGGTAGGTCTCCAGGATGGCCGCATAGGCAGCCCCGGGCTGGAGGGTATATTCATCCCCATCCTGTATCTCCAGGGAAACCTGGGAAAGCTTTTGAAAATCCCCGTCCAGCTCGATGATCTCTACCTGCTCCAGGCGGCCAATGGCCTTGAAGGCGATGGTGTAGCTGTACTCCGTAGCCTGTTGCCGGCCATCGGAATCGGTTTGTGTGGTTTTGTAGGAAAAGCTCTGGGAATAGCTGCCCCCCGCCAAAGCCTCCAGCTGGGCATGGGAGATGGAGATGTGCTCCGGGCTGCCCTTGGCATAGTAGCCTCCGGCCCCATCCTCGTATACCCGCCAGAGCCAGAAATCCTCCGGGGCCTGGCCGCCATCATCCAGGTAGAGGGTGCCCTGGAAGCTGCTGCTATCTTCCTGCACCGTGCCGTTCACCAGGTTGGTACGGCTGGTAAAGCCCACTTCCTGGAACTGGGGGGTTAAGGTCCGGCCATAGACGGCGGTTGCATGGCCTTCCTCGTCAACATCCCGGGTCAGCATTACCAGCCCCAGGGCTCCATTGGCCTGGAAATCCACCTGGGGCAGGTAGTCCGCCGCCGGGGCTTCTTCCCGGGCCTCCAGCCAGATGCCTACGGCCGGGGCCATATCCGCCCCGCCCGCCGGCAGGGCCAGCTGGCAGCCGGGCAGGAGCAGGGTAAAGCATAAGAGCAGGCTTATGCCACAGAAAAATTTACGCATGTTCTTCCGCTTCCTCCTGGTCAAGATTTCCGTCAAAGGATAGGAGCTCCCCAACATCGCATTGGAGAAAATAGCAGATCCGGTTCAGGGTAGCAAAGCGCACGCCTTTGCCCCGGCCCGTCCGCAGGATGGAAAGGTTGGCTTCCGTAATGCCCACCTGTTTGCAAAGCTCCTTGGCCGTTATGCCCCGGGCTTTGAGGAGGGCGTCCAAATGCACCTGTATGGCCATAACGTGCCTCCTAAATGATGGCGTCATTATCCAGCTTCAGGGCCCGGTTCCGGCGGGCCCCATCCCCCAGAAGCATGAGCCCCAGGGCCAGGAACAGCTCCAGCAGGGGGAAGGTAAGCCGGATGGACGTATCCCCCTGGCCCGCCAGCAGAAACTGGAGGAAATTCCCCGCAAGCACGGTGAACAGGCAGGCATAAAGGGCCCGGCGGGCGCCCCCGGCTACCGCATCACAAAGGCTGGCCACCCCTTCCCCGTAAGGGTCCGCCTCCAGAGCGGAAAGGAGGGAAAAGGCCGGGGGCAAAAGCAGCAGGAGGAAGACCTCTGGAATCGCCCCCAGCAGATAGGGGAGAAGCCGGGACAGGTCCACCTGCATGCCCCCGGCCCATAGGCCCAGCTGGGGGATGGGATTGCCGGCGGCATCGTAAACGGTCAGGCTGCTCTGCCCAAAGCAACCTAATATTCCATACAGCCGCCCATAACACAGGCCCAGGAGCAGAAGCGCGCCCGCCAGCCGCAAAAGCAGGGCCAGCCCCTGGAAAAGCGCCGGCCGCTCCCGCCGCCGGGCCATCCAAAGCCCCCACCAGGCCAGGGCTACGCTCCAGCAGGCCGCCGCTCCCATGGTTTTCCCCAGGCGCAGGAGGGAAGCGTTCCCTTCCTCCCAGCCTAGCAGCCCATTGAAAAGGGCAGGATTGATAAAGCGGTATACCATGAAAAACAGGCTGGCGCTGCAAAGGGCGCCCATGGCCAAGTGGTAGCGCCCCTTGCCCTTTCTATGCCAATAAAGCCCCAGGCCCACGGGAAGCAGGCAGAAAAGGGCATACAGGCAAAGGGCCAGCCCGTTGCCAAAGGCTCCCTGAAGGGACAGGGCCCGAAGTCCCTGGCCCACGAGATCCAGGGGCAGGGCCAGGATATAGAGGGACAGATCCCCCGGGGCAAAGAGCCGCATGAGGAGGGCTGCGGCGGCGCAGCAAAGGGCCAGGGCCGGGGCCAGCATTTTGCGGGACATAATAACCTCCATGAATTATCGATTTACAATAATTTATGAGGACAGTATAGCATATGAATTATCGTTTTGCAATAATTTTTGGAATGTAGATGGGATTCCAGCCGGTTCCGTTCCAAAGGGGCGGAGTTGGGCGCTGTTATCTTTTCCCTTCGTCCCGATGGGCATCCAGTGGGCTGGGGGGACCTTCCTAGGGCTCCTTTGCGCACTGGGCTTCCGCCGCCGCAAAAGGCCCAAAGCAAGGCGGAGCGTCGCGAGGGCGCTTGCAACCGAGCAGCGGAGGTGCAGCGACGGCCTTTTGCGGAGAGGAGGAGCAAGGGAGCGACGCGACGGCGGCTTTTCAGCCTGCGGCTAAAAAGCCGCCGGAGTAAAGCGGACTTTGCGACGACGAGGCAGCGCTCGGCTCCCCCTTCCCGCCAGGGCCGAAGGATGCTATAATGATACTTATGAATGCGCAAAAGATCATCGCAGGGCTTTTGACCCTGCTCCTCGTGGCCGTCTTTGGCCTCTGGGCCTTCCAGGCCTCCTATACTGGCGTAGCCATGCTGGCGGCTGGCCTTTCCTGCGGGCTGTTCCTGTTCTGCCTGCTCCGGTATATCCCTGCTTTTGCTGTAGGGATGGTAGCGGCGGATTCCGACCCCAACGCCGGCCTGGGCCTGCGCAGCCTCCGGCCCAGCCGCCGCCATCCCTGGCTGAAGATCGCCCTGGGGGTTCTCTGCCTGCGGCTTTTCTTCTATATCCTGGCCTATGGGGTGGATATGGCGGTAAACGGCTATAGCGGCGGCATTCTGAACGGCCTTTCCCGCCTCTGGCTGCGAACCGACTCCCCCAGCTATCTGGGCATTGCGGAAAACTGGTATGTCACGGAGGGGGATCCCCGCTTCCATATCGTTTTCTTCCCCCTCTATCCCCTGCTGATCCGGGCATTTTCCTATGTGACCGGCGGAAACTATTTTGCAGCGGCCATGGTGGTGAGCAATCTTTGCGCCATGGGCGGCGGCATTCTGCTGTATGAACTGGCGGCCCTGGATTTTAACCGGCGGGATTCCCTGTATATTACCGCCCTCATGCTGGTATTCCCCGGGGCCATCTTCCTGGGGGCACCTATGACGGAGAGCCTTTTCCTGCTCCTGTCCCTGGGGGCGGTTTACTGCGGGCGCAAGGGCCGTTTCTTCCCCGCTGCCCTGCTTACAGCCCTGGCGGGCTTTACCCGCTCCGTGGGAATCCTGCTGGCCCTGGTGCTGGCGGTGGAGATGCTTCTCCGGCTCCTTCGGGGGGATGAAAAGCCCCGGCCCATCCTTTTCCTGAAATACGGCGCCTGCCTGCTGACGGCCTGCCTGGGCACGGCAGCCTATCTGCTGGTCAACTACCTGGTAACCGGGGATGCTTTCACCTTCCTTACCTACCAGCGGGAGCACTGGAGTCAAAGCCTGGGCCTTTTCTTCAATACCGCCGCCTATCAGACGGAATACCTGCTCCAATCCCTGCTGGAAAGGGATATGACAATGGTCCTGGGCCTGTATCTGCCTAATCTCCTTTGCGGGTTTGGCGCCCTGGCCCTTATGGTTCCGGCCATCGGCCGGCTTCGTCCCAGCTACGGGGCCTATTTCCTGGCTTATTTCCTGGTGGCCATGGGCTGCACCTGGCTGCTGAGCGCTCCCCGGTATCTGGCGGTCTGCTTCCCCCTGGCCCTGGGATTGGGGGCCCTGCTGCGGGATGCCCGGCCTCTGCTCCGCCTGGGGGTTCTCTTGGCGCTGTTCCTAAGCGCCTGCGCCTACTGCTGCCTATATATCCTGGGCTATCCGGTATATTAGGGCAATTTGCCCTTTTGGGCGGCCTTGACCTTTGGCGCTGCATATGGTATTATAATTATACAAGAGCGTTTGCGAGCATAGGGTTTGCGGCAACGCTCTTTTTTTGAGGAATGGAGAAAGGAGAATCCCCCCTATGCATCTTGCATTTCCGGCAAAAAAAGTCCTTTCGGATATAGCCTACGAGATTGCCGGCAGCTTTCTTATCGCCATCGCCCTGTATAATTTTGCTCTAAATGGCGCATTTCTTATGGCGGGGTTTTCCGGCATCGCCCTGATCATCTACCGCCTTTTTGGCGTGCCCATGGGCTGGATGACCCTGCTGATGAACGTGCCCCTGGCCCTCCTGTGCTATAAGCTGCTGGGCCGGAATTTCTTCCTCCGCTCCCTCAGGTGCATGCTCATCTCTTCCCTGGTGCTGGACTATGTAGCCCCCCTCTTCCCCGTATACGATGGGAGCCGGCTTCTTGCCGCCATCTATACCGGGGTGATCAGCGGCCTGGGCTATGCCCTCATCTATCTGCGGGATTCTTCTACCGGCGGTTCGGATTTCATCATGATGGCCATCCGTTCCCGACATCCCCATCTCTCTTATGGAAAGGTGGCTTTTTGCATCGAGGTGGTCATCATCGGCGCCGGCGGGCTGATCTTCCAGGATGTGGATGGCATTCTTTATGGCATGATCATCAACTACCTTACCACCCAGGTGGTGGACAAGGTCATGTATGGCGTGGATGCCGGCAAGCTGACCCTCATCGTAACGGAAAAGGGGGTGGAGATGGTGCGGGCCATCGACAGGGCCAGCGACCGGGGCTCCACCATCCTCTGCGCCAAGGGGGGCTGCGACCAGCGGGATAAGCAGGTGGTCATGTGCGCCTGCAACAGCAAGCAGATGCACCCCATCCGCAAAGCCGCCCGGGAGGTAGACCCCCAGGCCTTTATCATCATTCTGGAATCCAACGAGGTCCTGGGCAACGGCTTCAAAATAGAAAAGCCCAGGCGCTAAACGGTGCTAAGCGCGCGGCTATATTCGCGCGCGGAGGTTTGTGGGAAGCAATGGTTCCTGCCCGCGTCTTTCGCTTACAGCCGCCGGGGCCCTAGATTATGGGCCACGGCTTTATCCCTCCTTGCGGGAGCGAAGCCTTAGCCCGCTGGAAAGGGCCCCATGTGCCGCCGCCGCAAAAGGCCCAAAGCAAACCGAAACGTGGCGAAGGCGCTTGCAACTGAGCAGCGGAGCCGCGGCGACGGCCTTTTACGGAGAGGAGGGTGGAGCCGAGTGCCGCTCCCCTTACACAGGGGCGCCTTTGGGCGTTTTTCCCTTTACGAAGCCCACCCCTCAGTCCGCAATGGCCGCCCGGCGCCGGGCGAAAGGGGAATTCCACCGGCTGGGCCTTTTCGGAGTGGCATAAATATTTCCGGCTGGTTTCCTGCTGCCGGGGATGTATCCACCGGCCTGCCATGGTATAATGGAACGGATAAGAACTCTTTGTAGAATGAAAGGAGACCTCCGCCATGAACCTGCCCCAGATCCGGGAAGCCGCCCGGGAACCCATGAAGAAATACTGCAAGCTATGCCCCGTCTGCGACGGCAGGGCCTGCGCGGGCCAGGTGCCGGGCATGGGCGGCGCCCTGAGCGGCAGCTCCTTCCAGGCCAACCATAAGGCCCTGGCAGATACCCGCCTGAACCTGCGGGTAATACATGAAGCCGCAGCGCCCTCTACCGCCCTTTCCCTCTTTGGAAAAACCCTGCAAACCCCCATCTTGGCTGCCCCCATGACTGGCGCCGGCTATAACTGCGGCGATGGCATGACGGAGGCGGAATTCGTCACGGCCCTGGTGCAGGGGGCGGAAGCCGCAGGGAGCCTGGGCTGGATTGGAGACGCGGCGGATATGGCCCTCTTTGAAGGAGGGTTAGCAGGGGCCCGGGCTTCCAAAGAAGGGGTAGTGGCTATCATCAAACCTCGGAACGACCTGGGGGAGATCACCGCCCGGTTCCAGCGGGCCCAGGAGGCAGGGGCCATTGCCCTGGGTATCGATTTGGACGGGGCGGGGCTGGTGACCATGGCCCTGCAGGGCCAGCCCGTAGGCCCCAAAAGCCTGGATCAGCTGGCGGCCATCCGCAGCCGAACCAGCCTGCCCTTTGTGGTAAAGGGCATCATGACCCCGGATGAAGCCCTCCTTTGCCTGGCTGCAGGGGCGGACTGCATCGTGGTATCCAACCATGGGGGCCGGGTGCTGGATGGCTGCCCCGGCGTAGCGGAGGTCCTGCCCTGGATTGCCGATGCCCTAGGGGGCCAGGTTCCCATTTTAGCGGATGGCTGCGTGCGCAGCGGCGTGGATGCCCTCAAGCTCCTGGGCCTGGGGGCCCAGGGGGTGCTGGTAGGCCGGCCTCTGTGCTGGGGCGCCTTCGGCGCCGGGGCCCAAGGGGTGGCCGCTACCCTGCAAACCTATACCCAGCAGCTCTACCAGGCCATGATCATGACCGGCTGCGCCAGCCTAGGGGAGATTTCCAGGAACATTATCTTTTAACCCAGGCCGCGTTTCTTTTGCAGGTGGAAGGACGAGCTCTGGCGCACTGCCTGGAAAAAGGAAAACACGCCTCCGGCCGCATAGGCCGGAAGCGTGTTTTTATAATACGATACTGTATACTGTGCCGCCTTTATGCCTCGGGCGCTTCTGGCTGCTGGGAGGTGCAGTGGGGGCAGCGGGTAGCATCTATGGAAATCTCGCTTTTGCAGAAGGGGCATATCTTCGTGGTAGGCGGGGCGGCTGGCGCTTCCTGCTTACGGAATGCTAAGGCGTGCAGGCGGTTTATGCCGCGTATAAGCAGGAACACCACAAACGCCATG
>CALVLF010000037.1 GCA_944336625.1 uncultured Clostridia bacterium
CAGTGGTTCACTGCCCCCGCAGAAGCGGTGGACGGCCTTTACTTCCCGGGCTACACCGAGGCGGACGCCAACCCGGACCTGGGGGACAGCTGCATCACGGAAACCGCCGGCATCGGCGGATTCTGCATGGCGGCGGCCCCGGCCATCGTCCAGTTCGTGGGCGGCAAGGTCCAGGACGCCATCAATTACTCCCTGGAGATGTACGAAATCACCACCGGCGAAGGCTCCGCGTACCGGATCCCTGCTCTGGATTTCCGGGGCAGCGCCACGGGCATCGACCTGCTGAAGGTGATGGAGACCGGCATCCGGCCCATCATCAATACGGGCATCGCCCATAAGGACTATGGCGTAGGCCAGATTGGCGCCGGCTTGGTACGGCCGCCGGCTGCCTGCTTCACCCAGGCCCTGGAGGCCTGCGCAAAGGCTTGGCTGGAATAGCTGCCCTTTAAACCGATTCATTCCCCCCACCCGGCCATTGGGGCCGGGTAGGGTTCCGGGGAACTGCCCTGGCATCATTTTCGCCGCGGGTTCGCTGCGGCCACATACATACATACTACCGTAAGGAGGTTTCGCAAATGAGCAAATGGTCTGATATTAAAATGTACGAACTCTCCATCCCCATTGGCATTAATACGCCCCCCTGGCCCACCTATGAGCCCTTGCAGATGAAATTCTTCAAGCGGCTGGCGCCCAACGGGGCCAACGGCCAGCTGATGACCCACTCCAACCACGTGGGCACCCATTTGGATGGCCCCCTGCACTTTGACACCGCAGGCCGGGATATAGCTTCCCTGGAGCTGACCAAGCTATGCGCCCCCGGCGTGGTAGTAGACCTTTCCGACCAGGCCATGGACTGGGGCATTTACACCCCGGAAGATATCGAAAAGCGGGTAGAGGTAAAGGAAGGCGACATCCTGATCATCAACACCGGCTACCATAAGTATGGCTGGGATAGCCCCGAGGCGGATGAGCGCCGCTACATGCTGCGCCACCCCGGCCCCTGCCTGGACTTCATCCGCTGGGTACGGGAAAAGAAGCTGCGCTGGATCGGCGTGGACTGCGGCTCTGCGGACCACCCCATGAATACCAAGATACGCGATTGGGAGCCCATGGAGGCCAAGAAGTGCGATGCCGTATTCCAAGAGCGTTATGGCAAGGGCCTCAACGAAATCTATCCCTGGCCGGATCACTACCAGGCCATGCATATCGAGCTGTTCTGCCAGCCCTATGAGGCCATCCATGCCGAGTGCCTGGGCGGCCAGATCGACGAGCTCTCCAATAAGCGTGTCGTTATCGGCTGCTTCCCCTGGAAGCTGGTGGACGGCGAAAGCTGCATCACCAGAATTGTGGCCTTCGACGGCTTTGAAGACGTGTAATTTTATGGGACGGCAATTGCCGTCCTTCGCTGTTTTTCAATAAGTATCACGACTTATCAACTTGTAACGAGGTGGACAGGTGTGCTATATGAGATCCAAGCCTTTTTTATCAGCATACGATCCCATACCTTTAGGGGACGGCGCACCGCCGCCCCTCGTTATTTTTTTACAAGAATTACGAATTTGTTAGGCTCGGGGTTACGATAGGGGCGGAGCAGATAGAAGCATTATTCTAGGCCATTATCCTGGCCATTATTGCAGCGTGCGCATAGTATGAAATATGAAAAAGGAAGGCCTATTAAATAGCCTGCGGCGGGTTTGCCCTGGCCTACTTCGTCCCTATAGCAGGAGACGGTGGGCGGCGCCGTCCCATCGAAAATACGATATAATCCAGGCTGGGAAGGAAAGCGGGATCCGCCTGCTACCCTTGGTGGAGCAAGACGCGGCGATGGCCCGGGCGCTGGAGCGGGCGGCTGGCCAAGAGGCCCAGGCATATTTGAAGCAGATGCGGCAGGCATTTTGAAGCCATTGGCAGCAGCGAGCCGGAACATGCATTTCCAGCCGTTAAACGAAATTTACGCCCTGGCCCATTATTTCGTTTTAGCCGGGCGGCAACCAGAACAGATTGTAAAACAGACGGAGCTGGCAGACGTGGAAGGTTTATGCATAAACATAAGCGGGCCTGCCAGCCCTTGGCCCGGCGGCTGAGCCGGGCGGGATCAACTAAGTTTCAGGCGGCGTGCCGGCAGGGTTCACCTGAGGCACCTGACAGCACCCAGGACCGGGCGGGGCGCGGCGGCGCCGCTCCAGCCACAAATCAGGAGGAGGAGGACGTATGAGAGCATTTTAGTATTTTGCGCCTGGGACCGTAGGGGAGGCGGCAAAATTCCTTCGTGAAAGCAAGGGGAAGGCCGTGGTCCTCAACGGCGGTACAGATGTGGTGATCCAGCTGCGCGACCGGCTGATCAACCCGGAATACGTGGTGGACATCAAACGCATCCCAGGATTGGACGAACTGCGCTTTTCCAAGGAAGAGGGCCTGCACATCGGCGCTTGCGTGAATATGAACCGATTGGGAGGGGACGAAAACGTGCGCACATATTATCCCTTCCTGGCCAACGCCGCCCTGTCGGTAGGCTCTAAGCAGGTGCGCAACCGGGCCACCTGCGCCGGCAACCTGATCAACGCTTCCCCCCTGGCGGATACTTCCACGCCGCTGTTGTGCCTGGAGGCGGTGCTGGAGGTGGAAGGCCCGGATGGCAAGCGGGAGATCCCCATCAACGAGTTTTTTGTATTCGTGCGCAAGACCACCCTGCAAAAGGATGAGATCGTTACCGGGATCCGGGTGCCCTATTACGAGGGCGCGGAGGGTATCTTCACCAAGGTATCCCGGCGGAACAAGGTGGACCTTTCCACCGTGTGCAGCACGGTGATGAAGTATGCGGGCCAATACCGGGCGGCCTTCGGCTCCGTGGCGCCGACCCCCCGGCGGCTACCCAAGACGGAGGCCTGCCTGAACGAAGGACCCCTGGATGATGCGCGGATCGACCGGGCGGTGGAGCTGGCCCTCAGCGAGGTATCCCCCATCGATGACGTGCGGGCAAGCAAGCAGTACAGGTTGGACGTGGTGGCCATGGCCCTGCGCCGGGGTCTGGAAAGCTTGGGCTAAGGAGGGATACGAGATGAAATATCATGTTCATTTTTACGTAAATGGCGATGCCTATGATTTGGATGTGCCCGCCAACAAAACCATGCTGGATGTGTTGCGGGACGACTTGTTCCTTACCGGCACCAAGGAGGGCTGCGGTGCTGGCGAGTGCGGCGCATGCACGGTGATCGTGGACGATGTGCCCCTCAATGCCTGCCTGGTGCTGGCGCCGGAGCTAGACGGGGTGCATATCACTACGGTAGAAGGCCTTTCCGACGGGCCTAAGCTCTCGCCGTTGCAGCAGAGCTTCATCAAGCACGGGGCCCTCCAGTGCGGGTTCTGCACGCCGGGCTTCCTTATGTCCGCCACGGCGCTGCTCAACGAAAACCCCCACCCCACCCGGGAGGAGATCATCGATAGCATCAGCGGGAACCTGTGCCGCTGTACGGGCTATAAGCGGATCGTAGAAGCCATTGAGGAGATCGCAGCCCGCGGCCAGACGGCTGAAACACAGGAATAGAAAGGAGGCGCCCCATATGAAATATGTAGGCCAAAGCATAGAGCGTGTGGACGCGATCCGCAAGGTAACCGGGCAGGCGCAGTATGTGGGCGACTTCCATATGCCCCGCATGCTGTACGCCCAGGTAAAGCGGAGCCCGTACCCCCATGCCAAGATCATCAGCATCGACGTATCCAAAGCTGAAAAGCTCCCGGGCGTGCGGGCTGTGATCACTGGCGAATGCTATACCAAGCGTTGCGGCCTGTACCTGGAGGATAAAAACTTCCTGGCTAACAAGACGGTAAAATATCAGGGCGAGGCTGTGGCTGCCGTTGCCGCAGAAACGGCTGAAATCGCCCAGGAAGCCTGCGATTTGATCGAGGTGGTATATGAGGAGCTGCCGGCGGTTACCAACGCCATAGACGGCATGAAGCCCGATGCGCCCCTGATCCATCCCGATCTGCATACCTATAAAGTAGCGCCCATTTTTTTCCCCAAACCCCACACAAATATCTCCCACCACTATAAATTGCGCAAAGGAGATGTTGACAAAGCCTTCCAGGAATGCGATTATGTAGCGGAACATACGTATTACATTCCCCATGTACAGCACGTTCCCCTGGAACCCCATGTAGCCATTGCGCAATATGAATACGATGGGAAGCTGACCGTTTGGGCCAGCACCCAGTCCCCTTACGCGGTGCGGCAAGCCCTGAGCGTAGCCTTTGAGATCCCTCTGAACAAACTGCGGGTTATTTCACCTTACGTGGGCGGCGGCTTCGGCTCCAAGGCAGGCACCACCATCGAGGGTATCATCATCCCGCTGGCCATGCGCTGCAAGGGCCGGCCGGTGAAGCTCCAATACAGCCGCGAGGACGAATTCCAGAATTCCTACGTGCGCCAGGGCCTCCATTGCAAGATCAAGACCGGCGTAAAGAAGGATGGCCGCATCCACGCGGTAAAGAACGAATTTGTCTGGGACGGCGGCGCGTATACGGAATACGGCGTCAACATCGTAAAGGCGGGCGGCTTCGCCTCTGCGGGCCCCTACAACATCGACAACGTATGGACGGATAGCTACTGCGTATATACCAACCATCCTGTGGGCGGCCCCTATCGTGGCTTCGGCATGTGCGAGATCCACTTTGCCATCGAGCAGAACATCGATATCGTGGCCAAGGAGATCGGTATGGACCCGGTGGAGATGCGGCGGATCAACGGCCTGCGGGTAGGGGATAAAACCTGCATGGGCGAGACTATGGTGGTATCCGGTTACCATGAGTGCCTGGAGGAGGTAATCAAGGATATCGGCTACGGGGAAAAGAGCGAGAGCACCAACCCCCGGAAGGTACGGGGTAAGGGCATCGCAGCTGGATGGAAATCCCCCTCCATGCCTACTAACGCGGGCTCTGCGGCCATTATCCGGATGAACGAAGACGGCACCTTCTTCCTGATGACCAGCGGCCAGGAGATTGGCCAAGGCTCGGATACGGCCCTGACCCAGATCGCCGCCGAAACCTTGGATGTGGACCCCAAGCTGATCACCATCCGCACCGGCGATACGGACCACACCCCCTATGAATGGCAGACCGTGGCCAGCCGTACCACCTACTGCGCGGGCAACGCGGTGAAGCTGGCCTGCGAGGACCTGAAGAAAAAGATTCTGGAGCTGGCCCAGATCAAGCTGGGAGCCTATAAGCGGGATTTGGAATTCAAAGATGGGTACGTGGTGCATAAGATCTACACCGACCGGAAGGTTCCCCTGTCGGAATTCGCCCTGGGCCTGGCCTTTGACGATGGCTCCGGCGTAGGCGGCCCCGCCATCGGCGTAGGCACCTTCACCCTGGAGAACAACATCAATTACGATAAGGAAACCGGCATCGGCGAACACCCTGTGGCATTCTGGACCATCGGCGTCAACGGCGCGGAGGTAGAGGTGGATCTGGACACTGGCGAAGTGAAGGTGCTCAGGATGGTATCCTGTTTCGACGCAGGTAAGGTCATCAACCCGGAAACCTTCTGCGCCCAGTCTGAAGGCGCCATGGTGCAGGCCATGGGTACGGCCCTGTTTGAGGAACTGATCCTCAAGAACGGCCATATCCTCAATAAAAACTTTGTAGACTACAAGATTCCCACGGCGGATGATATGCCAGAGCTGGACGTCAAATACATAGAGCATGCGGAGCCCACTGGTCCATATGGGGCGCGGGGTGTGGGCGAGCCGCTTATGGTACCCGGCGCACCGGCTATTGCAAACGCGATTTACGACGCCATCGGCGTGCGATTCAACCGTATGCCAATTACGGCGGAAGAGGTGCTGAAGGCTCTAAAAGAAAAGGCGAATAAATAACGCCGTCTATGGCGGGGCTACCTGCCTACCGGCCCGCTCTAGGGCATGCGCTCCCAAGGGCATCCGGATCGCGGCGAGCGTAGCGCTGGTATCCGCAGCCCCTGGTTTGCCGCGCTGGTGAACACCACTCCCACCGCCATCATCGGCGCAGGGGGCGCGGTAGAAAATCAGGTTGACCTAGCCAAATCCCGCGAGCGGATCATGGCGGCGGTCATTCTGGCATCCGGTTTCAGCTCCTAGGGCGGTATTCAGCCGGCATCGTGCGCCAGCCCGGCTTGGCCACTCCTGCCCTACTGGACATCCTGCGCAACGCGATCCTGCCCGGCAAGGGCTACAAGTTCCAGGTAGGAGAGCCTGCGGAGGCGAAGGCGTAACTTTGTCCTTGTAGGGATCCCTTCAGCAAGTATTTGTAACGTATAACAGGGGATGCGCCGCGCCGGGTTGGAGCGGCGCATCTTAGTTCGTGGGATTGGAAGATAGGGGCGCTGGCCTGTGCCCCAGGGGAAAGGAGGTTAGACATATGCCTAGCATCTGTATGGCAGGAACCGCTGCTGCCGCCATGCTGCAACAGAGGCCCATGGAAGGGCGGGTACATAGCGTATTCCGCCGGGTACTTAATATGGAAATGCCGGCCGTGCCAGGTGCGGTGGATAACCTGTACAGTTTGGGCAGGCAGGATGTATCTCCGTCCCCCGCCATGCTGGTGACGGATTTAAAGCAACCGTTTTTCGGGGTATCTCCAGGGAATGTAATCCGGATCCGCCCGGATTTGATTGAGGTGGGGGAGTACCGCATCGCCATTCCAACGGACCTACCCCAGTGGCAGCAAGGCTCGCATATAGGCGATGCACGAGCGGATATGGAAACCCTGGAAGGGTACTTTTCCAACATTGCCGCCCTGCTGTTGCAGCGGGTGTCCTGGCCCCAGCCCAGCTCCTTGCTGCTGCTGGCGGGCCGGCAGCCCCGGCGGGATGACCCCTTTGGGAAAGCCTTCCAAACCGGGGTAGAAGCCCTGGAAGCATGGGGCTATGGGGCCCTGAAGGATCCCGCGCCCGCGCCCCCTGGGGAAGCGTCCGCCCGGCTGCTGGGCTTGGGCGCAGGGCTGACCCCTTCGGGGGATGACTACCTGTCCGGCGTATTGACCGGCCTTGGCCAGTTCTCTAGCGCGGCGGTCATGCTGGCAAGCCTGCGCAAAGCCGTAGGGGCCAACCTGGGCCGGACCAACCGGCTGAGCCAGCACTTTTTGGCCTATGCCCTGGCGGGCTATTGGGGCCGCCTGGAAGACCAGCTGATAGCCGCCTTATGGGCGGGGGACCGGCCGGAGTATCTGCTGGCGGCGGAAGCCCTGGCTGCCTATGGCTCTTCCTCCGGCATGGATGAAATACTAGGCCTGCGCACTGGGTTGCGGCTGGGCGCGCTGGCTACCGGGGCGGGCCCGATTGCCTGAGATCTTAGCACAGGCTATGCATACAAGGAGAAGCATTTAAGAACCCTTTGACGGGGCAGAAGCTTGCTCGTATGCTTAAACCAATAAAGCCTATAGTCGGGTGATTGTTTCGGACGAGCAGGGAAGGCCGTCCCATAGGCAGCGGCGGCGTGGAATCTAACAAGTGCAAAAACGGAGGCGCAAATTTCCCAAGGGGGGAGTTTGCGCCTTTTTGCATACCGTAAAACGGCATATTTAATTCTTTATATTATACCGCCGGGAATCTGTCGGGAAGAACGAAAAAATGCGGAAACCCAAGCGCACACTGCTTTGCGCCGCCTAAATCCCCGTAGCCAACTTCCTATACCCGCCAGCAGGAGAAGCTGTAAGGGGGCAAAACTGCGCCCCCCGCAAGGGGAACGGTTTCCCCGGTACGTAGATCTGTCCCCTGGGCGGCGCCGGTATCCCAGCGGGCCTGGAAGGGCTGGGCGTCCGCATTGATGGCCACCTGCACCCGCTCTCCATCCAGGGAACGCTGGAAAACATATTGCCGGTTGGTCAGCTGCAGCATGCGGTAATCGCCATAGCAGAGCGCCCGGCTGGACTGGCGGAGGCGGCTGAGCCAGGCAATATGCTCCGAAAGCAGGTTCCACTCCGGGGTGGAAAAGGCTGGCCGCAGGGCCGGATCCCCATCCCGCTTGCGGCCCTGGGCGCCCCATTCGCTGCCGTAATAGATGCAGGGGATGCCAGGCATGGTAAAGAGCAGGCCATAGACCAGGGGGATGTGGGCAGGATTTTGCAGGATGCTGGCCAGGCGCTCTACATCGTGGTTATCCGCGAAGGTGAAAAGGTGCTTATCCCGGTAAAGGGCCCAGGGCTCCGGGCCGGACTGCCGGGCGATGCTGTGGGCAATTTCGAATAGGTTCATGGAATTAAAGCTGGAATACAGGCCCTTGTAGCATTCATAGTTGGTGCAGCTATCCAGCATGCCGGGGCGAAGGAGGCGGTTATAATCCCCGTGGAGGATCTCGCCCAGGAGGAAGAAATCCGGCCGCCGGGCCTTTACGAAGCCGTGGAGCCGGGCCATAAAGCTTTCTTCCAAAGTATAGGCCACATCCAACCGCAAGCCGTCGATTTCAAACCAGTCCATCCATTTCCCTACGCAATCCAGCAAATAATCTACCACAGCCGGATTCTGCAGGTTGAGCTCTACCAGCTCATAATGGCCTTCCCAGCCTTTATACCAGAAGCCGTCGTTATAGTTGCTGTTTCCCCCAAAGTCGATGTGGAACCAGTCCTTATAGGGGCTGGCCTCCCGCTTTTCCTGCACATCCCGAAAGGCCCAGAAGCCCCGGCCCACGTGGTTAAACACCCCATCCAGCACCACATGGATGCCCTGCCCGTGCAGAGCCCGGCAAAGGGCGGCGAAATCTTCATTGGTGCCCAGCCGGGGGTCGATGCGCAGATAATCCCGGGTATCATAGCCATGGGCGTCGCTGTCAAACACCGGGGAAAAATAGACGGCGTTGATTCCCAAGCGCTGCAAATGGGGAATCCAATCAACCAGGCTGGCAATGGCATGGGACTGCTGCCCCTGGTTTTGCCAGGGTGCGCCGCACACGCCCAGGGGATAGAACTGATAAAATATGCTTTGCGTAAACCACATATAGACCTCCCGGATTAAGATAGAATCGAGCCGGCGTCCGCCGCGTATACCCTTAACGAATAAGCGCGTACGGGCCGGCCTTGGCCCGTTTTCTTGTTGCAGCCGCTGGAATTCGCGCTGGGAATCCGTCGCTCCTGCGCTGAAACTGGGCGCAAGGCAATCCTGCGCAGGCCGAAGCCTTTTCCCGGCCCCGCAGCCATCCTGGGGCCTATTGCAGGGGCCGCTACAAATCTAGGGGCTCAGCCTGCGAAAACCGTGTATCCCTTTGCCCGTTCAGGGTAAAAGCAGGCGGAACATTCTTCCGGCCACATAGCGGGGATCCGGCGCGCATCCATGCAAGAGATTTTATAGGGTATTATAACATAATTCTACGGGCAGGAATAGCAGAGACAAAGAGGTGGTTAGCCGCCTACAGCTTTTATATTGGCAGAGCATAGATAAAATGATATACTGGTATACTACACCCTATAATATGGGTAATTCATGCTAAGAGGAGTATTTATGGGCTACCGAATCGTAACGGATGCGACGGCAGACTTGACGGAGGAAATGCTGCAAGGCCTGCCTGCGCCCACCGTTGTATCCATGCCTATTAATATCGGCGGGGAGGATCATTCCTTTGGCCCCCAGGGCGACCTGACGGTGGATCGATTTTATCAAACCCTGCGGGCGGGCAACTTCGCCACCACCTCCCAGGTTAATCCGCTGGTTTACCAGAAGGTATTCGAATCCATTCTGGCAGCGGGGGAGGATCTGATCTACCTCTGCTTTTCTTCCGGCCTCTCCAGCACCTACCAGGGCGCCTGCCTCTGCATGGAAAACCTCCGGGAACAGTATCCGGAGCGGCAGATCCGCTATGTGGATACCCTTTCCGCCTCCATCGGGGAGGGGCACGTGGTGATGAAGGCCCTGGAGCTGCAAAAGCAGGGCGCAACATTGGATGCGCTGCAGGACTGGGTGGAGAAAAACCGCCTGCATATGTTCCACTTTTTTATGGTGGATACCTTCGAGCATCTGCGCAGGGGCGGCCGGGTTTCTGCCGCCGTTGCCATGGCCGGCACAGCCCTACAGATCAAGCCCATGCTCATCGTAGATGACGAAGGCAAGCTGGTGGTAGTGGATAAGCCCCGGGGGCGCAAACGGGCTGCCCAGCTTCTGCTGGAAAAGATGGAAAAGCTTTGGGATCCTGCCCTGGGCGATACGGTGCTGATTGGCCACGGCGACTGCCTGGCGGAGGCAGAAGGGCTGGCGGAGACAGTACGGCAGAATTTCCCCCAGGCCAAAATTATCATCGCTCCCGTAGGCCCCGTTATCGCATCCCACACCGGCCCTGGCATCTTGGGCCTAACCTTCTGGAGCCGGCAGCGGGATCCCCGCCGCTGAACAACCTCAACACCATAGGGCATTCATCCTGGCCTGACTTGCAGGCCGGGCTTTTTTACGCCTGCATATTGTACGGGTTATGCCAACATCTGCCGGACTTGACAGGGAACTGCAGGACGGTTTATTATTGATACGGCAACTATTGCTATATCAATATTCATTTTGGAGACACCATGGAAGAATCATTCCACATGCTGTTATACCGGGCCTTTCACGCCCAGCGCAACTTTTTACGGCCCAGCCTGGAAGAGATAGGCCTGGGCGCAGGCCAGCCCAAGCTCATTACCTATTTGGCAGAGCACGGGCCCTGCCATCAGCAGGAGCTTGCAAACTACTTCGAGGTAGATCCTGCTACGGTTTCCCGCATGATAGATTCCCTGAAAAAAGGGGGATTCATTACCCAAGTTGCCGACGAAAGCAGCCGGCGGCGCAACCGCATTGACCTGACGGAGCGGGGGCGGGAGGCCGCTTCCCAATGGAAGGCGCGATGCAGACAGCTGGAGGAGATTCTCCTCCAGGGCTTCGATGCGGAAGGGCGGCAGCGCTTTGCTGGCGATTTGCGCCGGGTATATGAAAACCTGCATAACTGGAAAGGACGGGCGGAACATGGAGGATTTTAAGCGGCTCCTGGCCTATTTGGGGCCTTACAGGCGGGATCTTTTCATCGGCGCCTTCTTCGTGCTGGTGGAAACTTGCTTTGAGCTGGTTATCCCCGTTTTGATGGCGGATTTGATCGATGTTGGCGTTGCCAACCGGGACCTGAATTTTATCCTACATAAAGGCGTGCAGATGGGCATCTGTGCTCTTCTTTCTTTGATAAGTGGTTTGCTTTATGCCCGATTTGCCGCCCGGGCTGCCTTTGGCTGGGGCGCCCGCATTCGAGAAGCACAGTTTGCCCGGGTACAGGATTTCGCCTTTTCTAATTTGGATCACTTCCAGGCTTCCTCCCTGGTGACCCGCCTGACTACCGACGTGACGGTTCTGCAAAACGCCATTAACGGGGGCTTTCGTCCTTTGGTCCGCAGCCCGCTGATGCTGCTGCTGGGCATTGGCTTCTCCTTTGCCATGCACGCAGGGCTATCCCTGATTTTTTTCCTTTGCGCCCCCATTCTGGGCTTCGTCCTTTATCGGGTGGTGAAGAAGGTAGCCCCCATGTATACCCGCCTCCAGCAGGTAGTGGACCAGCTCAACCACCGGGTGCAGGAAAGCTTGATCGCCATACGGGCAGTCAAGGCCTTTGTGCGGGCGGAGCGGGAGGAGGAGCGCTTTGCCATCGCCAACCAGGCCCTGATGGATACCAGCGAAAGGACCTTCCACTATACCGTTCTCAACCTGCCAGCCTTCCAGCTTTCCATGTATGTATCCGTCGTGCTCATTATGTGGTTCGGCGGGAATCTGGTTCTTACGGCCCAGATGGAGGTGGGCGATCTGACGGGGTTCTTCAGCTACGTTTTGCAGGTAATG
This sequence comes from uncultured Clostridia bacterium, assembly GCA_944336625.1. Classification (GTDB taxonomy): domain Bacteria; phylum Bacillota; class Clostridia; order Christensenellales; family CAG-138; genus Pelethousia. The sequence continues at coordinate 11,813 of CALVLF010000037.1, forward strand.
AACTCCATGATGCTCCTCTCCAATGTATTCCTTCTGCTGACCCGCTCCCTGGCCAGCGCCCGGCGCATTGCCCAGGTGCTGGATGAGCCTGTGGCGCTTACCAGCCCCCCGGAGCCGGTGGAGGAAATCCCGGATGGCCGCATCGACTTTGAAAATGTTTCCTTCAAATATAAAGCCGGGGCCCGGGAATATGCCCTTTCGGATGTGGAGCTCCATATCGCCCCAGGGCAGACCGTGGGCATCCTGGGCGGAACCGGCTCCGCCAAAAGCACCCTGGTGCAGCTTATCCCCCGCTTATATGACGCCACGGAAGGGGTGGTAAAGGTGGGGGGCCGGGACGTGCGGGAATATTCCCTTTCCGCCCTGCGGGACGCCGTAGGCATCGTTTTGCAGAAAAACGTCCTGTTTTCCGGCACCATTCGGGAAAACCTGCTTTGGGGGAATCCGGCGGCAACCGAGGCGGAGCTTTGGGAGGCCTGCCGCATGGCTGGGGCCGAGGAATTCCTCCGCCGCATGCCCAAGGGGCTGGATACGGACCTGGGCCAGGGGGGCGTCAACGTTTCCGGGGGGCAGAAGCAGCGGCTGTGCATCGCCCGCACGCTGCTGAAAAAGCCCAAGATTCTCATCTTTGATGATTCCACCAGCGCCGTGGATACGGCTACGGAGGCGGAGATCCGCAAGGCTTTGGGGCAGCTGCAGGATGTAACCATCCTCATCATTGCCCAGCGGGTAATCTCCGTCATGCATGCGGATGTGATCCTCGTCCTGGAGGATGGGCGGATCCATGCCAGCGGTTCCCATTCGGAACTGCTGGCCCATGACCCGATCTACCAGGAAATTTATGATTCCCAAATGAAAGGGGGGCAGGTCCATGGCCAGACAGCTGAGCGGTAAAAAGCCCCAAAACCTCCGCTATACGCTCCACGCCCTGCTGGCTTATATGGGGCGGCATAAATTCCTGCTCTTGGCCGTTACCCTGCTGGTTTCCATCAGCGCCCTGGCCAACCTGGCCGGTACCTATATGATCCGGCCCGTGGTCAACAGCTTGGCAGGCGGGGACCGGAGCCAGCTGATTCGGGGCGTTATCCTGACGGCAGCCATTTATGGCCTGGGGGTGCTCTGCGCCTTTGGCTATACCCAGACCATGGTCAAAGCAGCCCAACGCATCCTGTATGATATCCGGCGGGATCTTTTTGCCCATTTACAAACCCTGCCCCTGCGCTTTTTCGATACCCGGCGCCACGGGGACATCATGAGCTACTTCACTAACGATGTGGACACCATCTCGGATGCCCTGAACAACAGCTTTGCCGTTGTGATCCAGAGCTTCATCCAGATGGCCGGCACCCTGGCCCTCCTTTTCGTGCTGAACTGGCGCCTATCCCTGGTGGTAACCCTGTTTTACCTGGCCATGTTCCTTTATATCCGTTTCAGCGGCCGCCGGAGCAAGGCCTATTACAAGCGCCAACAGGAGAGCCTGGGGGATCTGGATGGCTATATTGAGGAGATGGTAAACGGCCAGAAGGTGGTAAAGGTATTCAACCACGAGGCTGCCAGCCTGGCGGCCTTCCGGGAAAAAAACGAGGCCCTTCGCCGGGCCGGCACCGGCGCCCAGTCCTATGCAGCTACCATGATCCCGGCGGTGGTAAGCATTTCCTATGTGAATTATGCCATTGTAGCCGTATTAGGGGGCCTTATGGCCCTGGCCGGGGAAACGGACATTGGCAGCCTGGCCAGCTATCTCGTCTTTGTGCGCCAGGCCGCCGCCCCCACCAACCAGTTTACCAACCAGGGCAACTTCCTGCTGGCGGCTTTGGCTGGGGCGGAGCGGGTTTTTACCGTCATGGATGAAAAACCGGAGGTGGATGCAGGCGAGATATCCCTCGTATCTCGGGCGGCACCGGAGGAAGGGGAAAGCCGCTGGGCATGGCAGCATCCCGATGGGCAGCTTACGCCCCTTAGAGGGGATGTGCGCTTTGAAAAGGTGGATTTCGGCTATGAAAGCGGCCAGCCCATCCTCCATAATATCTCCCTTTACGCCAAGCCCGGCCAGAAGATCGCCTTCGTGGGCTCCACCGGCGCTGGGAAAACCACCATCACCAACCTGATCAACCGCTTTTACGACGTGCAGGACGGCCGTATCCTGTATGACGGCATCGACGTCCGGCAGATTCGCAAAGGGGACCTGCGGCGCTCCCTGGGCATGGTTTTGCAGGATACCCACCTGTTTACCGGCACCATTGCGGAGAATATCCGCTTTGGCAAGCTGGATGCTACTCAGGCAGAGATCGAAGCCGCCGCCCGCATCGCCAATGCGGACTCCTTCATCCGCCGCCTTCCCGAGGGCTATGATACCCTGCTGACTGCGGACGGAGCCAACCTCTCCCAGGGCCAGCGGCAGCTGCTTGCCATTGCCCGGGCCGCCGTGGCGGATCCGCCGGTACTGATCCTGGATGAGGCCACCTCCTCCATCGACACCCGGACCGAGGCCCTGATCGAAAAGGGCATGGACCAGCTTATGGAAGGGCGCACCGTATTCGTGATCGCCCACCGGCTGAGCACCGTGCGCAATGCGGATGCCATCATGGTCCTGGAGCATGGGCGCATCATAGAGCGGGGGGACCATGAAAGCCTTCTGGCCCAGCAGGGCATGTATTACCGGCTGTATAATGGCATGTTTGAGCTGGAATAAGGCCCCTGGCAGGCAAATCGGGAAAAGGGAGGCGGCAGGAATGCCGCCTCCCTTTGTAGCTTAAAACCCAGAAGAGAGCCCCTGGCTCTGCTGCCTTTGAATTTCCCCGGCCTGGTGGAAGTAGGGGATGGAAAAAATAAGAAAATGCAATCTGGATGAAAATATTGACACGAGTAAATATTGCGATTATAATAGACCCTACAAGCAGCTGAATCGCCAATTACCTCAGGAGAACCCTACAATGCCATACAAGCGAAGCGATATTGCAAAACGGGCTGGTGTGTCCGAAGCTGTGGTGTCTTATGTTCTAAATAATTCTAACTATGTCAGCGAGGCCAAGCGAAAAGCCGTACTGCAAGCAGTGGAGGATTTGGGCTATACGCCTAACCTGGTCGCCCGCAGCATGAAAACGGGAAAAAGCTATTGCTTTGCCATTGTGGCAGACGATATTCGCAATGAAATGTTTGCCGAAATGCTGTATTATATGGAGCGCTTTTCCTTTGAACATGGCTACTCGGTTACCCTTTGTTCCGCGAAATACGATGCGGATTTTATAAAACTCCTGCTGTCCCGCCGCTTTGAAGGCGTTTTTATGACCAGCAATGGCTTTTCCAGCCAGCAGCTTAATCAGCTTGTTGCGGCGGGAACAGCAGTGATACTTTTTCAGTCTCGGCTTTATACGGGGCTGGATGAACGGATCATTGTACAAAACATAGATTTCCGCAAAAGCGTGTACATTGCCGTAGAGCATCTTTTAAACCTGGGGCACAAACGGATTGCTTTTATTCCACCATATTTGTATAACGAAGGACATTCCCGGGAAAACCCATTGCGGACGGCTTCGTTTGTTGAAAGCATGGCCGGCAAAGGATTTGGCATAGTTTGCCCCTGCGTGGGCAGTTATGAACAGATCAGCGACTGGGCCCAGGCGCAGGCTGCCGAGGGTATTACGGCTTTTATCGCCAGCAATGATACAGAGGCAGCCTATATCTTAAAGCGGCTTCAAGAAAAGGGGCTATCTATTCCCAGGGATGTTTCCATTATCGGGCTGGATGACACATTCGCTTCAACCATAACAACGCCCGCTATCTCTTCTGTAGGATTTGACAAAAGAAAGTTTGTAACAGCTTTGATCGATAACCTGCTTCATGCTGTAAAAGGGGAGCCCGTTGCCAACCAGTGCTTTGATGTTTCCCTTGTAAAAAGGGAAAGCACGGGACAAGCCCCGGATAGGTAAAGGACGATAAATGGAGAAGATAAATAAAATTTTGCCATCCCTTATGTTCTGTGAAGTGTTTTTCGGACATGCAGATACTATGAAAACGGTGATAGAACAAATCATTGCCGAAAATTACTATCAGAGCATAGAACTGGGGATCGTCGAGACTCCGCGGGAGGTACGTTGGCTGGAATCCGTGCAGAGGGCGGCGGGGTTGCGAATTGTGGAATGGCTTTCTTCTATCGGCGAACGGGAGCGGATAAATTTCTGCGCCCTGGAGGAAAACCAGCGCAGCCACAGCATAGCCGTAGCAAAGCGCTGCATCGAAAAAATTGCAGAGGCTGGCGGCATGGGCATGGGCATTTCCAGCGGCCCAGATCCCGGGCCGGCCCTTCGGGAGGAAGGGCGAAAGCGCTTGCTGGATGCATATTATCAGATCGGTGAAACAGCGGCGGCGCTGGATATAGAGCTCCTTCTGGAGCCTTTAGACCGCCTGGCCAATAAGCGCAACCTTCTGGGCCCTACGCAGGAAACGCTTGCCATGATCCAGACCCTCCGCAACCATGGCGTTCCCATATCCTTTGCCTGGGATGCGGCTCATGCTGGGCTGAATGGAGAAAATATAGAAAAGAGCCTGGAGGAGGCAGGGCCTGCGTTGGCCCAGATGCACCTTTCCAATGCGGTTTTAGAGCCCCGGGATCCACGCTATGGCGACCATCACATGAGCTTTGGGGCGCCGGGCTTTTTGACGGGCAGCTTTGCAGCCAGCCTGCTGCGCAAAGGCGCCTCCTTGCCAGAACGGACTGCGCCATTGTATGTAGCTGTGGAGGTACGCTGCCTGCCGGAGCAGGATCCCTTCCAACTAGAAAAAGGATGCCGGGAGTTTTTACAGCGCGCTATGGCTACAGCCAGGGACCAAAGCAATTGAAACGCTATTGGAGCTATAGACAAACCAATTTAGCAAAAACTGTTAGGAGTATTACGGATGCAAAAGAAAATCGTATTGCTGCAAACCAGCATGGTATCCTTTGAAGTATTCAATAAATTATTTGCAGAACTTATCCCGGAGGCGCATATAGCAAATCTTGTGGATGAGGACCTTTTGGACTGCCTGAATAAAAACAAGGGCATTACAAAATCCATCATGCAGCGGCTCTGCCAATATGTGGTTTCAGCGGAAGCGGCAGGGGCGGATATGATTTTCAGCCAATGCTCTTCCACCCGAGAAGGCATCGAATGTGCCCGCAAGCTCGTATCCATCCCGGTTGTAATGGTAGATGATGGGATGAGCGAAAAAGCCGTTTCTCTGGGCAACAATATTGGAATTGTAGCGACGGCAAAGGCTACTTTAGCTCCCTCTACCCGCGCGTTGGAAACGGCGGCGGAAAAAGCCGGCAAAAAGGTAGCGGTTCGGACGTATCTTTCAGATGGTGCTCTGGATGTGCTGATGAAGGAGAAAAACCAGGAAAAGCACGACGCCCTTGTACTGGATTTGATCCAGACGGCCGCAAAAGAGAACGAAGTGATCGTTCTCGCCCAGGGAAGCATGATTACTCTGGAACCCTACTTGCAAGAATTTCAGGTCCCCGTATTGACAAGCCCCAGGCTGGGCGTGCAGAAGGCGAGAGATATTCTGTTTAACCAAACTAAGTGAGGTGCCTTATGAAAGCTTCGGAAACGGCTGTGCAGACCCTGCGGGAAAGGGCCCTTCGGATTCGTATGCGCATCGTTGATCTCGTTGGCATAGGCCGGGCTGGCCATTTAGGCGGTTCTTGCTCGCTGGCGGATATTATGGCAGCGCTGTATTTTTACAAAATGCGGCTTAAAAAGGAAGATCCAAAGTGGCCTGGGCGCGACCGGCTGATTTTGAGCAAAGGGCATGCTGCACTTTGCCAATATGCGGCCCTTTGCGAGCTGGGCATTCTTGACGAAAGCCTGCTGGATAAGGTGAAAATGCTAGGCTCGCCGTTGCAAGGGCATCCCGATATGACCAAGTGCCCAGGTATAGAAGCGAATACGGGCTCCCTGGGGCAGGGATTGTCCATCGCATTGGGAATGGCGCTGGGCCTTCGATTGGATGGCGGGGAACAACGCGTATATTGCATACTGGGAGATGGCGAATTGAACGAAGGGCAGGTTTGGGAAGCTGCCATGGCCGCCGCCCACTACAAAACCCAGAACCTTACAGCCATCGTGGACCGAAATGGTGTGCAGGCAACCGGCCCTGTAGCGGAAATTATGGATGTGGGCGATGTTGCGGCGAAATTTGCCGCCTTCGGCTGGAACACCATCGAGATCGACGGGCACGACATGGTGCAGATATTAGATGGACTGGAACAGGCAGAAGCGGAAACAGCCAGGCCCAGCGTGATTATTGCATATACCACTAAGGGAAAAGGCGTAGACTTTGCAGAAGGCAAGGCGGCGTATCATAACGGGACGCTGGATGCAGCCCAGTTTCAAGCGGCGAAAGACAGCATTCTCAGAAACGCCTGAAAGGAGCGCAGAATGGCAAAATATCCAACCCAAAGAGAAGCATACGGGCAAACGCTGATAGAGCTGGGCGCCCTGGATAACAGGATCTGCGTTCTGGATGCGGATTTAGGAAACTCTACGCGGGGGCGCGCTTTTGCAAAGGAATATCCGGAAAGATATTTTGAGATGGGAATTGCCGAACAGAACATGATGTCCGTGGCAGCAGGGCTTTCCCTGACCGGGAAGATTCCTTTTGTTTCTTCCTTTGCGGTGTTTGTAACCGGCCGGGCATATGATCAATTCCGGCAAACCATATCCATTGCTGGACTGAATGTGAAGGTTTGCGGCTCTTCTGCAGGGCTGTCAGATTATGGAGACGGGTCCACGCATCAATCTGTGGAAGATATGGCGCTTATGCGCGCCATCCCAGGTATGGTTGTGCTTTCCCCGGCGGATGCCACGGAGTGCTCCGCCATGCTGCGATATATGGCCCGGGCAGCGGGGCCCATGTATATCCGCGTCAATCGCAATTCTATGCCGGATTTATACGAAGAAGGCCAGATCGATCCTGCGGAGCCGGGCTTCCTAAAAAGAATGGATGTTTTGCGAAGGGGAAAGGACGTAGCCCTGCTGGCGACGGGCATGCTGGTATCCCGGGCTTTGGAGGCGGCAGAAAGGCTGGAAAAGAAATATGGGATTCAAGCAAAGGTTGTGAATGTATCCGTTATAAAACCCATATGCAGAGAAAAACTGCTTGAAATCGTTTGCGATGTAAAAGCAATTGTGACGGCAGAGGAGCATTCCGTAATTGGCGGCCTGGGAAGCGCTGTGGTGGAAGCATTAAGCGAAACGCCCAAACCAGTTGCCATGGTGGGGATTCAGGACCGCTATGGTACAAGCGCGCGGGGGTATGAGGAACTGCTAGCCAGCTATGGGCTGACGGCGGAGGCAATAGAAAAGGCCGCATTGCGGATTATGGCCAGGCAATAGGAAAAAGCATGCTGTAAAGCAAGAAAGCAGAGGAGAAATATTATGAAAATTGCATTTATTGGGCTGGGCATTATGGGAAAGCCTATGGCGCGGAATCTTCTCCGGGCGGGCTATGATGTTACCGTATATAATCGTTCCCGCGGCGCAGTGGAAGAACTGGTAAAAGATGGGGCAAAAGCTGCGAATAGCGCGGCGGAGGCAGCTGCGCAGGCCACGGTAGTTATAACCATGCTCCCCAATTCTCCCCAGGTACAGGAAGTGGTATGCGGAGAAAAGGGCGTGCTTGAAGGGGCGAAGCCCGGCACAATTCTGGTGGACATGAGCTCCATTTCACCCATTGCAGCCCAGGAAATCGGAAAGGCATGCCTGGAGCGGGGGGTTTCCATGCTGGATGCACCCGTATCGGGCGGTGAACCCAAAGCGATTGATGGCACCCTATCCATTATGGTAGGGGGAGACGCACGGGCTTTCGAACAGGTATATGATATTCTGCTGACCATGGGCACTAGCGCGGTTCTATGCGGCGAATTGGGCGCTGGCAACACGACAAAGCTGGCAAATCAAGTTATTGTAGCGGTAAATATAGCGGCCGTTTCCGAAGCCTTTACGCTTTCTACGATGGCAGGCGTGGATCCGGAAAAGGTATTTCATGCGATCCGGGGCGGCCTGGCCGGCTCCACCGTGCTCAATGCAAAAATGCCTATGATCTTAAACGACGATTACAAACCGGGATTTAAAGTTGATTTGCACATTAAAGATCTGAATAACGCCCTGGAGGCCGGCCATACGGTGGGCGCCCCCCTTCCCTTAACTGCGGCAGTGATGGAAATGCTTCAAAACCTGCACGCGAACCACTGCGGTCAAGATGACCATTGCGCCATTGCAAAATACTACCAGAAAGTAAGCGGGCGCGGGATTGCAGAAAAATAAAATCCAACAAGCTTTATAATATAACTGCGATGCATCTGTCCATCTAGCTTCTGGGTATCGATGCAAAAAAGGTTGCTATTTTCGTGCTTTTATTATATCATAATAGCACATTGTAACTGCAATCGATTTCATGTTTTGACGGGACGAAATTCTCACACAACAATTTTCGAAGTGGAAGGACGGTTTTTAAAATGCAAATCGCAATACTAGGCGCTGGCGCTATGGGCTCGCTCTTTGGCGCATATTTATCCCAGAATAACCATGTCTGCTTGATTGACGTAAACGAAAAGCGGGTAGACGATCTTAAACGGAAGGGCGTCTCTATAACCGAGAAGGATCAGGTGCGCACCTTCCATCCTGACGCCGTTTGCGATTCTACCGGCATGCCAGTGGCGGATGTGATCGTGGTTTTTGTAAAGGCCATGTTTACCGAGCAGGCCCTGGAAACGAACCGGAGGCTCATCGGTCCCGATACCTACCTCATTTCTTTCCAGAATGGCGCCGGGCACCAGGAAAAGCTGGGCAAGTTCGCGGATGCGGAGCACGTAGTTTTGGGCACCACCCAGCATAATAGCTCCATCCTCCCCGATGGCGGCATTAATCATGGCGGCGGCGGCCATACGTTCATCGGCCTGCAGAGCGGGAACTGCGAGAAAATTCAGCATATTGCAGACGCCTTTACCGCCTGCGGCATCGAAACACAAACCGCCCAGAACATCGGGGCGAAAATTTGGGAAAAGCTCTTTGTGAATACGGCAGCCAGCTCCCTGACGGGCCTGCTGCAGGTTCCGCTGGGCTTCATCGAAGAAGATGTCCATGCCTGCTCCCTTATGGAAAAGCTGGCCCAGGAGGCCGTTTTGGTGGCCAATGCGGAAACCGGCGCCGGCTTCCAGGCGGAAAAGGTTATCGCGGATATAAAAACGCTTTTGCGCAATGCCAAGGGCGGCTATACTTCCATCTATGCCGACCTGCGAGACGGCAGGCATTCTGAGGTGGATACAATCAGCGGCGCAGTAGTAGCGGCGGCGCGCCGCCATGGCATACAGGTGCCCTTCCATGAGGCGGTTGTGGCCACCATCCATGCTATGGAAGACCGGAATGACAACATCCATCGGCCTTAAGGCAAGGCTTTGATATACGCTGCACCAAAAAGAGCAAAGCCGCATGTTTAACTAGATGGGGAAGGATAGCCCAAACATCCTGAAGGGGCTTCCACTCCCCCTGCACAAGATACAATATTAAACAGCGGGATCAACCAGATTACATCCTTCATATTCGCCCTTGTTGCAAAGAAGCAGCCATGAATCCGGGCCAGCCCCAGCGGCGCTTCTCTCCGGTAAACCGTAAGCAACCCGGGCCGTAAATGCATGGATATGCCTTCCTTTCAAACCCTGCGCCGGTCACCATTCCCCAGGCCATGATCGTGCCCCGTCTCTTTTGGCAATATGCTTAAACCTTTGCAATGCAAAACACGACCATGGCCTTTACCCCTTTCTCTTATAGAGTCGCTGTATAAGGGAAAGGTTCCGGGCGGAAGAAATTCTGCCTGCAGGTGACCTTTACCCGCCATGGAACCGGCCGGGGCCCTTCTTGTGAAGGATAAACTTTTTACGCAGAAGGTAGCCTCTGGGAATACTCTGCTCACAAGGGCAAAGAGAAAACAATTCCTGCAGAAAATTATTCCCCCTGATTTCAACTTGCGGCGGGAATCTGCCGCATTAAAGAAAATAAACTTAACGGAGGAAACAGAAATGAAGAAGTTTTTGGCGATCCTGCTGTCCGTCCTTATGGCGATGGCCGTAATGACAGCCTGCGCTAGTGAGCCCACAGCAACCACAGACACCCCCAGCACGGACGCGGCTGCCACAGAAGCCCCCGTAGAAGAGCCTGCGGAAGAAGTGACCCATGTAGTTTATGGTTTCCCTGGAACGGCCGCCCGGCTGAACTATGTGAATAACGACGGTACTTACAGCGGCTACGAGATCGACATCGTTCGAGAGCTGGACAACCGGCTGGAGGATGTGGAATTTGAGCTTTATTGCGCAGGCGAATTCTCCGCCCTGACCCCCGGCCTGGACAGCGGCAAATTCCAAATGGTGGGCTCCAACATCACCTGGAAGCAGGAGCGCGCTGACAATTACCTCTACTCCACCGTGTCTTATTTCACCAGCCCTTATGTAATTGGCGTGCTTCCGGAGGAAAATGATATCCAGAGCATCGATGACCTGCAGGGCCGTACCGTTTTGACCATCACCGGCACCGCAACCGCTCTGTTCCTGGAGCAGTATAATGAGCAGCATCCGGATAATCCCATCATCCTGAGCTATGCGGATATGAGCTCTATGGATATCATGGCACAGGTCATTTCCGGCCGATATGATGCTTGCATTCACAACAAGTCTGACTTCGCTATTGCGGAAGAGGAGCGCGGCTATAACCTGAAGATGATCGAGATCCCCAATGCAGATGAGATTCAGCTGCCCGATGGTTATTTCCTCTTCGCAAAGGGTTCCGAGGAACTGCAGCAGAAGATCGACAATTGCCTGATTGAAATGCGGGATGACGGCACCCTTACCGAGCTGTGCCTGCGGTACTTCAGCATGGACCTGGTTCCCAAGGGAGAGTAAGCGCGTCATATAACCGAAACTGTGCAATTTGGGGGCGCATCCGCGTCCCCTCACCTATGTTCACATAGGCACGCGTAGAATAACCAGCGCATAAAACCAGCATATGGGCTTTTATAAACAGAGGAAAGGTAGAGGACCGGTTTCATGGAAAAAAGTATGACCTTGCGTCAGCTTCTGGAAAAAGAATGCGTGATCGCTCCCTGCGTATATGACTGCGCGTCTGCGCGGGCTGCAGAAATGTGCGGCTATAAGGCTATATTCCTGAGCGGTGCAGAGCTTTCCATGGCTATGGATGGGATGCCGGATCTTGGCATTTTAAACCTGGAAGAGCTGCTCTGGATGACCCAGAGAATTACGGAAGTATCGCCGCTCCCTCTGGCTGTAGATATAGAGGATGGATTTGGCGGCCCCTTGAACGTATACCGCACCTGCGAGCGTATGGCAAAAGCAGGGGCTATGGGCGTTTTATTGGAGGATGAATCGGCGCCAGGCTTTGCACGCTCCGTGGTGGAGGATAATATCCTGCCGCGGGATGCTTACCTTGCGAAGATAAAGGCAGGCGTGGATGCGCTGAAGGGCACGGACTGCCTCATGATGGCCCGGACGAACGTGGCGATCGATACGCCGGAAGGCATGGAAGAGGCTATCGCCCGGGCTCTGGGTGCGCTGGAATTAGGGGCAGATATGATCGTAATCAACCGGATTAAAAGGCTGGAAGAAGCCAAAGCTGTGGCCCAGAGGGTCCCAGGTTGGAAGATATATCCGGACCTTAACCAGGACCATGGCCTTCCACCGGTCAAAATTCAGGATATTGAGCCCCTGGGCTTTAAATATGTAACGATGCATTTCATGCTCAAAGCAGCTATGGCGGGTATGCTGGAATGGGGCGAGCATAACTTCCGGGAGCAGAATAACCTGTATTCTCTGGAGCAGCGGCCTATGGGCGTGGCAGGACAGAGCGCCCAGCCTTTCTTTAAGCCCCAGCAATGGCTGGACTTTGAGGCACAATATACCGGGAAGCACATTAACTTTTGGGGACCTTCCCTTTAAAAAATATTAAAGAAGGAGCACATTATGCCCAAAAAAGAATCTTTGAAAGAGTTGCTAACGCGCGAGCCGGTTTTAGCCCCCTGCATATTCGATTGTTCCTCTGCGCGGGCGGCAGAGCTTTCCGGCTTTAAGGCCCTGATGCTCAGCGGAGCGGAGCTTTCCATGTCCATGAACGGCCTGCCGGACATCGGCCTGCTGACCCTGGATGAGCTGGCCTGGGCAGTGACCCGCATAAGCGCATCCTCCCCCCTGCCAATGGCTGTGGATATTGAGGATGGATTTGGGCCCAGCACACTGCATGTATACCACACCTGCGAACGTATTGCGAAGGCCGGCGCGAGCGCCGTGCTGATGGAGGATGAGGCAGACCCCGGCTTTGCGCGGGAGGTAGTGCAGGACAACCTCCTTCCCCGCAAGGCATATATGGCAAAACTGAAGGCAGCAAAGGCGGCTCTGGATGGTACCGATTGTATGCTAATCGCCCGGACAAACGTGAGCATCAATACGCCAGCAGGGCTGGAAGAGGGAATTGCCCGCTGCCTAGAGGCCCTGGATAACGGGGCGGATATGACGGTCATCATCCGCTTGAATAATATGAAGGACGCCATTACCGTATCTCAGCGCGTGCCCGGCTGGAAGCTCTTCCCGGATCTGAATCAGAATTACGGCCTGCCCACTTTGACGGCTACGGAGCTTTTCCCCTTAGGCTATCGGTTCATTACCATGCACTACATGATTAAGGCTGCCATGGCTGGCATGCTGGATTGGGGTGCCCATAATTTTAAAGATCAGAGCAATATTTATTCAAATGAGCAAAAACCCTTTGGTGTTTATGGACAAAGTGGCATGGGATTTTTCCGCCCGCAGGAATGGTTGAATTTGGAAGGCAGCTTTACCGGTGAAGAACCTACAAAGTTCAAGGGCGTTCCCATGCAAAAAAAGCAAAAAGAATAGAAAGGAAAGAAAAACGATATGATCCGCAAAAAAGACGAAATCAACAGGGAAGACCATGCCAACAAATTCGGCGGCGCCGGATATATCACCGTGCGGAGCCTGCTCACCGGCGAAGAGGAAATGTATGGGAAGGGCCGCTGCTTTGCCCACACCACCGTGCACCCCGGCAGCGAGATCGGCTACCACATGCACCATGGGGAATCGGAGACCTATTACTTCCTCAGCGGAATAGCAGAGTTCAATGACAATGGTGTCATCCGCCAGGTAGGCCCTGGGGATGTAACTTTTACCGGGGACGGGGAAGGCCATGGCGTGAAGAATATCGGCAGCGAGCCGGTGGAAGTTATTGCGCTGATTCTGTATCATTGATGGCTTTGCCAACCAATTTTAGCCCTAGGGCAGCCTAAGGGAAGCCTGCACAGCCATTGTGCGGCTTCCCATTTTTTTTGGTATTTATAGCGCCCCCGGGCTTTTAAAGGGGTATTTGCAGAGCCCGGAAATAGCTGCCGGTTCCCGGAGGCCTAAGCAGGAAACATCCATTCTGCGGGAGGGCATGTATCGAAGGGCAGCAGTATAGTACCCCCATTATTTAAATCAGAACGGAGGGAAGCACTTTGCCCTGGGGCCGGGCAATCCGGAGCAGCCGAAGTGTTTTTTATGAAAAAGGGCAGCTTCATAGGGGGGCGATAATCGGCAAATGCGCCGCTGTTATTGCCCCCGTAGCCCAGAAACTATTCCTGCTTGCCCATTGCCGCTGCATCCATGCGAGGGCGTAAAATGGGCCCCAGAAGAGCCTTATGCTGCCCCTTCCTTTGAACAGGAAAAAGCCGGCGCAAGAAGCGCCGGCTTTTTCAACGGGACAGGATGGATCAGGTGCTTTCCCGCTCTTTAATATCGGAAAGGACCATGATGCTGCGGGTGGTTTGCTTGCCGGAAAGGGCGTCGATCAGCATGTTGGCCGTAGTCATGCTCATATCCAGGAGTTTATTATCCAGGGAGGTAAGCCGGGGCACGCTGATCTGCGCATACATGGAGTTATCCACGCCAATAACGGAAACCTGATCCGGAACCAGTACCCCCAGGTCACGCAGCGCCCGCAGGCCGCTTACTGCCAGAAGATCTACGGAGTAGATGATGCTATCCGTTTCCGGATGCTCCTGCATGAGCTGGATGGTGCCGTCATAGCCGCCCTGCACGGAATCCTCCGGGGCCTCATAAATCAGGGGCTCGCTATGCAGATAGCTGCGCACGCCAATTTCATAACCGAAGAGCTTCAAATCGTTGCTGGGCGTATGAGCATTAAGGAGAAACGCAGGATGCTTTCGTCCCTTCTGCATAAGAAAACGTACGCAGTTAGTTACGCCGTTCTGCTCATCTGCCATGATGCTGAAAACGTTCGGCAGGTCCATATGGCCGTTGAAAAGGAAGACGGGGGTATTGGGGAGGTGCCGCTGAATCGCTTCTTCCACCAAGGGGCATTGGAAGGTGGAGCCAATCAGGACGGCTGCCTCCACCCGGCGCTGGCTGAGAATCTGCATATGTTCGGCCTTGGCAGCATCGTCCGCGCCGGTATTGAAGATGATGCAGCAATATCCCAGGCTGGTCAACTCCCGCTGGATATGGTAAATGCTCTCCGCATGGTAGGCCAGGCGCACGTCTGCAATCAGAATGCCGATGATTTTCGTGGACTGATTGACCAGGTTCCGGGCGGTAATATTGGGCACGTAATTATGCTCTTCCATATATTTGAGGACGAGCTGACGCGTCTCCCGGCGCACGCCGCTTTTGTTATTGGCGACGCGGGAAACCGTACTGGGAGAAATATTGAGAGCGTTTGCAATATCATAGATTGTCATGGAGAACACCATCCTGGATTGGACCAAAGAACTTATGCATAAATTATAATATATTACGCGGAAATAAACAAGGGCAAACCAGCAATGGATTGAAATTCATCCTGGGGCAAGGGCTGAAAAGATATGGCATTAAAAGATTTTTTCGGCAGGGAACATGAGAATGATAGCATATAACCGGGATTTTCGCAGGTTTGGCACTTGTACTTTTTTTCGGATTGCTCTATAATAAGAAAAACATGACATCGATTGCAAAACAAAACGCTCTGCTGCGCTTATAATGTGGAGGTACCCATGATTTTTTCCAGCTTTTCCGCTAAAGATGACCTATCCGCCTATCCCCAAGCCCTTAGAAAAGCCCTGGAGTTTTTGAAAAATACCGATATCCTGGCCCTGGAGCCCGGGGAATATCCTATTGAAGGCCGGAATATTTACGCCAAGGTCTTTGACCTGACTACCGCCCCCCTGGAGCAGACCCACCCGGAGGTCCATGAAAAATACTGCGACGTGCAATACTGGGCAAATGGCCGGGAACGCTTTGGCATCGCCCCGGATTTGGGGGGCAACCGGGTGGTGGAGGAGCGGCCGGAGGAGGACGTGCGCTTTTACGAGGCGGTCCCCAATGAAAGCTTTATTAAGACGGCCCCTGGGTGCTTCGCCGTATTTTTCCCCTATGACGCCCACCGGCCCGGCGTCTGCATCGATCAGCCGGAAACCTTCCGCAAGTGCGTGGTTAAGGTTTTGGCCGCTCTGCTTTAAAACGGTTTCTATTGCAACTTTATAATACAATATAAATGGAGGAGCAAAACAATGAACCCCGTGTATAAGATGGGCAACCTGCGGATCATCGACCTGACCAAGCCCCTGGACCCGGCTACGGAAAGCCGGCGCTGCCACCTGATCCGGTATAACACCGGCGGGCCCATCCCGGATTTCCATACCGCCATCGACATTACCAGCCACCTAGGGACCCATGTGGAATGTCCTTACCATCATAAGGATAACTGGACGGATGTGCAGGGCCTGCCTTTGACTACCTTTATGGGCCGGGCCATCTATGTAAACATCGACTTCAAGGAGGGCTATACCCACATTACCGCTGCGGATCTGGACCGGGCCTGCGGTGACCGAATCCAGGAAGGGGATATCGTCATCCTGGATAGCCCTTATAAGCTCAAGCCCTTTACCCCCGCCACCAATACCGAGGCGGATAAGCGCCTGCTCATCGGCCGGGAGAGCGCAGAGTGGTTTGCCGATAAGAAGGTAAAATGCGTGGGCTTTGGCGATGGCGTATCCATTGAAAACTCCAATGAGGATGTTTGCCCCTTCCATGATATTCTCATGGAGAAGGACATCGTCTTCCTGGAGGTTCTGTACAACCTGGAGCTGCTGGAGACGGATACCTTCTTCATGTCCTATGCACCCCTGCCCATCAAGGGCTTGGATTCCTGCCCCATTCGCGCCTATGCCATCGAGGGCCTGGCGGAGTTCCAGGGATAAGGCTTTTTCATCCGTTTCCGCTTTGCCGCGCCTGGGGGTGGCAAATAAGCATCTACAAGAAAAGCCCTGCTTCGCCAGGGCTTTTCTCGTATCGAAAAAGTGAATGTTGACCACTGTTTCGAGTTTTTCAGCTTTGGCTTGTTCGTGCCGCACGGCCAGCCAAAGCAGCAAGGAAGCCCTTGCTGCGCAAGGCCTTTCCCTCGCGCCGCACATGTCGCCGCTCATGATTGGAAGCCGACCGGGGGGAGGGGCGGCGTTTGGCAGCCCGAAGGGCGGCCAAGACAAAGGGGGGCAGGGCGCAGCCCCGGCCCTGCCTTTGTGTGCGCTTTGCGCCCCCGCCGCCCCGGTTATGTATTTCCACGAACGTTCCTTTTAACCACCGGAAAAGCCGGGGGCCATGGCCTACGGCCCCCGGCGGAGCTTAAGAAAAGACGCGTGCACAAGCCATCGTTTCCCGCCAACATATGCGCGCGAATATAGCCGCGCGTTTAGCGCCGCCCCCGAACCCCCGAAGGTTTTTTAGGCTGGCACAGCCTACCCTTGAGGTCCAAGGGTATTGACATGCCGGCATGTGAAAAACCGGTTTTAGAGATGGCGGCAGGGGATACACGCCCTTGCGGTTGCATTTTTGCAACTTGCGGGGGCGGCAGGCGGGGTTTGCGGGAAAGCGCCGCGCAAAAAAAGGCCCTTGCCGGCGCTGCCGGGAAGGGCCTTTGGCGCTATGCTGGCCTTTAATGGGCGAAATAATCCGGGTATTCCCGCATGAGGGTGGGCAGGGCGGAACGATAGCCCTCGGTCAGGTGCCGGTAGAGCAGGTCATCCATGCCGGCGCTGTTCCGGGTAATGATGGCCTCAAAGAGGGCACAATGATCGTCATACAGGGCCAGCATGGGCTGGCCTGCCATACGGGTCTGCAGGCGGCGCACCCGGTCATGGTGGGTGGCGATTCGGGTGATGGTATCCCAGGCCCAGGGCTTGCGGGCCGCTAGGTAAATCAACTGGTGAAAGGCATTATCCAGCTCTGTAAAATCCTGGTTGCTCCGGGTGTCCAGAAAGAGCTTCTGCTGGGCCAGGTTTTCCCGGATGCGGGTCAGGGCTGCGCCGTCGGAAGTATACATGGCTTCCTCTACAATAGCCTTTTCGATATTATAACGCAGGAAGATTCCCTCTTCTACATAATCTAGGTTGATTCTGGAAACGCAGCTGGAACGCTGGGGATAGACCTCCACCAGCCGGGCATCCTGCAGGGACATGATCGCCTCCCGAACCGGCGTCCTGCTGATGCCCAGCATCTTGGAAAGTTCCGTATCCTGGAGCTGGGCCCCCGGCTCCAGCTCCAGCGTCATGATGGCCCGGTAAAGGACCCGGTAGGCGTATTGCCGGCCGGTCTCATTCCCGGCCTTGGAGGGAATGGCGATGTGCTCCATGGGGCGCCTTATTTGCTGGTCAGATAGGCCAGGTGCCGCCCGATATGGGCCACCAGCCCCTCGTAATATTCTTCCTCATGCTCTGCCATCAGGGGGAAGAAGGCGCTGGAGAACCAATCCTGGTTCAGCAGTAGGCCGTAGGCAATATGCATGGCTTGCCGGGAGGCAGGGGCCTGGAGATATTCGGGAAGGTAGGCGTCGCTCTCCAGGTCGATATTGGGAATCTCGCTCGGGTCTGTGGTCACATGGTAGTATTTCAGGGCCTCTTCCCGGTGCTCCAGGGCGAACTTATGGGCCCGGCGGTAGAGCTGGGGATCCCGGCGGGCCACGACCCGCAAGGCTTCCAGCCAGTTGGTGCCGGCGGTCTTTACGTGCACATGGCAGCCGGTGACGCTGCCTACGATATGAAATACGGAGAACTTATCCGAGCCGGAATGCAGGCTCAGCTTATAGCCAAAGTGATCGGCAATCTGCTGATGGGCCTGGAAATCCCGGTAGAAGGCGTTGATATCCCCCTGATATTCGATACCCTTTTCGAATTCGCCGGAGAAATGGGGCGCCACGCTGACGGGGCGGACGCCGGCGGCAGCCAGCTCATTGGCTACGATGAAATGCTCCGCGGGGGTGGTGATGGTGCGGGTCTCATCGATGGAAAGCTCGAAATCCACGGGCCGGCCGGCGGTCTTCTGAATGAACTGCCAGCAGTCTTCCGCATGGCGGATGGCCTTATAGAATACCAGGATGATGCGCTGGAATTCCAGGGGGCAGATCTTGCCCACCACGGGCAGCTCCTTATCCAGGTACAGCCCTTCGTAATGGCTGCGGATGTCCTGGGGTAGGGCGGCATAGGCCTCCTGGACCTCCGCCTCGCTATAAGCGGAAGCTTTGATATCGATATGGTCGGAGCAATCCAGGGTGATCATGGAGCAGCCGCTTTCCAGGGCGTACTGGATTTCCTCCTTGGTTTTCAGATGGTCGCCGTCGGCCCCATAGCCTCCCTTATACCCCTCCTGGAATACGCCGAAGGCCGCCGCGGCGATCACGTCCCGGAAGGTACGGCCCGTAAGGGTTAGCTCCCGGATGGACTGCTGGGCAAATACGGGGAATACATCATAGGCGGCGATGGCCCGGATATGGCCAGGGGTAGCCAGGCCCAGCCTGTCCCCCAGACCCATGGTAAAAGGATGGCCCTGGTGGCTGACAGGGGCGGTATAGGGGAAGAGCTCCATGAGCAGGGCGGCGTTTTCCACCGTCAGGGGGCAGAATTTAACCCCGGCCTTTTCTTCACCGGCAAAGGCGGCTGCCTTTTCGCCCTGCAGGGCCAGGCGCTTTTCACCGCCGGTGCGGACCAGGGCGCAGGCGGTACCCTGGGCGGAATCCAGAGAGCCCGGATATATGTAGGCATGGGGGTCAGCTGCAAGTATGGCGCTGCCCAGGGGGCAGGCAGGGGAACAGGATGGATTCATAGCGTATAACCTCCTAAGGTGGATGCTTTCCTTAAACTATATCACGAAATCTGCCAGAGGTGAAGGTGATATATCAGTTTTGCTAGATAAAATTCTTATACCACAAAAATATGGAGATACACTTGATAATATGAGATGCAGATGATATATTAAACATAATTACATTAATTAGAAGGATAGGAGCATGCTTATGCGGAAATTTATGGATGCGGATTTCCTGCTGGAAACGGATACGGCCCGGCAGCTCTTCCATGCGCACGGGGAAAAGATGCCTATCATCGATTACCACTGCCATATCGACCCGGACATGATCGCTTCCAACTATAAATTCCAGACCATTACCGAGGTCTGGCTGGGGGGCGACCACTATAAATGGCGGGCCATGCGCAGCTGCGGCGTGCCGGAATATTACATCACCGGCGGCGCCAGCCCGGCGGAGAAATTCCAAAAATGGGCGGAAACCCTGCCCAAGCTCATCGGCAATCCCCTCTATCATTGGACACACCTGGAATTACAGCGCTATTTCGATATATATGAACCCCTTTCCGGGAAAAATGCGGCTGCTGTTTACGAGGCCTGCAACCAGATCCTTAACCGGGAGGATATGCGGGTGCGGGGCATCATCGACAAAAGCCGCGTGAAGCTCATTTGCACTACGGATGACCCGGTGGATGACCTCCATGCCCACGAGGCCATCGCTGGGGACCCCACCTGCGCAGCAAAGGTGTTGCCCGCTTTCCGGCCGGATAAGGCCGTTAACGCCGACAGCCCTGCCTTCCCTGCCTATATGGAGCAGCTGGAGAAGGCCAGTGGCATTTCCATCATCAGCATGGATAAGCTGCGCCAGGCCCTGGTGAACCGGATCGATTACTTTGGCCAGCATGGCTGCCGGGTCAGCGACCATGCCCTGGAATACTGCATCTACCAGGAAGCCACCGAGGCGGAGCTGGACCGGATCCTGGCGGCAGCCCGCCAGGGCGAGAAGCTGACGGAAAAAGAGCTGGAGGCTTACCGCACCGCCGTTCTCATGACGGTAGCCCGGGCCTATAAGGAGCGGGACTGGGTATTCCAGATCCACTTCGGCTGCATCCGCAACAACAGCGCCAAGCGCTTTGCCCAGCAGGGGCCGGATACGGGCTTTGACGCCATGGACGACATGCACTCTGCCCGAAAGCTGGCGGCCTTCCTCAGCGCCCTGGAAGGGGAGGATGCCCTGCCCAAGACCATCCTCTATCCCCTCAACCCCGTAGATAATGATATGATCGGCACGGTTATGGGCTGCTTCCAGACCGACAGCGGCTGCCCTGGCAAGATCCAGATGGGCAGCGCCTGGTGGTTCAACGACCATAAGCCCGGCATGGAACGGCAGATGCAGAGCCTCATGACTCTGGGGGCCTTCGGCACCTTCGTGGGCATGCTGACGGATAGCCGCAGCTTTCTGAGCTATACCCGCCATGAATACTTCCGCCGCATCCTCTGCAACCTTATAGGCAACCTGGTGGAGAGCGGCCAGTACCCGGCGGATATGGAAGCCCTGGGACAGATGGTGGAGGATATCAGCTATAACAATACCAACAACTACTTCGGCTTTGGATTATAATTTTCAGGAGGCAGAGAACATGACAAAGACCTATGCCATTGTATGCCCGTCCAGCATGGGCGTGCGGATCACCCCGGAAACCCGGCAGCCCGTGCATTACAGCAACCGCTACATCATGCAGGGCACCAGCGCGGAAACCAACGTGCTTACCATCGCTTCCTCCCTGGGGAAGCGGACCAAGGTGCTGACCACCTTCGTGAAAGACAGCCCTATCGCCGCATTCATCAAAGCGGACCTCAGGGCCCGGAACGTGGAATATGAGGGCCCGGAAGTGCCCCAGGGCGGCCCCTGGGGTTACCGGCATCAGTTCAATATTGCCGACAGCGGCTTTGGCCTTCGGGCGCCCAGCGTGCACAATGACCGGGCCGGGGAAGTAGGCCGTACCCTGAATACCAAGGATTTCGATCTGGACCGGCTCTTTGGCCAGGAGGGGGTGGAAATCCTCCATCTTTCCGGCCTCATCGCCGCCCTTTCCCCCGAGAGCAGCCGCTTCTGCCTGGATCTTGCCAAGAAGGCCAAGGAATACGGCACCAAGATCTCCTTTGACCTGAACTACCGGGCTTCCTTCTGGAAGGGCCGGGAGGAAGAGCTTTCCAAGGCCTTCCATGAGATCGCCAGCCAGGCGGATTTCCTCATCGGCAATGAGGAGGATTTCCAGCTGGCCCTGGGCATCCAGGGCCCGGAAGCCGGCGGCAAGGGAATCGGCGCCAAGATGGACAGCTTTAAGGAGATGATCGGCCGGGTAAAGGCGGCTTATCCCAAGGTACAGCTTTTTGCCACGACCCTGCGGGAAGTGGTCAGCGCCAATGAGCACCTCTGGGGCGCCATCCTCCTGAGCGGGGATACCTGGTATACGGCGGAGCAGCGGCCTATCCCGGTGTTGGACCGCATCGGCGGCGGCGACGGCTTCGTAGGCGGCCTGCTCTATGGCATCATCCAGGGCTGGAGCCCGGAGGATTGCCTCCACTTCGGCTGGGCCACCGGCGTGCTGGCTACCACGTCCCTCATGGATTATGCCCAGCCCCTGAATGAGGAGCAGGTTTGGAGCATCTGGGCCGGCAACGCCCGGGTAAAGCGCTAAAAAATAGGAGAAAGCTATGCAGAAAAAAGCAGATATCGGTCTGATTGGCCTGGCGGTCATGGGTGAAAACCTGGTGATGAACATGGAGTCCAAGGGCTTCACCGTGGCGGTCTATAACCGTACCACCAGCAAGGTGGATAACTTTATCAACGGCCGGGCAGCCGGCAAGAATATCATCGGCACCCACTCCCTGCAGGAGCTGGCGGATAGCCTGGAAAAGCCCCGGCGGATCATGATGATGGTAAAGGCCGGCGCGGCGGTGGATTCTCTCATCGAATCCCTTCTGCCCTACCTGGAGCCCGGGGATATCCTCATTGATGGCGGCAACAGCCACTTCCCGGATACCATCCGGCGGACTGCCTATGTGGAAAGCAAGGGCTTCCTGTATATCGGCACCGGCGTTTCCGGCGGCGAGGAAGGCGCCCTCCATGGCCCCTCCATGATGCCCGGCGGCTCCCCGGCGGCCTGGCCCTATGTGAAGCCTATCTTCCAGGCCATTTGCGCCAAGGTGGAGGATGGGACCCCCTGCTGCGACTGGGTAGGGGAGAACGGCGCCGGCCACTTCGTAAAGATGGTGCACAACGGCATCGAATATGGGGACATGCAGCTCATCTGCGAGGCCTATCAGCTCATGCGGGATGGGCTGGGTATGGATGCGGCGCAGATGCACGACGTATTCAAGGCCTGGAACGAGACGGAGCTCAACAGCTACCTCATCGAGATCACCCGGGACATTCTGGGCTATAAGGATGAAAAGGGCGAGGTTACCGTAGATCATATCCTGGATACGGCGGGCCAGAAAGGCACCGGAAAATGGACAGGCATCGCCGCCCTGGACGAGGGCGTGCCTCTGACCCTCATCGGGGAAGCCGTATTCGCCCGCTGCCTCTCCGCCATGAAGGAGGAGCGGGTGGAGGCTTCCAAGCTTTTCCCCAAGACCATCCCCGCCTTCCAGGGGGATAAGGCCGCCTTCATCGAGAAGATTCGCCAGGCGCTTTACGCCAGCAAGATCATCTCTTATGCCCAGGGCTATTCCCTCATGCGGGCTGCAGCCAAAACCTACGGCTGGAACCTGAACTATGGCGGCATCGCCCTGATGTGGCGGGGGGGCTGCATCATCCGCAGCGTATTCCTGGGGAAGATCAAGGATGCATACGATAAGGACCCTGGCCTTGAGAACCTGCTGATGGACGATTATTTTGCCGGGGTTATCCGGGAGCGGGTCCCGGCCTGGCGGGAAGTGGTGGCCTATGCGGTGCAGGCCGGCATCCCCATGCCCGCCTTCTCCTCGGCCCTGTCCTATTTCGATGGCTATATCACCGCCAGCCTGCCGGCCAACCTTTTGCAGGCCCAGCGGGATTATTTCGGCGCCCATACCTATGAGCGCACGGACGCCCCCCGGGGCCAGTTCTTCCATACCAATTGGACGGGCCACGGCGGCAGCACCACGGCCAATACCTACCAGGTTTAAGCGGGAAAAGGAGGCGCAAAACCATGAAACTTCCCATCCATACAGATCTTAGCGGCAAGGTTGCCGTAGTAACTGGCGCAGGCGGCGTCCTGTGCGGCATGTTCTCCAAGGCGCTGGCGGCTGCCGGGGCCAAAGTGGCGGTGCTGGACCTGAACGAGGAGGCTGCCCAGGAGGTGGCTGCGGCCATTGAGCAGGATGGCGGCATTGCCAAGGCCTATAAGTGCAACGTGCTGGAAAAGGACTCCATGGAAGCCTGCCATCAGCAGGTTCTAAAGGACTTTGGCCCCTGCGATATCCTCATCAACGGCGCCGGCGGCAACAATCCCCGGGCCACTACGGATAAGGAATATTTTGAGCTGGGGGATATCGATGCGGATACCAAATCCTTCTTCGACCTGGAGCAGAAGGGTGTGGAGTTCGTATTCAACCTGAACTTCATCGGCACCCTGGTGCCCACTCAGGTTTTCGCCAAGGATATGATCGGCCGGGAAGGCTGCAACATCCTGAACATCAGCTCCATGAATGCCTATACCCCCCTGACCAAGATCCCTGCCTATTCCGGGGCCAAGGCTGCCATCTCCAACTTTACCCAGTGGCTGGCCGTTCACTTCAGCAAGGTGGGCATCCGGGTCAACGCCATTGCGCCGGGCTTCTTCTCGACCAAGCAGAATGCCGCCCTCCTTTTCAATCCGGACGGCACGCCCACCCCCCGGACGGGGAAGATCCTGGCCGCTACCCCCATGGGCCGCTTCGGGGAATCCGAGGAGCTCCTGGGCGGGCTGCTGTTCCTGCTGAATAATGAGGCTGCCTCCTTCATTACCGGCATCGTCCTTCCCATCGACGGCGGTTTCTCCGCCTATTCCGGGGTTTAAGCTCCGCGGAATCTGGCCTTTCCCGCCCGGCGGGAAAGGCTGCGGCAGGGCTGCCGGGCCCAGGGAAAGCCTGGCCCGGCGGCCTTTTTTAGCAAAGAAAGGGAAACAGGGGAATTATTTATGAAAAACTTTGTCTATGCAAAAGATGAAAATGGACTGAGCCGGGAAGAGATTGCCCGGGCGCTGGCAGCTTCCCTGGAAGGGAAAAATCTTAAGCACGTCCTCATCATCCCGCCAGACTTCACCCGCTTCCATTCCAATGCGGGCCTGATCACCAACATTTATTACCATATGCTGCGGGAGCGGGGGGTGGAAGTGGATATCCTGCCTGCCCTGGGCACCCATGTGCCCGTTACGCGGGAAGAGGCAGCAGCCATGTTCGGGGATGTGCCCTTCGAGCGCTTCATCGTCCACGACTGGCGGCATGATGTAGTGCAGCTGGGGGAGATCAGCAGCGACTTTCTGGCGGAGATTTCCGAGGGCCTCTGGGAGGAGCCCATGCAGGTGGAGATCAACCGGCTGGTAATGGATGAAAAGTACGACCTGATCCTTTCCGTAGGCCAGATTGTGCCCCATGAGGTCATTGGCATGGCAGGTCATACTAAGAACCTCTTCGTGGGCGTAGGGGGCAGCGATATGATCAATAAGTCCCATATGCTGGGGGCCGTATACGGCATGGAGCGAATGATGGGCCGGGACCATACCCCCGTGCGGCAGGTATTCGACTATGCCTGGAAGAAATACCTGGCAGAGCGGCCCCTGCTTTTCGTGCTGACGGTGTGCACTGCACCCGGGGGCCAGATCCATACCCATGGCCTGTTCATCGGGGAGGAGCGGGATGCCCTGGAGGCGGCCATCAAGCTGGCCCAGGAAAAGAACATGGATTTCGTAGAGCATGGATTGAAAAAATGCGTGGTCTACCTGGATCCCAGCGAATTCCGCACCACCTGGCTGGGGAACAAATCCGTCTACCGGACCCGTATGGCTATGGCGGACGGGGGAGAGCTGCTGGTACTGGCGCCGGGCATTAAGCGCTTTGGCGAGGATATGCAGGTGGATGCCCTCATCCGCAAGTATGGCTACCGGGGCCGGCTCCATACCCTGGAGAAGTTCAACGAGCAGGAGAACCAGGACCTGCGGGATAATATGGGGGCTGCGGCCCACCTGATCCACGGTTCCTCGGACGGCCGCTTCACCATCACCTATGCCGTGAAGAACATCAGCCAGGAGGAGATCCGCTCCGTGGGCTTCCAGGCGGCGGATTACGACGCCATGGCTGCCCGCTATAATCCGGAAACCCTAACTTACGGCTATAACACCCTGCCGGATGGGGAAGAGATCTTCTTCATACCCAACCCGGCGCTGGGCCTTTGGATCAACCGGGAACGCTTTGCCCAGGAGGGCTAAATTTCCCGGGATACAAGCAGCAAGCCTGCCGCTTTCCCATTTCGGCCCTATGGCCGGGGGAGGCGGCTTCTTTCATAATGCAACCCCAAAAGCGGGGGGATACATCTATATATAGGGTACACTGGGTTTGCAAGCGGGTAGAAAACCCGACATATAGACATCGATTGCAGCAAATTAAGCACAACCGTTGGGAATAAAATGGGGCAAAATTGTGGCAACACAATAAATAAAACTTTTTTTGCGCTTTTTTTGCCAAATTATTTATGCAATCGATTGACAAACGACAAAATGGTTTTTATAATCATATGCAGAAAGAGCAGCCGGGGGAAATCTCTACTGCCCTTATCTTTCAGAAAGCCTTCTTTGGCCGGGCGCCATGCCCTTTCTATTCTGTATATTGACGCCATTATTTCAGGCGGATATATAAAACTAATTTGGAGGAATGTAACATGAAACGTACAGCAAAAGTCGTAGCGTTGCTGCTTGCTCTTTGCATGACAGTTGCTGCGTTCGCCGGCTGCGCCAGCACCCCCGCTGACAGCACGGAAACTGCTGCTCCTGCTACCGATGGAACCGAAACCGCCGCCCCTTCCACGGAGGAGACGGAGGCTTCCGCTGATTCCGGCGAGATCAAGTCCATCACCGTTGCTAAGACCGGCCCCCTGGTTGGCCTGGATCAGCATGCTTACAGCGATGGCGTATCCCTGGAAGTGATCGCTACCCTCTTTGATGGCCTGGTAACCCTGGATGCCGATGGCAACCTGGTTCCCACCATGGCAGAGAGCTGGGATGTTTCTGAAGATGGCCTTACCTACACCTTCCACCTCCGGGATGCCCAGTGGAGCAACGGCACCCCCGTCACCGCTGCGGACTTCGTTTATTCCTGGCAGCGCAACGCGGACCCCGCTACCGCTTCTCAGTATAACTACGAGCTGGTGACCGCCGGCGTCAAGAACGCCGAGGCCATCATCAACGGCGAGATGGACCCCTCTGAGCTGGGCGTCACCGCTGTGGACGATAAGACCCTGGTGGTTGAGCTGGACCATGTGGTTCCCTTCTTCACCGCCATGCTTATCCGCTGCTCCTTCATGCCCCTGAATCAGGAGTTTGTAGAGGCCCAGGGCGATAACTACGGCAAGACCCCCGAGAGCATCATCTCCTGCGGGCCCTATGTCCTCACCTATTGGGACTATGCCAACAACGTAACCGTTACCAAGAACGAGACTTACTGGAACGCGGAAAACATCGACATCGATGAGATCAACTTCCGCACCGTAACCGATCAGCAGACCGCCGCCATGCTCTTCCAGAGCGGTGAGGTGGACTTTGCGGAGATCAGCGGCGAGCTGGTAGACCTGTATGAGAACGACCCGGCCTTCTCCAAGGTGCAGGAAGTACACGTGGCCTACATCATGCCCAACATCGCCAACAATGAGTACCTGCAGAATGCAAACCTCCGCCGTGCCCTGGCCCTGGCTTATAACAAGGAAGCCATTGCGGATCAGGTCATGAAGAACGGCGCCGTAGCTGCCAATTTCCTGGTAGGCTATAAGCTCTGTGTAGGCCCCGATGGTAAGGAGTTCCGCGATACTTCCCCCACTTACCTCAACTACAACGCCGAGGAAGCTGCTACCTATTGGGAAGCTGCCAAGGCGGAGCTGGGCATCGACAGCCTGGAGCTGGAGCTGACCCACTATGACGATACCGTATCTATCGCCGTATCCGAGTACATTGCCGCCCAGATCGAGGAGAACCTCCCTGGCGTTACCATCCTTCTGGATACCCAGCCCA
Organism: uncultured Clostridia bacterium; assembly: GCA_944336625.1. Classification (GTDB taxonomy): domain Bacteria; phylum Bacillota; class Clostridia; order Christensenellales; family CAG-138; genus Pelethousia. The sequence goes on from CALVLF010000037.1 coordinate 39,218, forward strand.
AGCAAAACGCTATTGAGCGGGGCCAGAACGGCGACTTCGATCTCTTCCTCTTCCGTTGGGGCCCGGACTACAAGGATCCTCTGGCCTTCCTGGAGCTGCTTAAGAGCGACGCTTCCTATAACTGGGGTGGCTACAATAATCCGGAGTATGACGAGATGATCACCGAGACCAAGACCGGTTCCCTGGCCGCTGACGCGGAAGGCCGCTGGCAGGTGCTCAAGGACGCGGAAGCCCTGCTTCTGGATACCGACGTGGGCGTATTCCCCGTATACCAGAATGGCCTGGCCGTCCTCATCAACCCCGCCATCCATAACCTGGATGTCCGGAACGTGGGCGTGACCTACAACTACCGGATCGTTACCATGGATGACTAATACACGCGCCTGGCGTGCATCCGGAAACATGTGACCGGAACGGTTGGGGCCGGGATTTTCCCGGCCCCCTTGTTTTCGGGCTTTCAATCCGGGCTGCCCATCCACCCCCTGTTGTCCGCACAAAGGAGATATGCAGAGAAATGCTGAAATATGTTTGTAAGCGGGTGGTTATGTCCGTTGTGACATTGTTTGCCATCGTATTCATTCTATTCCTTCTAATGGAGTTTCTGCCAGGCTCCCCGTTTAATAATGAAAAGTTGAATGAAACCCAGGTTGCCCTTCTGGAGGCGAAATATGGCCTGGATGAGCCCTTTTTTACTCGGTTTGCTATTTATGTAAATAACCTGCTCCATGGCGATTTCGGCATTTCCTATACCATTGCCAAGGACATGCCTGTAAATACCTTGCTGGCTACCCGCTTGCCCGTTACCATCCGCATCGGCGTGCAGGCCATTATCCTGGGCGTTATCGTGGGCCTCACCTGGGGCATCATTGCTGCCTTAAGGAAAAATACCTGGATCGATACCACGGCAACGGTATTCTCCGTATTGGGGTTCAGCGTGCCCGCCTATGTATTTGCCCTGTTCTTGGCCTACTTTATCGCCTTCCGGCTGGGCTGGTTCCCCATTCAATATTCTATGAAGGATCCTATCAATTCCAGTATCCTTCCCACCATCTCCCTATCCATGTATATTATCGCCACCATGGCCCGCTATGCCCGCAGCGAGATGGTAGACTGCCTGAACAGCGACTATATCCTGCTGGTTAAGGCAAAGGGCATTGCCCAGCGCAAGCTCATTCTTCGCCATGCCCTGCGCAATACCCTGGTGCCCATCATCACCGTAGTAGCTCCCCTGACCGTTGGTATCATCACGGGCAGCGTGGTGGTGGAGCAGATCTTTGGCGTGCCGGGCCTGGGGCAGCTGCTTCTTTCCGGCATACAGAATAACGACTATAACGTGATCCTGGCGGTGGCGCTGGTATATAGTTTCCTGCACATCGTCATCATGCTGGTTGTGGATATCCTTTATGGATTGATCGATCCGCGAATCCGCGTAGCGGGAGGTAAAGCCCAATGAGTAGTGAACAGAACAACATTCCCAGCATTGCGCCGGGCGAGTTCGAATTCGTCCATGCGGACGTAAACAAAGCCGCTGCCTCCGCAACCTATACCAATACAACCTTTAGCCAGGATGTTTTTAAGCGATTGTTTAAGAACAAGGGCGCTATCATTGGTATGGTGCTTATCATACTGATCGTTCTGCTGGCTATCTTTGCCCCTATTTTTTCGCCTTATTCCTATAAGGAACAGGATCTGGACAATAACTATCTGCCCCCCAAGATGCCCATTCTGGAGAATATTGGAATTTTCGATGGCACTTCCCGGGGAGAGGATCAGTATGCGGCCCGGGGCCTGGACGATGATGTATACCATTACTTCGGCACGGATTCCTTTGGCCGGGATCTTTGGACCCGTCTGTGGAACGGCACTCGGATTTCTCTGCTGATTGCCATATTAGCTGTAGCTATAGATCTTTTGATTGGCATGAGCTACGGCTTGATCTCCGGATATTTCGGCGGTAAGGTAGACTTTATCATGCAGCGCATTGTGGAGGTCATCAACGGCATCCCGCAGCTGGTAATCATTACCCTTTTCGCTCTGGTACTGGAGCCGGGCATGGTATCCATCATTCTGGCTCTACTTATCAGCGGCTGGATTCCTATGAGCCGGGTCTGCCGCGCCCAGGTGCTTAAGCAGAAGGAGCAGGAATATGTCCTGGCCGCCCGCACCCTTGGGGTGAGCAATATCAAAATCATCTTCAAGGAGATTGTGCCCAACGTACTGGGGCAGGTGGTGATCATGAGCATGTTCTCCATCCCTAGCGCAATCTTTACTGAGTCCTACCTGGCCTTCATCGGCCTGGGTGTCCGCGCACCCATGGCTTCCCTGGGCTCCCTGATCAGCACGGGCTATCAGTCCTTCCTGGTATATCCCTTCCTGGTGATTATCCCCGTAACGGTGCTGGGCCTGCTGATGATCAGCTTCAACCTGTTTGCCGATGGCCTCCGGGATGCCTTCGACCCGACCATGAAAGAGATGTGAGGCGACGAATATGGAACGCGAAGCGATATTGACGATAAAAAACCTGGTAGTCTCCTTTCAGACCATGCATGGCCGCTTTAACGCCATCCGGGGCCTGGATTTCGAATTGTACAAAGGGGATACGGTGGCCATCGTAGGGGAGAGCGGCAGCGGCAAATCCGTCACCGCCAAATGCATGATGGGCATCCGCAGCACCAACGAAACCATCGAGAGCGGCGAGATCAATTTCACCTATACCGACGATGCTGGCCAGCGCAAAACCGTAGACGTGGCCAAGATGAGCGAGGGCGAGGTGCGTAAGACCATCTGCGGCAAGCATATTGCCATGGTCTTCCAGGACCCCATGACCTCCCTCAACCCCACCGTTACCATCGGCAAGCAGATTATGGAGGGCATGATCGACCACTATCATATTCCCCATGAGGAAGCAAAGGCAAAAACCCTCCAGCTGCTGGAAGAGGTGGGCATTGACCAGCCGGAGAAGCGCTTCAAGCAGTATCCGCACCAGCTTTCCGGCGGCATGCGGCAGCGGGTGGTTATCGCCATCGCCCTGGCCTGCAGCCCGGACGTGCTCATCTGCGACGAGCCCACCACAGCCCTGGATGTAACCATCCAGTGGAAGATATTGGAGCTGATCAAAAAGCTCCAGCGGGAGCGGGACCTGACGGTTATCTACATCACCCATGACCTGGGGGTAGTGGCCAAGGTAGCGGATTATGTATGCGTCATGTATGCCGGGCGCATCGTGGAGCGGGGTACGATTGAGGATATCTATTACGACCCCCGCCATCCCTATACCTGGGGCCTGCTTTCCTCCATGCCGGACCTTTCTACCGACAGCAAGCGGCTCTTTGCCATCCCTGGCAACCCGGTAAACCTGATGGAAAAGGTACAGGGGGATCCCTTCGCTCCCCGGAATCCCTTCGCCATGAAGATCGATTTCGAGCAGGAGCCGCCCCTGTTCCATATCAAGGGGGAGCATTACTGCGCGTCCTGGCTCTGCCATCCCGATGCACCCAAGCAGGAAATGCCCCAATCCCTGCGGGATAAGATCGACAAGATGCTCAAGGAGGTAGGCTAAAATGGAAGCAATGTCCCAAGCAAAGCAGAACGACCTGCTCCTGGAGGTTACCGACCTGAAGAAATATTTCCGCATGAACCGCACCTATACGGTCAAGGCTGTAGACGGCATTTCCTTCAGCATCAAGCGGGGGGAGACTTACGGTCTGGTGGGGGAGAGCGGCAGCGGCAAATCCACTGCCGGCCGCTCCATTATCCGGCTCTATGATATTACCTCCGGCTCCGTCCGTTTCGACGGCAGGGAGATCAGCGGCGATCTGGACGCAGAGACCACCAAGCACCTGCGCACCAACATGCAGATGATCTTCCAGGCCCCCATGAGCTGCCTGAATCCCCGGAAAAAGGTTATCGACATCATCGCCATGGGGCTGGATGTTTACCACCTTTATGAAAACCGGAAGGACCGGGAGGAAAAGGTTTATTCCATTATGGAAAAGGTGGGCCTTTCCCGGGAACATGCCACCCGCTATCCCCACCAGTTTTCCGGCGGCCAGCGCCAGCGCATCGGCATCGCCCGGGCGCTGATTATGCAGCCTGAGCTGGTCATTGCTGACGAGTGCATCAGCGCCCTGGACGTTTCCATCCAGGCCCAGGTGGTGAACCTGATGCGGGATTTGCAGGATGAGCTGGGGGTTACCTATCTGTTCATCGCCCACGACCTTTCCCTGGTGAAATACATCAGCGATAAGATCGGCGTTATGCACTATGGCCATATTGTAGAGGCGGGAACCACGGACGATATCTTCAACAACCCCGTTCACCCCTATACCAAGTCCCTCCTGTCCGCCGTGCCGGAGCCCAATCCCCGGGCGGTTCGCAAGCGGGAATCCGTCCATTATGATCCCAAGGAGATGGGTATTGACTATACCAAGGGGGTTTACCATGCCCTGAGCGATACCCATCAGATCATGTGCACCGATGATGAGCTAGTTAAGTGGCTTCGGGAAGCCTGAGCCATATATAATAAGGACGCAATACGGCATAAGAACTGCCGTAGGAAAGGAATTACTTATGAAGAAAAAAACCGTTCCGTCTATGTTCGAACTGCTCAAGGAGGGGCAGGAGTTTTGCCCTTGCGTATGGGATTGCTACTCCATCAAAGCGGCAGAGATGGCCGGCTTTAAATCCGTGCTGCTCAGCGGCGCCGCCGTGGCCGCCAGCAATATCGGCACGCCGGACTTGGGCATTATGACGGTGGATGAGCTCCTGTGGGTAACGGAGCGGGTAGCCGCCTATGCTTCCGTGCCCGTGCTGGTGGACTTTGACGAGGGCTATGGCGACAGCCCCATCCAGGTATATCATAATGTAGAGCGTCTGGTCCGGGCCGGCGCCAAGGGCTTTACCCTGGATGACGGCATGGGCATCCGGGGCTGGCAGCGGCTGGGCTATGCCAAGCAGCACGGCGGCAAACCCTACAGCGTATTCCCCACGGAGCACTGGCTGGCCAAGGTAAAGGCCGCGCTGGCTGCCATCGAAGGAACGGATTGCCTGCTCATCGCCCGGACGGAGTGCCGTCCGCTCTATGGCCTGGAAGAGGCAATTGAGCGCTGCGCACGGGCAGCGGACCTGGGCGCGCCCATGACCCTGATCAACCGGATGTACAACATCGAGGAATGCAAGCAGGTAGCTGCCCGGCTCCCCGGCTGGAAGATGTATCCCGATGTAGAATCCGTCAATGGCGTGCCGGAGGTAGAGCTGGAGGATATTAAAGCCCTGGGCTTCAACCTGGTTACCATGCATTACCTGGAAAAAGGCGCTATGTGGGGCATGGTGGACTATGGCCGGCATAATTACGCCAACAAGAGCACCGTCTACTCCACCGAGCATGATATGGGCGGCATGACCCCGGAGGACCGTATCCTCTGCCGGACCATGGACCCGGACAACAGCTGGCTGGATGCGGAGCGGGAGTTCTTCAATCTGTAGGCCATGGATTAAGCAAATATCCCCGGCAATGCCGGGGATATTTTTGTATAGATGCCTTTATTTCCACTTTAGCCTATACCTTCCCGTGGCCGCTTGAAAGGTAAATACGATGGTATATCGCTTATGCGCATCCGCGGCCAGGCTCCCCTTGGGCGACTGGGGGGTTAAGGTTATAAGGGGCTCGTTTTGCGAATCCAGAATCTGTACAGATAGCTCGCCGGCCAGCAGCTCTGCATCCAGAGCAAAGGCATAGGCTTTGCTTTCAGGGAAATGGATGACGCGCTTGCGATAGCCGGTGCAGGCAGTAAAGCGGGCCTGGCAGCTGTCCTTTCCCCAAATGGAGCCAGTGAATGCAGCTGCTCGGGTAGCATTTGTGGACAGAATACCTTGCCGGTATAAAACGAAAAAAACGAGGCCGATGAGAAGGGCCCCCAAAAGTGCTGTTTGCATAAAATCCCTCCATTTTTATTCTGAATTCCTGCTGCCCATAGGGGCATATTGCGAGAGAATTTTTAAAGCAAGATCTCCCTTCTTTTTGCGGGATTCTGGCGGTCTATTCCATACGCCGCAGGATGGCATCCAGGGCGGGCATGGAGCGTATGCCGCCCCGGCCCTCTACGCAAAGGGAGGCGGTAGCATTGCCAAAGCGGGCGCAGTC
>CALVLF010000038.1 GCA_944336625.1 uncultured Clostridia bacterium
AGAGGAGCCTTTTGGGTGAAGGGGAAGGGCTGGATGCCCGCTCGCAAGGCCTCCTTGTGTAAAGGGGGCTGTCCGCGAAGCGGATTGGGGGATTGTAGCGGCTGGGGTTCTGGCCAGCGCTTTTATAGAGCTGTTGCGTCTACAATCCCTCAGTCATGGCTTTAGGCCATGACAGCTCCCTTTACACAAGGGAGCCTTTTGGAAGGAATTCCGCCTCGCTTCATCTGCCACTGGCGGCGCTCGGCTCCGCCCCCTTGTGAAGTCAGCTTAGTTTGGTTGTGTGGTTTATATTTTGGGATTGGGGCGCCCCCCCAAAAAAGGCGCCCCTGTGTAAGGGGAGCTGGCGCGGCCTTAAGCCGCGACTGAGGGGTTGTAAAGGCAGCAGCTCTATAAAAGCGCTGGTTAAAACCCTCTCGTCTACAATCCCTCAGTCAGCAAAGCTGACAGCGCAGTTCGCAATGGTCGCGCAGCGTCGGCCCCGAGGGGCCATCCTCGCACTCCCTTGCTCACTGGGCTTCCGCCACCGCAAAAGGCCCAAAGCAAGGCGGAGCGTCGCGAGGGCGCTTGCAACCGAGCAGCGAAGGTGCAGCGACGGCCTTTTGCGGTAGGGGAGGGCCAAGGGAGCGGGTGGAGCTTTCGCCTTGCAGGCGGAAGCGGAACTAAGCGGACTTTGGCCCGACGAGGCGGCGCTCGGCTCCGCCCCCTTTACACAAGGGAGCCTTCTTTGGGGGCATCCGGCCATTCCCCTTCACCTAAAATGTACAAATGGCGGCGAAAAGGGGCAAGGCAGCTTATGCGAGGGAAAAGGAAGGGTCTACTTGAACAGGCCCGCCGGAAATTACAGCTTTTTCAGCTTGGCGCCTTCCTTGCTATCCTCCACGGCAAAGCCCATGGCCTTCAGCTCTTCCCGGATAGCGTCCGCCCGGGCCCAGTCCTTGGCCTTGCGGGCTGCCGCCCGTTCCGATAGCAGGTCCAGGGCCGCCTGGGGGAATTCCTGGGCCTTTTCATGCTGGAGTATGCCCAGTATGCCGGCGATATCGTCAAAGAGCTTGGCGGCCTTATCCAGTGCTTCCTGGCTATGGGGGGTGGAATCGAAGGTATTCAGGGCCCGGACGAAGTCAAAAAGGGCCCCCAGGGCATCCGCCGTATTCAGGTCATCATCCATGGCGGCATAGAAGGCGGCCCGGTGCTGATCCACAGCCTCCATAAAGGCGGCATCCTCCTCCGTAGCGGGGCCAATGGGCGCCTCCCGCAGCCGCTCCCGGGCGGTGCGCAGGCGGGTCAGGGCGGTTTCGCTCTGCTCCACCAGCTCTCGGGAGAAATTCACCGGGTTCCGGTAATGGGTCCCCAGGAGGAAGAGGCGCACGGCTTCCAGGTCGAACTCCTGGGAAATATCCCGCACCAGCCGGAAGTTCCCCAGGGATTTGCTCATCTTCTGGTTATCCACATTGATATAGCCATTGTGCATCCAGTAGCGGGCAAAGGGCTTGCCCGTAGCTGCCTCGCTCTGGGCGATTTCGTTTTCATGATGGGGGAAGATCAGGTCCTGGCCCCCGGCATGGATGTCGAAGGTAGGGCCCAGCAGCTCCATGCTCATGGCGCTGCATTCAATATGCCAGCCAGGCCGGCCCATGCCCCAGGGGGTGGGCCAGGCAGGTTCCCCGGGCTTGGCCCCCTTCCAAAGGGCAAAATCCAGAGGGTCCCGCTTCTGCTCCGTAGGGTCGATGCGGGCGCCACTTTCCAGGTCGTCGATGGACTGGCCGGAAAGCTTGCCATAGCCCGGGAAGGAACGGACGGAGAAATATACGTCCCCGTTATCCGTAGCATAGGCGTGGCCCTTATCGATGAGGGTTTGGACCAGGGCGATGATCTGGGGCACATGCTCCGTAGCCCGGGGGTTGCAGGTGGCCCGCTCCACCCCCAGGGCGTCTGCATCGATATAATATTCCTTTATATACCGGTCTGCAATTTCCTGGACGGTGCAGCCCTCCTCACGGGCCTTGCGGATGAGCTTATCGTCGATATCGGTGAAGTTCTGGACGAAGTTCACCTTATAGCCCTGGTGCTCCAGATACCGGCGCAGGGTATCGAAAACCACAAAGGGCCGGGCATTGCCGATATGGAAATAGTTATACACCGTAGGGCCGCAGACATACATGCTGATCTCCCCAGGCTTCAGGGGGACGAGCTCTTCTTTTTTGCGGGACATGGTGTTGTAAATCTGCATGGGAACCTCCTATAAAAAAATACCCAGGTCCTGCGCGGACGGCGATATTCGCGCACGGACGTTTGTGGGAAACCATTGTCAGTGCCCGCGCCCTTCGCTTGTAGCCGCCCGGCCCCGTTGGCCATGGGGCCGGGCTTTTTCCGGCCTTGCGGTCCTGCGCGGACGGCGATAGCGCGCGCAGACGCTGGCGGGCGGCGAGCTGCAGGGCTTCTTCCGGGCCTTCCCGGGGCTGGCCCTGAAACCATATTATAGCACAGATCCGCCCGGCGAAAAACCCTTTCCCCAGCCGAATAAAGGAAAGGGGGCTATTTATAGGCCTCCGCCAGCATTTCCGCCCCCTGGAAGGTGAGCCTATCCCGGGCATCCACCTGGTAATCCACGCAGGCGGCATGGATGGCCTGGGGATCCGGCCGCAGGCCCGCGGCCTCCACCAGCTCCCGCACCAGCCGGGTAAAGTCCGAAAGGCTGGGATAGGGGAAGGCCAGGCGAAGGGTGAAAAGCGGGGGCGCCAGGGCTTCCTGGGCGGTGGCGTAGAAGAGGACGTTTTCCGGCTGGAGCCGGCCCCCGCAGACCAGGGCAGAGAGGCTGTAAAGATCCTTTTCCGCCCCATCATCCAGCAGCACCAGGAAGCGGAGGGGCTGGCCCTGGAGCCGCTCCAGCAGGGCCCGGAGGGCCTGGGGGGAAGCGCCCCGGCTCACCAGCACCAGCCGGGCTTCCGGCAGCTCATGGAGCAGGGTGAGGACATGGGCGGTCTTTCCCGTGCCCCGGCCTCCATAAAGCAGGCCGTTTTGCGCCTTTTCCCCCCGCATGAAGCGGATGGTATTTTCCATCAGGGCCACCCGTTCCCCTTCATATAGGCTGGTAGGGACCAGGGGAGCCAGGGCGGCGGCGGGCAGGGGCAGGAGGCGCCCTTCCTCCAGGCGGAAGGCCCGGTGGGCCAGGAAGGGGCCGGTGCCATAGCTGGCGAAGAAATTATACAGATCCTGGGCCAGGTCCCCCCAGTCCCCGGCGGAGAGCAGGCGCAGATATACCTCTTCCAGGGCTTCATCCGCCGCAAAGGAATCCGGCAGCCCCGGCTCCCCATAATGCCAGGGGGTAAAGGCAAAGGGAGCCCGGCTGAAGGGGGAGGGCGCGGGGGGCTCCGGCTCCTCCTCCCGGGGGCGGCTGGGGGCGCTGTTGCCCCCCCACAGGGCCGTTGCTGCGGCGGAGATGGCATCCTTCCCCGTATGGGGCCGAAGGCTCAGGGCCTGCTGAGCCTCCCGGGTGAAGCGGGCCACATCCTGGCTCCGGAGCCTGGAAAGGGCACCCAGGAGGGAAAGCTCCTCCTTAAAATGCACCTGTAGGGCCTCTTCCACCCGGCCGGCGGCAGCCATGCGGGCAAAAGGATATTCCCCATGGACCGCCAGGTGCAGCAGGTAATCCACCCACAGATCCCCGCTGACCCGCCGGGCTTGGCTTTTTATCAACAGGGCGGTAACGTCATGATACGCCCGGACCGCCGCCGGCAGATCCCGCTCCAGCAGGGAGAGAAACATCCGCAAAAGGCCCCCTATGGCCGGGTCTTCCCCGGCCAGGGTGCTGCGGCACAGGAGGCTCACCCCATAGGTAAGGGCTTCCTCCCCCCGCATATCCTGGAAGGTGCGCATAAAACAACCATTCCTTTCCGGCGAAAAACGCCAGTATACTCTAGCCTTTAGCATAGCACAAACCCCTGCATCAGGAAAGAGGGGCTTTTTTTCCTGCTGGAAGCCAGTGGGCAAAGGAGGGCTAGGAAAGGCCCGAGGAGCCGACGCAGGGCGAGTATTGCGAACTGCCCTGGCGCGGCCTATAGCCGTGCCTGAGGGGTTGTAGACGCAACTGCTCTATAAAAGCGCTCGCCAGAGCTCCAGCCGCTACAATCCCTCAGTCAGCAAAGCTGACAGCTCCTTTTATACAAGGGAGCCTTTTGGCGCGCTAAGAAGCCCTGGAGCTTCCTTGTTCTCCTTGAGCAGCCCCTTGCTTTTTCCGTCGCTTGTGGCCCAAAAGGCAGGTTTGCAAAAATTCCGGCGGAGGGGGCGGCGGCGGGAGCGCGAAGCGCTCCTGGAGGGGCCGGTTTTGCCGGCCTCTCCCCTTCGCAAAAGGGCTCCGGGATGCTGGCATCCCGGAGCCCTGTATGCGAAGCGCCGCCGCCCCCGGGTCTCCGCCAACGTTTCTTTTTGCCTATGGCAAAAGCCGGGGGCCAAGGCCTATGGCCCCCGGCGGCAGGGAAGGCGGTTGGTAAGGGGCGCCCTTCCGCCTGGGCGGGGAAGGAGAAAGCCCGGCCCCATAATCTACGGGGCCGGGCGGATACATGCGATAGGCGCGGGCAGGAGCCAGCGTTTCCCACCGCCGTCTGTGCGCGAATATCGCCGTCCGCGCAGGACCGCGCGACTATCGCTGCCCGCGTAGGGCCTGGAGGATGAAGATAGTAGGCAGCAGGCCTCCGGCCTCGGTACGGGCCTGGGCCTGCAGGGCCAGGCCCGGCCGCTCCCGCAGAAGGGATTTGAGGAGGGTGTATTCCATGGTGTAAAGAATGGCGATGCCCCCGGGCCGGAGCCATTGGGGGAGCCTGTCCAGAATGCCGGCATAAAGGGCCAGGTTGTCCTTATGGCTGCCTACCCGGTTGCCAAAGGGCAGGTTGGCAATAACCTCATCGTAAGGGGTTTGGGCGGCGAAGGAAAGGCAGTCCTTGGCAATAAACCGGGCAGGGCATTGGGCTGCCGCACCATTGGCCCGGGCGATGGCCACCGCCTGCTGGGAAATATCCACCCCCGTCAGGGCGGCGCAGGGGGACAGGAAGTGCCGCTCGATTAGGAAGGTGCCGCTGCCGCAGCAGGGGTCCAGCACCCGGGCATTGGGGGTAAGATACTTCCCGGCAAAGCCCAGCACCGCCGCCGCCGTGGCCGGGTGCATGCTGGCGGGCAGGGAGGATAGCCGGTAGGCAAAGCGGTCGTCCTGTAGGGTCATGAGCCGGGCATAAAGATTGGCCCGCCCCTTCTCCCGGGCCTCGATGCGCAGCTCCACCTCATAATCCCCCGGCGCATTCAAAAGCAGGGGGCCATCCAGCTTAGATGCTATGGCTCGGGCCAGGGGACCCCGGTCCAGCGCCTGGCCCTTCAGCTCGATGCGGTAGCCAAAGGGCCCTGCTCCTGCATGGCAGGTGGGGAGGATGCGCTCCAGCGCCCCGGCAGCCCGCCGGGCTAAAGCCCCGGCTTCCAGGGGGATGCCGGCGGAAAGGGGTAAAAGAAGCTGGAAGAACCGCCGGGCCCGGTAAAGCCCCCTTAGGTCCGCCGTGTGCAGCCGCAGGCTGGCGCGATGGACAGCTGCAGGGGTATAGCCCAATGCCCGCAGCTCCTGGGCCAGAACCTGGCCCATGCCCTGGGGGCAGCGCAGCTCCACCTCCACGGGAAAGGGTAGGCTGGTAAAGCTATGCTTCTCTGGCCGCAGCAATGCCCGGCGGGCGGTTTCCAGGGCCTGGGCCTCTGCTTTTGCGTGGGCCTCTTCCCCCGGCTGGCGGGGGGGCTCCACCTGATAGCCGCCGAGAAAAGCCTGGGCATTCTCCCCGCCCAGGCTTCCCAGGGCTAAAATCTGGGAGGGCCGGACGAACCGCTGCCCCTCCTGGGAAAGGGCGGCTATGAGGGCGGGGGCGTCCTTTTCCCGGCCCAGGATGCCGCAGAGCCGGGCAGCGTTTTTCCGCAGCTTGGGAGCGGGGGCTGTCAGGGCGGCATGGAGTGCTTCCCGGCCGGGGCCCAGCCGGGCCTCTATGGCCTGGCGGTATGCCTTCCCTTTGGCGCAGCGGCAGAGAAAGGCGCAGGCCCCTGCATTTCCCTCCAGAAAAAGGGCCCAGGCCGGGTCAAAGGCCTGCGCCGCATCCTGCATCAGATTTTCCGGGCCGTTGGGCAGGGCCAGGCGGCGGGCTGTTTCTTCTTTTGTAAGCATGGGTGCCTCCTATCCCTGTTTGCCCCGCTCCGCTGCCTGGCGGATGATGGCCAGCACTTCCTCCGTACCGTCCACATGGGGGTCGCTGGTCATGGTGGAGATGAACTGGAGCCGGTTTTCATACAGGGTATCCAGGGCTTCCACCAGGGAATCCGGCGTCAGCTTTTCCTGCTCCAGGAGCATGGCATAGCCCTTGCGGGCGAAATAATTGGCATTGAGGATCTGGTCGCCCCGGCTGGCGGAAAGGGGCAGGGGAATCAGCAGGGCGGGCTTTGCCAAGGCCAGAAATTCGAATACGGCATTGGCCCCTGCCCGGGATAGAACGAAATCCGCGCAGGCGAAAAGATCCGGCAGCTCCGGGCCGATGTATGCATACTGGCGATAGGCTGCATTCTGGATATTGGGGTCCACCTTTCCTTTGCCGCAGAGATGGATGATATCATAGGTTTTGCTGAGCCGGGGCAGGGCCTCCCGCAGGGCTTCGTTAATGGCCTGGGCCCCCTGGCTGCCCCCCATGGAAAGGAGGATGGGTCTTTTACCGGTAAAGCCTGTAAAGGCCAGGCCTTTTTCCGCCTTGCCTTCGTAGAGGGTATGGCGGATGGGCGTGCCCGTAAATACGCCCTTGGGCCCTACATACTGGAGAGTATCCTCAAAGGTGACGCAGACCGTGTCTGCAAAGCGGGCGGCGATCTTATTGGCCAGGCCCGGGGTATAATCGGATTCATGGGTGATCACCGGGGCCTTGGAATGGGCTGCCACCACCACCGGCACGGATACGAAGCCCCCCTTGGAGAATACCACATCCGGCTTCACCTGCCGGACGATTCGCCGGGCCTGCCAGATTCCTTTGAGCACCCGGAAAGGGTCCGCAAGATTTTTCAGGGAGAAATACCGCCTGAGTTTGCCGGCGGTTATGACATGATAGACCACATCCGGCTCTCCGGCCAGGAGGGTTTTTTCGATTCCCTCCGCCGTGCCCACATAATGGATGGCATAACCCTCTGCCCGGAGCTGGGGCAGAAGGGCCAGATTGGGGGTGACGTGGCCGGCGGTGCCGCCGCCGGTCAAAAGGATGGTTTTGGTCATCGCAATCGCCTTTCAAATAAATTATGCGCCGCTGCATTATAGTATGCAAAAAAACGCAAATTTGTTGCAACCCTGATTATAGCATTCCCCCAGGGGCCAAGACAAGGCCATTCCGTCTTTCCCGGCTGGAGATTATCCACGGCGGAGGGGTGTATTTTTGCAAAAGGCGGCGGGAGCGCGAAGCGCTCCTGGAGGGGCCGGTTTTGCCGGCCCCTCCCCTTCGCAAATGGGTCACGGGATGCTTGCATCCCGGAGCCCTGTATGCGAAGCGCCGCCGCCCCCGCGTATTTCTGCCAGCGTTTCTTTTTGCCTATGGAAAAAGCCGGGGGCCATAATCTAGGCCCCCGGCGGCTCTTAAGGAAAGACGCGGGCACTGCGGCAGGCTGCCCGCCAGCCTACGCGCGCGAATATCGCCGTCCGCGCAGGATCCGGGGCGGCGGCGTTTGGCGGCCCCAAGGGCCGCCAAACCAAAGGAGGGCCCGGGGCTACGCCCCGGGCCCTCCTTTGTGTGCGCTTTGCGCACCCGCCGCCCCCCGCCGGGCCTTCGCCGGCCTTCCTTTTCCCTCCGCCAAAGCCGGGCAAGCCGAACCTTGCCCGGCGGCATATGCGGCTGCTTCCAGCGGAATAAGGCTTCGCTCCCGCAAGGCTTGATAAAGCCGGGGCCTACAATCCAGGGCCCCGGCGGCACTTAACGAATGGCGCGGGCACAAACCAACGTTTCCCACGAACCTCTGCGCGCGCTATCGCCGTCCGCGCAGGACTAGCCTTGGCCTTCCACAACGTCGGTTACGGCCAGGGTGGCAGCAATGCTGCCGGTAGCAAGCTCCAGCAGGTTCAGGCTTCCTGCCATGAGCAGGGGCGCTTCTTCGCTGTAAAGGGCATAGTCCCCATCCAGGGCAGCCACCTCCATCACATCCTGGGCCAGCACCTCCGGGCTGCCGCCGGCCAGGGGCAGGCGGCAGAGGCTGGGCAGGCCCTCTTCTGCGGCGGGGCGCAGGTAATAGAGATTTCCATCAAAGATCCCCAGCAGCTCCTGGGCTTTCTCTTCCCCCAGGGGTACGCTTTCTTCCCCCTGCAGGGCCATGATGGCATTGGCGTTTTCCGCTTCCGGGTTCATGATATCCAGATTGATATAATATACGGCCCCCTCGTAAACCAGGGGCGTATAGGCGATGCCTTCGCCGCTGTAAAGGGCCTCGCTCTCTCCGCCGGAAAGGGAGACCCGGCAAAGGGCTGCATTCTCCGCATAAATGCCCTCAAAATATACGTAACCATCCTGTACGCAGTGGAGCTGGATGCAGTCCTCGGCCAGGAGCCGTTCATCCGCCCCCTTGCTGTCGATGGAAAAGAGGCCGCCGGCTTCCGTCAGGCCCTCTCCCTGGGTGGTGGTGAAATACAGGCGCCCATCCCGGCCATACAGCTGGCTGATGTAAGGGCCGGCATAGATCTCTTCCGGCTCCTCCCCGCCGGATAGGGAGAGGCGAAGGATGCGGCTGCCGGTAACCGCGTCTGTCGGCACAGGGTAGGGCACATCTTCCGTGGTATCCGTCTGATCTTCCACCACATATAGGCTCCCCTCCAGAAGAACGGGGCAGCGGCCCTTTACATCGGAAAGCAGGCTGTGGGTTCCATCCGCCTGAAGGGCCAGCACCCCATAACCGGTACACCAGTAGGCCTGGCCACCGGCCAGGGCCGCGAATTGATAGGGCCGCAGGCTATCCGTGGAGGCGGGCAGGGCCCCCTGGGGGGTCTCCTGGGCCGCAGGCTCCTCCGTGGGGGCGGCGCTCTCCTGGGGGAGGGGGCTGCTGGGGGCCTGGGTAATGGCGGGGGTGGGTTCTTCCTCCGCCGGGGCAGCTACCTGGCTGCAGCCCGTCAGGGCCAGGCAAAGGCACAGGCCAAGGCTGATGAAGAAGCGGATCTTCATAAATAATTCCTCCTTTATCCCTCTCCTGTAGGCTTGGGTGGAGAAGGGGTTCCTTCTATATATATCATATCCCGGGGGCCATTGCCATTTCCAATCTGTGAATTTTCCTGGGGAAGCGAATTGTTCCACGTGAAACACGCCGCCCCCGCCGGGTCTTTGTTGGCCCAAAGGGTGCAAAGGGGCCTTTTGCCTGCATGACCAAAGCTCCGCCTATAGGGAAAAGGGCAGCAGCCAGCCCAGGGCCAGGGCGATTAGCAGGGCCGCCCCCAATAGGGCCAGGGTTTCCCTGGGGGATCTGTGCAAAAGGGCAATCCCCAGCACCAGGCAAAGGAGATGCAGGCCGGAGCGAAGGGAAACATACAGCCAGCCCCAATGCAGGGTGCAGCATAGCAACGCCCCCAGTATCCCTGCGGAGAGAAGAAAGGCCAGGGGCCCCCGGCCCTTTGCATACCAACATAAGTAGGCCAGAAAGGGGGAGAGAAGGGCCAGGCCGAACCAGATGGCAGCATAGGCCCTAGGAAAGAACCCGGCGATGAAATAGCAGTAGGCATAGTAGCTGCTTACCATGCCCAGGAAAAAGCAAAATACCCTGCCAGCCCCCCAAAGGGGCCTGGGGCTGTATATGGCTATGCAAACCCCCAGGAGAAGCCAGGGGGCCAGCTGGCCCAGAAAGTTATGCAGGTCCAGGGCGGCATTCAGGGCCCCCAGCGGGCCGGGGAGAGAGGCCTGGCGGTAATCCAGATATTTGGAAAATGCTCCCAAGGCAGCCCCTAGGAAAAGGAATAGAAGCATAAGCAGAAGCTGCCTGGGAAGGGAGCTTCCTTTTTCCGGGGTGCGAATCCTGTCCAAAGCCTGCATGGGGCCATCCTCCTGTAAAAAGATGCCCTGGGCGGGAAGGCCGGCCAGGGCTCGCTTGCCTATAGGATAGCACCTTTTCCCCCGGGAGGAAAGGGCCTGCCGGGAAAGCGGGGCAGGCTGCCCGGTAAAAATGGGGATGCTCAGACCCAATCCCGGGCGGATATCTGCTGATAATGCCGGTAAAGCACCCCAAAGCGGTAAACGTAGTTGGGCTTCCAGGGCTTGGCCTTGCCGCAGAAGTGGAGCAGCGCCGTGTTTTCCATGACCCAGGCTACGTCCTGCATCCCGCCGCTGCGCAGCAGGTAGTTGTTATAATTCCGGGCGTCATAGTTCCAGCGGGCATCCTCCAGGGGGAGAATGCGGTGTCCATAAAGGGCGTTCAGCATGTCCTGATCCGGCATGACCAGCTCCCGCCGGTGCTCCCGGGCATAGCGGAAAAGTGCATCCGGCAATACCTCCTTCCGGCAGCGCCCTAGGTCCATCAGCAGCACGCCGGAATTGTAATAATCGCTGTTTGTGCCCAGGCGGAGCCGGTTCACGCTGTTGGCCAGCTCCGTTTTTCCCGTATGAGCCGCCGCTGCAAACAGATTCCCCTCCATATCCGTTTCCCAAAGGGGACGCACCGGGTTGATGGCAAGAATGTCCGGGTCCAGGTAAAGGATGCGTTTCACCCCTTGTGGCAGCAGCTCCCCTGCCAGGAGCCTGTAATACATCTCCCGGGGGTACTGGGCCGTTACCGGCGCCCCCCGGAAATTCTCCTCCCCCACGGCCACGGGGGTAAAGCCCCAGCCCCGCCGGGCGCACCAATCCCGCAGGGCCGCCAGCGCCCCTTTCCCCAGCTCCTCGTGGAGAAGGTACAGGTCAAAGGCCTCCCCGGGGTTGTTCAGGGCAAGGCTGCTCAGCAGCACCCGAAGCTGGGGCAGGTAGTTCGCATCCAGGGAAAAAAGCAGCTGTATCCTATCCATGGCATTTTATGCGCTCAGGCCCCGCACCGCATCTACAATGCCGTCTACGCCCAGCAGGGTCAGGTAGAAGCCGATGAGGAACACCATCATTACCGCGGAAAGGAAGGGGTTAAACAGCAGCAGGATGCCCAGGATCAGCCCTAGGATATTCAGAACCAGGGAGAAGTAGAAATACACCTTGCCGTTGAAGAGCTTGGTCAGGCCCAGGTTCATCAGCCGGGATGCGCAGTGGCTGATGAACCAGATGGGGAACAACCAGGCCAGGGCAACGGTGCCTGCCACGGGCTGCAGCAGGAACAGCACGCCGGAAAGGATGCTCAATATCCCCGTTATCAGGGAGGAAACCGGGCCAAACCCCGTGCGCCGCTCCAGCTTTGCATATACCACAATATCCAGGATGCCCAGCACAATGGCCAGTATACCATATATGGCAGCAATGCTCCCCAAGGTACCCTCCGGCCGCCGCAGGGTCACCGCTCCCATGATGATCAGCAATATGCTCACGATGAGCTCTACCACGGAATAACCTTTGCTTCGATACATTTTACCTTCCTCCTTAGTTTGTACTTCTGTGAAAAACTATGATACAATAAGCTTGTACTGCCGGCTTCTCCCAGTAGCCCGGACCTCCTTTTGCTGCGGATGCTGTAGCAGGTTGCCGGAGCGGGGATGGCTGCGCCCTGTTCCCTGCCCTTTCCGGCCCGCCCCGGGGAGGGGGGCATATGGCGGAAATAAATGAAAAGGGATGTACAATGCCCATGGATACAAAGCAGATCATTGCGGACCAGCTTTTCCAGCTCCTTACCTGCGATTCCCCGGAAAATATAACCGTCAAGCGCCTGGTAGAAGCCTGCGGCATCAGCCGGCAGACCTTTTATTATCATTTCCGGGACGTTTTTGACGTTATGGAATGGGGCTGCGCCCAGGTGATGGAGCGGGCCCTTGCAAACAGCCTACAAGCCCCCTCGCTCCGGGAGGCCATCACCGCCTTTATCGTGGAATGTGTGGACCACCGGCAGGCCATTGGCCACCTGATTTCCAGCCAATACAGCCAGGAGATTTTCCGCATCATACATAAGGCCATCCATGCCTATCTTTGGCATATGTTTGGCAGCATGTTCCCCGGCTCCACCCTTTCCGTGGCGGATACGGAGATCCTTCTAGATTTTTTCACCGGGGGCATTACCGGCCTGCTCCTGGGCAATTATGCCCGGCGGGATCTGGATACGGAGGCCTTGGCAGATCAGATCTACCGCCTGCTTTCCGGCCAGATGCGCAGCGCCCTGGGGGATCCTCTTTCTGCATCATAATCCCAGGGGGAATTTTGCGCCACTTATAGTTTTTCCCTTCTGTCCTGACAGTTTCCCGGAAGTGTATCATTTTTATACACTTCCCTTTTTTTGTCCATACAAAGGGGAAAAATTATAAGTGGCGCTTTTCCTGCCCCGGGGGTAACATGGGCATATTCCAAGGGAAAGGGTGATGGATATGGCACTGGATACGGGCGTATTTTCCGCCAAACTGGCGGAGCTGGAAGCAGCCTATGCCCGGCTAAACATATGCCTGGGCAGAATGGAAGGGGCGGCAGGGGCGGAGCTTCGGGCCCAATGCCAGGCCCTGGAGGCGGAGGAGCGCCGCTGGCGCGCCAGCCTGCAGGAAGAGGCGGGCAGCCGGCATCCCTTCGCAGCGGCCCTGGCCAGGCTCCAGTTGCAATATCAGCGGGGCATGGGGGAGCTGCTTTCCCAGCCCCTGGGGGCCGGCCCCGGCCCGGGGGCGGAGGAAGCAGCCCTGGCGGCGGAGCACATGATGGACCATGCTGCCGCAGCCTGCCGCCAGGCCCTTTGGGCAGCGGCAGAGGCCCTGCTGCTGCAGGCGGAAGCCGGCAGCCCCCCTGCCCCCCAGGCAGGGGACGGAGCAGCCAACCCTTCCGGGCGCTAAGCGGTCCTGCGCGGACGGCGATAGCGCGCGCGGACGTTGGCGCGAAGCAATGGTTCCTGCCCGCGTCCTTCCTTTGCAGCCGCCCGGCCCCGTTGGTTATGGGGCCGGGCTTTGTCTTTCCTCGCGCAAGCGAAAGGGCGCCCC
>CALVLF010000039.1 GCA_944336625.1 uncultured Clostridia bacterium
GGCAGGGCGTAGCCATTGCCCGGGCCCTGCGGCGGCCCGGCAAGCTCCTGTTGCTGGATGAGCCCACTGCTGCCCTGGGCATCCAGGAAAGCCATTCCACCATCCAAATGCTGGGGCGGCTCCGGGAAAAGGGGATGACTCTGCTCATTGTCAGCCATAACCTGCACCAGGTATTCGATATGGCGGATTATATCTACGTCCTGCGGGCCGGGCAATGCATGGGCAGCGTTGCCACGAAGGACTCCTCTCCAGAGGCCCTGCAGGCCATGATCCTCCAGGCGGAAAACCGAAAGGAGGCCGGCCTATGAGCCCCTTTAAGCGCTGGCGCCGGCGGCAGAGCGCCGCCCTGCTCCTTATAGCTGTATGCTTGGGCATGATGGTTTTCCTTTCCCTGGAAACCCAGTCCTTCTTTTCCTGGAAAAACGTGGTGAATATTCTGGAGGCCAATTCCTACCGGCTTTTGCTGGCCATCGGCATGATGTGCGTCATCGCCTCCGGCGCCATCGACCTTTCCGTGGGCTCCATCCTTTCCCTGAGCGCCATTATTATGGCCCGGGCCCTGAAAGCGGAATGGCCCATCTGGCCGGCCCTGGGCCTGGGGCTGCTTTCCGGCCTGGTTCTGGGGAGCATCAACGGCCTTTGCATCCACTTTACCCGGATCAATGCCCTGATCATCACCCTGGCTACCTCTTACCTATATAGGGGCCTTTCCCTCATGATTACCCAGGGCATCCCCATCACCAAGCTGCCCCAGGCCTTCCGGGAGATCGGCTGCGGGGATATATTCGGCATGGAATCCGGGGTTACCATGGCCCTGGGGGCCACCCTCTTGCTCATTCCGCTTTTCTATTATACGAAATGGGGAAATTATGTCATGTCCCTGGGCGGAAACCCAGAGGCCCTCAAGCGTAGCGGCGTCCATACGGGGCTATACCGGGTATCCGTTTTCGCCCTTTCCGGGCTTTTCTCTGCCCTCTCGGGCATTATTGTAACGGCGCGGCTCAATTCCGCAGAGGCCAATGCCGGGCTGAATATGGAGATGGATGCTATCTGCGCCGTGATCATGGGAGGGACGGCCCTCCATGGCGGCTATGGGAACCTGCTGGGTACGGTAGTAGCCGTGTTTTTGCTGGGCCTTATCCGCAACGGGCTGACGATCATGAGCGTATCTTCCTATTACCAGCAGTTCATAACCGGCGCCATTCTGCTCTGCGCGGTGGTGGTTGCGGAGCTGCGGGAGCGCCGCTTCCGAGTCGGCTGAAGCGGATTGGATGCAGCATATAAGGGAGTATCTCCTTTATATAAAAACTTAAGGAGGAAAAATGAAAATGAGAAAATGGATGACGATCCTGCTGGCTCTGGTCATGATCCTGGCAGCAGGCTGCTCCACCACTACCGAAGCCCCTGCGGCTACGGAAGCTCCTGCTGCCACCGAGGCCCCCGCAGCCACGGAAGCCCCTGCAGCTACGGAAGCCCCCGCTGCCACCGAGGCCCCTGCCGAAGAAGAAGCCTCTGCCCTTTCTCCTACGGTACAGGCCCTTTACGATGCTTTTGACGCTGCCATGGCCGAGCAGATTGGCCCCATGCCCGAAAGCTTTGGGGAGATCAATGTAGGGGCCGTGGTTATCTCCCTGACCAACCCCTTCTGGGTAACCATGCAGGAGTGCTATCTGGCTGCTGGCGAAGAGCTGGGCATACCCATCGACGTGCAGACCGGCACCACCGAGGGGGATACTGCTTCCCAGCTGGACGTGCTCATGACCATGGCGGATATGGACTATGACGTTATCATCGTATCCCCGATTGACGGTACCAACCTGATTCCCGGCATCATCAAATGCAATGAAAACGGCATCAAGGTGATCAATCTGGGCCCTGGCGTGGACGAGGAAGCGCTGGAGGAAGCGGGCGGATATCTGGATGCCAAGATCACCGTGGACTTCAATGAGCAGGGCGAAACCGTGGCCAATGACATGATCGCCCGCCTGCCCGAAGGGGGCCAGGTAGCCATTCTGGCCGGCCTGGCTGGCGCGAGCCAGAGCGAAGGCCGTACCGCAGGCGCCCAGGAGGTGCTGGAGGCTGCCGAGGGCATCGAGCTGGTGGCGGTACAGAACTGCGACTGGGATGCTAGCCTGGCCTATGATGCCACCGCTGCCCTCATTACCGAATATCCGGATCTGAAGGGCATTTTCGCCTGCAATGATACCATGGCCCTGGCCGCTGTAGAGGCCCTGGCCGCCGCCGGCAAGACCGACGTGCTGGTCTATGGCGTAGATTTTACCGATGACGCCCGGGCTGCCATCCAGGCAGGCAGCATGACGGGCTCCATGTCCTACTCCAGCGAGCGGTATACCAAGGCCGCCCTCCAGATGGCCGTCATGCTCAACGAGGGCCATGTATTCGAGAGCCCCGTATATCTGCCGCTGACCCTGGTGAATGTAGATAATGTAAACGATCTGGAAGGATGGAAATAAAACCTTTTCTAATAGAATCCGCTCTCCTGACCCATGGGCTCCCTTCCATCTCCAATGCGGAGCTGGCGGAAGCCTGGCCCAATGGCCTCAAGAATATCGCCTGGGTGGATCAGGGAGCGGCCCGGATCGGCAGCATGGAAGAATTCCTGCCCTTCCGGGCCCGGGCCGGGGCGCTGATCCGCATCGATTGCCAGAGCCTGCCCAGGGCCCGGAAGGAAGGCCTTTCCGGCGCGCTGACCGCCTCCGGCACCATGGCCCTTTGCCAGGAGCTGGGCATTCCCTTGGCTGTCAGCTGCGGCATCGGCGGCATTGGGGATATCCGGGCCGAAAGGCTTTGCCCCGATCTGCCTGCCCTCAGAGATATTCCCGTGATCCTGCTGGCCACGGCCTTTAAGGATATGCTGGATATTCCAGCCTCCGTGGCCTGGCTCCGGGGCCAAGGGGTCCGCATACTGGGGGTAGGGACGGACTGCTGCACGGGTTATCTCTTCGCTGGTGCGCCGGTAGCTTTGGATGGGAGCCTGCAAGTGGCTTCCCTACCGGCCCGGGGAGCGGGCCTGCTGCTCTTAAACCCCATCCCGGAAGGGGCCCGCATTCCGGAAAGCAGCTA
This sequence comes from uncultured Clostridia bacterium, assembly GCA_944336625.1. Lineage (GTDB taxonomy): Bacteria > Bacillota > Clostridia > Christensenellales > CAG-138 > Pelethousia. The sequence continues at coordinate 3,085 of CALVLF010000039.1, forward strand.
CCTCCAGGCGGGCATCCAGGCGGGAAAAGAGGCGGAGGCGCGGGGGGAATACTACCACCCTGCCGCCAATGCCGCCTTTGACCGGCTTACGGGAGGCCGTTCCTCCCGGATACAGCTTACCTCCATCATCGCCAACGGCCAGCTGGCTCAGGCTATGACGGGGATCATCGGCCAATAAAACAATTTGGATGGGAGCCAGCCTTCGGGCCGGCTCCTTTTGTGCCCTCCGCCCCGTCAGCCGGAGGATTGTACGGGCGGTAGGGGATAGACCAGGGAAATAGGGGACTGCCTTTCCAAAAGGGCGAATGTCCCGGCGGGGAAAAGGTTTGACAAGCATTCCCTGGTATACTATAGTAGTTTCATTGGTTTATTTTGCGGGAAAAAGCTCCGAAGGAGGAACGAAAAAATGGAAACGAAGATCGGCACAAAATGTGTGCAGGGCGGTTATACCCCTGAAAATGGCCAGCCCCGGCAGATTCCCATCATCCAGAGCACTACCTTCAAATATGATACCAGCGAGGATATGGGCAAGCTGTTCGACCTGGAGGCCTCGGGCTACTTCTATACCCGCCTCCAGAACCCCACCAACGACCATGTGGCGGCCAAGATCTGCCAGATGGAAGGCGGCACAGCGGCCATGCTCACCTCCTCCGGCCAGGCGGCCTCCTTTTACAGCGTATTCAACATCGCCTCCTGCGGGGACCATGTGGTATCCTCCTCCAGCATTTACGGCGGAACCTATAACCTTTTCGCCGTAACCATGAAGCGCATGGGCATCGAATTTACCTTTGTTTCCCCGGATTGCACCGATGAGGAGCTGGACGCGGCCTTCCGCCCCAATACCAAGGCCGTTTTCGGGGAAACCATCGCTAACCCTGCCCTGACGGTGCTGGATATCGAGCGCTTTGCCGCCGCTGCCCACCGCCATGGCGTGCCCCTGATTATCGATAATACCTTCGCTACCCCGGTAAACTGCCGCCCTTTTGAATGGGGGGCAGATATCGTGACCCATTCCACCACCAAGTATATGGATGGCCACGGCGCCGGCGTAGGGGGATGCATTGTGGATTCCGGCCGCTTTGATTGGACGGCCCACGCGGATAAGTTCCCCGGCCTATGCACCCCGGATGAAAGCTACCACGGCGTTACCTATACGGAGCGTTTTGGCCTGGAGGGGGCCTATATTACCAAGGCTACGGCCCAGCTCATGCGGGACTTCGGCTCCATCCAATCCCCCCAGAATGCCTTCCTTCTCAACCTGGGGCTGGAAAGCCTCCATGTGCGGATGCAGCGCCACAGCGAAAATGGCCTGGCCATCGCCCAGTTCCTTTCCCAGCATCCCCAGGTAGCCTGGGTGCGCTTCCCGGGCCTGCCAGGGGATCCTTACCATGCCCTTGCCCAGAAATACCTGCCTGGTGGCGTATGCGGCGTGGTCAGCTTCGGGGTAAAGGGTGGAAGAAAAGCGGCAGAGGCCTTTATGAAGCGGCTGCGCATCGCCGCCATCGAAACCCATGTGGCGGATGCCCGCACCTGCTGCCTCCATCCCGCCAGCGCTACCCACCGGCAGATGAACGAGCAGGAGCTGGCGGCAGCCGGCGTTTCCGGCGACCTCGTCCGCTATTCCTGCGGCCTGGAGGATAAGGAAGACCTGATGGCGGATCTGGACCAAGCCCTCAATAGCCTGGCATAACCCATACCCCGAACAGGAGAAAAATACCGTGCCCATTAAAATACCCAATGACCTGCCTGCCGTGCAGACCCTGTTGCAGGAAAACATATTCGTCATGACGGAGACCCGGGCCATTACCCAGGATATCCGTCCTCTGAAGCTGCTGCTTTTAAACCTCATGCCCCTGAAGGTGGATACGGAAACCCAGCTGACAAGGCTCCTGGGCAATTCCCCCCTGCAGGTGGAGCTGGAGCTCATGCAAACCCGCACCCACGTTTCCCGCAACACGCCCCAGGCCCACATGCTGGCCTTTTACCAAACCTTTGACCAGGTGAAGGACCGGAACTTTGACGGCATGATCATTACCGGCGCGCCGGTGGAGCTGCTGGAGTTTGAAGAGGTGGAATACTGGGATGAGCTGTGCGAGATTATGGAATGGTCCAAAACCCACGTCCATAGCACCTTCCATATCTGCTGGGGCGCCCAGGCTGCCCTGTATTACCATTTTGGCATTCGGAAGCGCCTCCTGCCCCAGAAGCTCTTCGGCGTATTTCCCCACCAGGTAGAGTATAAGCCCTCCATCCTATTCCGGGGCTTTGACGATGTATTCATGGTGCCCCATTCCCGGCATACTACCATCCTGCGGGAAGATGTGGAAGCAGTATCCCAGCTGAATATCCTGGCCTCTTCGGAGGAGGCGGGCATTTACGCCATCTCCGCAAAGGCGGGGAATCAGTTTTTCATCACCGGCCATTCCGAATACGATGCCGGTACCCTCAATAAGGAGTATATCCGGGATAAAAACGCCGGAAAGCCCATCGCCCTGCCCAAGAATTATTTCCCTGGGGATGATGACACCAAGCCTCCTCTGGTAACCTGGCGTTCCCACGCCAACCTCTTATATTCCAACTGGCTCAACTACTTTGTTTATCAGACGACGCCCTACGATATCCGCCAGATCGGCACAGGGGAGGCCTGAACGCCCAGCCCGGGAGGGGAAGCCCCTCCCGGCAGCCTTGAAAAAACTGTGGGAAAATGGAAATTTGCCATTGACAAGCTTCTTCCATTGCGCTACAATAATCTAGCGCAATGAAAAACGGCTGCGGGAGTAGCTCATTTGGTAGAGCGCCGCCTTGCCAAGGCGGAGGTGGCGGGTTCGAGCCCCGTCTCCCGCTCCATAAGCAATGCCTCCTTAGCTCAGTTGGCTAGAGCACCTGACTCTTAATCAGGGTGTCCAGGGTTCGAGTCCCTGAGGGGGTACCAAACCATAAAACCACCAGTTTCCTGGTGGTTTTTTTCATGCAGCAAACTAGCAGGGCTCCCTGGCAGTTGGAGGCCTTTCGCAGCGCCCCAAAAGGCAGGGGGAAATTATGCCGCCGGCACAACCGGGGGGCTTTCCGGATTCTCTACGGAATACCATTGCCCCTCCAGCAAAAGGTAGTGCTCCGCTGGGCCATTGTTTATATAGGAAAAGGAAAAGCCGCCGGAGAGGGTAAAGTCGTAGGCCTCCCCGCCTTCCGCATCCCCAGGGCCTTGCCCCGGCTCCGGTTGGAAGGGCGTGCAGGCAAGGCCTGCGGCCCAAGAGAGGATCTTCTCGGCCTCTTCCCCCTGCAGAACCCACTTCTCCTCCTGGCCTGCGAAAAAATGGACGACGGCGACGCGAAAGGGGCTTTCTGCCTGCAATCCGGCCAGAGGATACTGGCTCCGGCTGCAGCCAATAAGCAGGGCCATGCCCAGCAGCAAAGAGAAAAGAAGGGCGAAGAAACGCTGCATTTTTACTAGTTCCTTTCATAAATCTATCTTCGCGGCTTTCGCGCCATAGGATTTTCCCCTGCGCACAATGGAAAGGGCTTTTTTGCGGCCGCACTGCCTGTTATAATGAGGGAAACAGGGAAGGAGGGCGGCGGATGCGGCTGGAAGGATGGTTGCAAGGGCTGAAGAGGGATGCCTATGGGCCCCAGCTGACTTTTCTATATGGGCCGGATGCGCCCGGGCAGCGCACCCGGTATCTGGAAGCGGCCCGGGCTTTTGAAGAGGCTTTTCGCCCCGCCGGGCCCGTCCTTTGCATAAGCGCGCCGGGCCGGGCGGAGCTTTGCGGCAACCATACGGACCATCAGGGGGGCCATGTGCTGGCGGCGGCGGTGACCCTGGATATGGTGGCCTTCCTTGCGCCCCGGCAGGATGGGCAGGTGCGGCTGCTGAGCCGGGGCTATGGCATGGCCCTGGTCAAGCTGGATGCATTGGAACCTCGGCAGGAGGAGCGGGGTACGCCCCAGGCTCTCATCCGGGGCATAGAGGCAAGCCTTCGGACGTCGGGCTATCGGACCGGCGGCTTTGACGCCTATGTGGACGCCCGGGTGCCCATAGGAGGAGGGCTATCTTCCTCTGCCGCCCTGGAAATCCTCCTAGGCAGCGCATTCAACTATTTATATAACGAAGGAAGCATATCTGGGGTTGCGCTGGCAAAGGCGGGCCAATTTGCGGAAAACCACTATTTTGGCAAGCCCTGCGGCCTGATGGATCAGCTTGCCGCCAGCACTGGCGGCGTGGTAGCCTTAGACTTCGCGGATATGGAGCGCCCAGGCGTAACCGCCCTTTCCTGGGATGTGGACGGGATGGGTTATGGCCTGTATGCCGTGGAGACCGGGGGCAGCCACCAGGACCTGACGGAAGAATACGCGGCCATTCCCCGGGAGATGGGGGAAGTGGCGGCCTGCTTTGGCAAGGCGCGGCTTTGCCAGGTACAGGCGGCGGAGTTTTACGCCTGCCTAGGCCGCCTGCGGGGCCGGGTATCCGACCGGGCTCTGCTGCGGGCCATGCATTTTTTCAGGGAGGACCAGCGGGTTCAGGCCATGGCCCAGGCAATACGTCAGGCGGATATGGAGACTTGCCTAGCTTGCATGCGCGCCTCCGGAACTTCCAGCATGAGCCGGCTGCAGAACGTTTACCCCCTGGCCAGCTCGGGGGAGCGGAGTTTGGCCCTTGCTCTGGCCCTGAGCGAAGAGATATTAGGGAGCCAGGGAGCCTGGCGGCTCCAAGGCGGAGGGTTCGCAGGGACCATCCAGGCCCTGGTGCCCCGAGAGCTCTGCCCCATTTATGTAGAGCGGATGGAAGCCGCCTTCGGCCCCGGCTGCTGTAGAAGGCTCCATATCCGGCCCGTAGGGGGCTACCGAATGAAGGAGGAAAAGCATGGATAAAAAGCGCATTCTCGTGCCCGGCGGCGCGGGTTATATCGGCGCCCATACGGTGGCAGCTTTAGCCGCCGCCGGGGTGGAGACAGTGGTGGTGGATAACCTCTCCACGGGCTTTTTGGAGGCCCTGCCCCCAGAGGCCCGGTTTTACCAGGGAGATATCCGGGATAAGGACTTTCTAGATTCGGTTTTTGAAAAAGAGCGGATCCATGGAGTAATCCACTTTGCCGCCTTTTCCCAGGTGGGGGAGAGCATGGCAGACCCGCTGAAATATTATGATAACAATCTGCATGGCACCCGTGTGCTCCTTTCCGCCATGGTGGACCATGGTGTAAAGCATATTGTGTTTTCCTCTACGGCAGCAGTCTATGGGGAGCCCCGGCATATCCCCATCCAGGAGGGGGATCCTACGGAGCCCACCAATGCCTATGGGGCTACCAAGCTAGCCATGGAAAATATGATGGCCTGGTGCGCCCGGGCTTACGGGCTAAGCTATGTTTCCTTAAGGTATTTCAACGCCTGCGGCGCCCAAAAAGGCGGCGCCATAGGGGAGGCCCATAACCCAGAGACCCATCTCATCCCCCTGATTCTGCAGGTGCCCAATGGCCAAAGGAGCCATATATGCATCTTTGGCACGGATTACCCCACCCGGGATGGAACCTGCCTGCGGGATTACATCCACGTGATGGACCTGGCCCAGGCCCACCTTTTAGCCATGGAATATCTGCTCTCCGGCGGAAAGAGCGACGTTTTCAACCTGGGCAATGGGGTGGGCTTTACGGTGAAGGAGGTCATCGCCGCGGCGGAAGCGGTAGTGGGGCAAAAGATCCCGGCGCAGGAAGCGCCCCGGCGGCCGGGGGACCCGGCCCAGCTGGTAGCCTCCAGCCAAAAGGCCCGGGCCATACTGGGCTGGGAGCCCCATCATAGCGGCATAGAGGAGATATTGCAGGATGCCTGGGCCTGGCATAGGTCCCATCCCCGGGGCTACCAGAGCTGCGCGCGCCGCTAGCCGCACCCCTAAAGCAAAATACCAGGCGGAATGCCTGCTGGATAAGGAAGGAGACAAACCATGTGGAACTATATCTGGCCCCTGTTTCTGGTAGTTGGCTCCAATGTCATTTACCACATTACGATGAAGGAAGCGCCGGGGATCAGCCCCTTCCTATCCCTGGTGGTGACCTATACCATCGGTGCCCTGTTTTCCCTTCTGCTGTATTTCATCATCCCCGCCTCGGGGGAATCCTCCTCCCAGGGCATTTTTCAAGAGCTTCGGGGGCTGAACTGGGCCAGCTTTCTGCTGGGCATGGCCATCGTGGGCCTGGAAGCGGGGTATATTTATCTCTATAGGGCCGGGTGGAAAATCAGCCTGGGCCCTGTGGTTTGCAATACGGCGGCGGCAGTGCTGCTGATGATCGCTGGCTTCCTGCTTTACCGGGAAACGCTGACGCCCCGGCAGGTCGTCGGCGGCCTGGTGTGCCTGGCAGGCATGTTCGTTATGAATGCATAAAAAAGAGGAGCAAGCCTGGATGGAAAACTTTATTTTTCATACGCCCACCAAGTTTTATTTCGGCCGGGATACCCACCTGCAGGCTGGGGAAATTCTCCGGCAATATGGGGCGAAAAAGGTCCTTTTCTACTACGGCCAGGGGAGCATTTTTACTACGGGGCTCCACGCCGCCGTATCTCAATCCCTCCAGATGGCAGGCGTAGAATATGTGGAGATGGGAGGCGTAAAGCCCAATCCGGACGTGGAATTTTGCCGGAAGACTGCCGGCTTTATCCAGGCCCAGGGGGTGGATTTCCTCCTGGCGGTGGGGGGCGGCAGCGTGATCGATTCCGCCAAGATGGCAGCCATCGCCGTGGCCTCCGGGGCGGACCCCTGGGATATTACCACCGGCAAGGCGGAGGCAAAGGGGGCCCTGCCCCTGGGGGTTATCCTGACCATAGCTGCCACGGGAAGCGAGGGCAGCGATTCCGCCGTCCTCACAAACGAAACCCTGGGGCAGAAGCGGGGCTTCAGCCACCAGCTAAACAGGCCCCGCTTCGCCATCCTGAATCCGGAGCTCACCTATACCCTGCCCCCTTACCAGACGGCGGCAGGCATTACAGACATCATGATGCATACCTGCGAGCGGTATATTTCCCTCAGCGGGGAGAATAAGCTGCTGGACGGCATGGCGGAGGGGCTCCTGCGGGCGGTGATCGACGCGGGCCGGCAGGCCATGGCCCAGCCGGAGGATTATGACGCCCGGGCGACCCTCATGTGGGCGGGGATGCTTTCCCACAATGGCCTTATGGGGGCGGGGCGCAAGTATGCCATGACGGCCCATAAGCTGGAGCATGTGCTCAGCGCCATGGACCCTTCGGTGGCCCACGGCGCGGGGCTGGCGGTGATCTGGCCCGCCTATCTGAAGTATATCTACCGCTATGACTTAGCCCGCTTTGCCCAATACGGTGCCCGGATTTGGGGCTGCGCGCCGGATTTCTATCATCTGGAAAAGCCGGCCCTGGCGGGCATCGAAGCCACGGAAGACTATTTCCGCTCCATCGGCATGCCCGCTACCCTTCGGGAGCTGGGCTTTACCGAAAGCCAGATTCCGGCCATGGCGGCAGCCTGCTCCCAAAATGGCAGGCTGGTGCTTCCCGCCCTGATTCCTTTGGACGAGGAAAAAATGGCGGAAATTTACCGCCTGGCCCTGTAAGGCGGTTCCTTCATAGGGAAAGGGCAGCGCCCTCGCTGGAAAACGGCGAGGGCGCCTTTTTGCATCAAAAAAGAGTGGCTTATGGAGCCGCTTTTTCAACAAGCTAAGGCCAGCCCCGCCAGGGGCTGGCCTTATGATTTGAACGGGCTGTGCAGGTTACGCTTCCGTTACGATGGCGATGCCGGCGGAGGCGCCCAGCCGGTTGGCCCCGGCCTCCAGCATGGCAAGGGCATCCTGGCGGGTGCGGATGCCACCGGCAGCTTTAACCCCCATATTAGGTCCCACCGCCCTGCGCATAAGGGCTACATCCTGCACCGTGGCCCCGCCGGAGGAAAAGCCGGTGCTGGTTTTCACAAAGGCGGCGCCCGCTGCCTTTGCGCAGGCGCAGGCCCGCTGCTTTTCCTCGTCTGTGAGCAGGCAGCACTCCAGGATGACTTTTACATGGGCCGCGCCTGCCGCTTCCACTACAGCCCGGATGTCCGCTTCCACATAGGCCCAATCCCCGGCCTTGGCTTTGCCCACGTTGATAACCATATCCACCTCTTGGGCCCCCGCCGCCACGGCCAGGCGGGTTTCCGCCGCCTTGGCCTCGGTCAACATGGCCCCCAGAGGGAAGCCCGCTACGCAGCATACGGCCACATCGCTCCCCTTTAAGCGCTGGGCGCACAGGGGAACATAGCAGCTGTTTACGCAGACGCTGGCAAAGTGATAGGTAAGGGCCTCGTCGCAGAGCTTTTCGATCTGGGCGGGGGTGGCATCCGCCTTGAGCAGGGTATGGTCGATATACCGGTTAAGATGCTCCATAGGAATACAGTACCTCATTTCTTTTTCCGGGAATAGGGGGTATCCTCCAGGGGGAGGCTGTGCCGCCGCTTCCCGTCGAATTGATAATAGGCCTCCGCAATGGCCGGGGCGGTGGGGATGGAGGTGATCTCCCCGATGCCGATGGCCCCATAGGCCTGGCGGATGCCCGGCTTTTCTACGATAATGGGCTGGACCTCCGGCACCATGTCCGCCCGGAAAAGGCCCAGGGTGCCATACTTGGCCGTGGGCTTGCAATTATCCAGGGGGAAGGATTCCGTCAGGGCGAAGCCCGTGCTCATAACTACGCCCCCCTCGATCTGCCCCTCTACGGAAAGGGGGTTGATGGCCCTGCCCACGTCATGGGCGGCGATGATCTTTTCCCGCCGGCCTTCTTCATTCAAAATAGCCACCTGGGTGGCATAGCCATAGGCCACATGGCTGACGGGGTTGGGCTTATCGCTGCCCAGGGGATCTGTGCGGGCCAGATAATGCCCGTAGTATTCTTCCCCTTCCATCTCCTCCAGGCTTCGGCCATAGCGGGCATCATTGAAAAGCAGGCAGGCCCGGCGGGCAGCCTCGCCGGTGATGAGGGTCTGGCGGGAGCCGGAGGTGGTGCCGCTATCCGGGGAATCATAGGTATTGGCAGGCATATAGGCCACCTGCTCCCGCCTTAGGCCTGTGGCCTCGCAGACGATCTGCACCAGCACCGTTCCCAAACCCTGTCCGATGCAGCTGGCGCCGGAGTGAATTTCCAGCTTCCCATCCTTGATGAGGAGCCGCACCCGGCCCGTATCCGGAATGCCTACGCCCACGCCGGCGTTCTTCATGGCGCAGGCGATGCCGGCGTATTTGGCGCTCTCATACTGCGCCTTCACCGCCTCCAGGGTTTCCACCAGGCCGGTAGAATCATCTACGATCTGGCCATTGGGCAGGACCTGCCCCGGCCGGATGGCGTTGCGGTAGCGTATTTCCCAGGGAGAGATGCCCACCTTTTCCGCCATTTCATTGAGAAGGGTTTCGATGGCAAAGCAGGTCTGGGTCACCCCAAAGCCCCGGTAAGCGCCGGCTGGAGGATTATTCGTATACCAGGCATAGCCGTCGATTTCAAAATTCTGGTAGTTATAGGGCCCGGCCGCATGGGTGCAGGCCCGCTCCAGCACCGGACCGCCTAGGCTAGCATAGGCGCCGGTATCGGTAACGACCTTAGCCTTGACCCCCTGGATGATTCCGTTTTCATCGCAGCCCAGGGTAAATTCCATGTCCATGGGGTGGCGCTTGGGATGGACCAGGATGCTTTCCTGCCGGGTAAGCTTGCACTTGACAGGCCGCCCCGTAAGCACGGCGCACAGGGCTGCATGATGCTGCACCGTAACATCCTCCTTGCCGCCAAAGCCGCCCCCTACCAGCTTGTTTTCCACCATAACCTGCTCTTTACCCATGGCCAGCATGGGGGCGGTTTCATGCTGGGTATCGTAGGTGCCCTGGTCCGAGGTATAGATCAGTACCCCATCCCCCTTGGGAATGGCCACGGCGCACTCTGGCTCCAAAAAGGCGTGTTCCGTATAGGGGGTATGGAAAGTACCCCCCACCACATAGCGGGAGTTGGCGATGGCCTTGCGGGCATCTCCCCGGTGGACCTGCTTATGCGCCAGAAGATTTCCGCCGGGATGAAGCTGGGGTGCATCCGCGGCCATGGCCTCCGCCGGGCTTTGGACGGGGGTAAGCACTTCGTATTCCACTTCCACCAGGGCTTTAGCCGCCTGCAAAATCTGCGGTGTTTCCGCCACCACCAGGCAGATGGCATCCCCCAGGTAATGGGTGATTTCCCCTATAGGCACCAGGGCGAACCAATCCCGCTTCAAATGGCCTACCTTCACAAGGCCCGGGATATCCGCCGCCGTAAATACCCCTACTACGCCGGGCAGGGCCTTGGCCTTTTCCGTATGGATGGCCAGGACCCGGGCCCGGGGGTAGGCGGAACGGACGGCGCTGGCATGGACCATATCGGGAAGGTATATATCGTCCGTATATTCCCCATAGCCCAGGACCTTTTCCCGCACATCCAGCCGGTGCACCGGCGCCCCCACCTTCCATTCCTGGGGCGAAGCGGGGATTTGCCCGCTGCGAAAGATCTCCGCAGCAATCTCCACGGCTTTGAATATTTTCATATAGCCCGTACAGCGGCAGATGTTGTTGCGCAGGGCGTGGGCGATTTCCCTGCGGGTAGGGTTGGGGTTTACATCCAGCAGGGCTTTGGCGCACATAACCATGCCCGGGATGCAGAAGCCGCACTGGACGGCCCCCGCCTCCCCGAAGGCATAGGTGAAAGCCTCCTTTTCAAAGTCGGACAGGCCCTCCACCGTAAGAATGGTTTTGCCCTCCATGCGGTCCGTCTGCTGCACGCAGCACTTGACGGCCTTCCCATCGATGAGGATGGTACAGGTCCCGCAGGCGCCCTCGCTGCAGCCATCCTTTACGGAGGTCAGATGCAGGGTATCCCGCAGGTAGCGGATGAGTTTTTGGTTTTTTTCCACGGTCACCGTCTGACCGTTTACAGTGAAGGTTGCCATGATGAAGATCCTTTCTTCTTGGGGATGGGGCCGGAGGGGTTGCACGCCTTAAAGGATATAGGCGTAATCCTTCAGGATGGTGAGAATCAGCACCTCCAGCTCCTTGTCTAGGCCGCTTTCCGCCTGGCTTAGGTCATATTCCGCCACCTGGCCATGCAGCCGCACCCGGACGATGGGGCACTTGGCGCAAAGCACCAGGAAGCCCTGATTCTCGCTGTCGTTAAAGTCGGCCTCGTTGGCGAAATAGGTGAATTTATCCTTATAAGGGGCGCTGGAGTAGGGGCAGAAGGCGGCGCAGTTGCCGCATTCGTTGCACATGGAATCCACATGGAGAATCTGAGCCATAGCATGCCCCGGAACCCGGATGGCCAGGTTGGCCCGGTTGGGACATACGGTAACGCAGGCCTCGCACAGGGCGTTACAGGCCAGGCACCGCTCCGCCTCGCAGGGAGCGTCCTTGGCATAGAGGAGATGGCCCTTCTTTTCCAGCAAGGCAGCGGAGCTGGGCAGGGCGCCCTGGGGGATGGCATAGGCGCGGGCTTCCCCGATAACTGCCTCCGCAAAGGCTTTGCCGTCGGCAATGGCCTCTACCACCGTAGCGGGGCCCCGGCGGGCGTCGCCGGCCACGAATACGTTCCCCGTCCGGAAGGGGGCTTTTCCCTTGGAATCCAGGGCCACGCCATAGGCGGCAAGCAGGTCGCCATCCACCTTTTCCCCCAGGGCGGCGATGACGGAATCCGCCGGGATCTGCACCCGCTCCTCCGTCTCCACCGGGCGGCGGCGGCCGCTTTCATCCGGATCGCCCAGGACCATACGGCGGCAGGTTAGGGTGCCATTTTCCTGCTTTTCTGGGGAGAGAAGCTCCGCAAACTCCACGCCATCCTGCAAGGCCAGCTCCAGCTCCTCCGCGTCGGCGGGCATGTATTTCTTGGTACGGCGGTAGACCAGGGTCACCTTTTCCACCCCAGGGGCAGCTTTGGCAGCCCGGGCTGCATCCATGGCCGTATTGCCGCCGCCCACCACTGCCACGGCCTTGCCCAGCTCCAGGGAAGCCGGGTCTTTCTTATAGGCCCGGAGAAATTCAATGGCGTTATAGACCCGGCCGGGCATGCTGAGGCGGCTCAGCTTTTCCGCCCCCACAGCTAGGAGGATATATTCGTAGCCCTGGGCGGCCAGCGCTTCCCGGGAGGGTGCAACCTGGCCCAGAACGAATTCTGCGCCCAGGGCTTTGGCCAGTGCCAGATCCTTTTCGATGGCCTCTTCCCCGATGCGGAAGCCGGGGATCACCTGCCGGACCACGCCGCCGGCGGTCTCCTCCTTATCGAAAACCGTCACGGGAATGCCTGCCCGGGCTAGGAAGTAGCCCGCAGCTATGCCAGCAGGGCCGGCGCCGATGACGGCACACTTGGGGCCGGATTTTTTTGCGGGCGCCTGGGTTTCTGCCAGCAGGGCCTCATAGGCCTCCTCTGCAGCCAGCAGCTTGGTGGCGCGGATCTGCACCGGCTCCTCGTAGAAGTGGCGGGTGCATTTATCCATGCAATGGTGGGCGCAAATGGTGCCTGTAATGAAAGGCAGGGGATTCTTCTCCGTGATGAGGCGGAGCGCCTCCAGATACCGGCCCTGTCCGCAGAGGTGGATGTATTCGGGTATATCCTGCTCGATGGGGCAGCCCCCTTTGCAAGGGGCGGTAAAGCAATCCGAAAGGGGAACCTGCCGGGGGATTTTGCGGGAGGGAAGGGGTTTGACCGCCTTCTGATAATGGGGGTCCCCATATACGCTATCGCTCAGGCGGCCCAGGGCGAAGAGATCCACCCCGGTAAAGGGTTTATAGGCCTTTTTTTCAAAGAGACGGCCCATATCCGCAAAGCGGCTGTAGCCGCCGGGTTTAAGAAGGGTAGTGGCCATGGTGATGGGCCAGATTCCCGCATCGAACAGCTGTGCAATATTGAACAGATCCGCTCCACCGGAATAGGAGATGCGCAGCTTACCCTGGAATTCCGTGGCAAAGCGCCGGGCCATCTCGATAGTAAAGGGAAATTCCGCCCGGCCGCTCAAATACATTTCCTGGCTGGGCAGCTCTCCGGCCTTTACATCCACTGGGAAAGTATTGGAAAGCTTCAGGCCAAACTCCAGGCCATGTTCCGCCGCCAGCCGCTGGAGCCGGCGGAACATGGGCACCGCATCTTCCCATTGCAGGTCTTCTTTAAAGTGCAGGTCTGTAAAGGAGACGTAATCGTAGCCCATGTCATCCATGCGCTGGCGTGCCCATTCATAGCCCAAGATGGTGGGGTTGCACTTGACGAAGGTATTGAGCCCCTTCTCGGTGATGAGATAGGAAGCGATGGCCTCGATTTCCCCTGGGGGGCAGCCATGGAGGGTGGATACGGTAACGCCGGTAACGATACGGCCGGGGGTGCTGCGGTAGAAATCCGCATCCTGGGGGAAGAGACGGCATAGCACCTCCCTGCATTCCTGGAAGATGGGGGTATGGGAGGCATCCTTCATGCCGTCGATAAAAGCTTGCAGCTTGGGGGTTTTGACCCCTTCCAGGTCATAGCCCACGCTGATATTGAACATGAAGCCATCCGGGGCCCCCAGGCCCCAGGCATGGGCCATGAAGCGCAGGGCAAACCAGGCCTTTACATATTCCTCGAAGGCCTGGGGCACGGTAAGCTCTGTAGACCATTCGCAGTTATAGCCCTCGTCTTCCGCCAGGATGCAGGGCCGGGAAATGCAGGCGGCCAGCTCCTCCCCGTCCATCTTCTGCACCGTCTTCAGCTCGAAGAAGCGGGCGCCCCCATAATAGGCGGCGATGATATTCTGGGCCAGCTGGGTATGGGGGCCTGCAGCAGGGCCAAAGGGGTTTTCCAGCCTTTCCCCGAAAAGGGAGAGGGTTTTGGAAGGATCCTTAACCACATAAGGAGCAGGAACGCCAAAGGCAGCGCCGTTCGCTTCATGTTCCGCAAGGAGCCAGCGCATCAATTTTTCAAAGGGGATAGGGGTCATGCGTTCGGACATGGATCTTTACCTCCTCCAATGGTTAATATTCACAGCCGTTGAGCCGGCCCCAGAGTTTTTTGGATACCTCCAGGGTATGGGCATTGATGGCTTCCTCGTCGATGCCGATGAGCTGCCGGTCTTTCATAAGCAGGCGGCCGTTGCACATGGTGGTTTCGCACTGACGGCCCGTCATGCCGAAGATCATATGGCCGTCTACATTATCCGCACCAAAGGGCGTGAAGGGTTTGTAATCCATCACAATGATATCCGCTGCGGCTCCCGCCTGCAGGATCCCCAGTGGATCGGGGAAATAGCGGGCGCAGATCTCCCGGTTGTTCTTAAAGAGCATATCCGTTACCTCGCACCAGGCCACATTGGGCAGGCAGGCATGGTGCCGCTGGATGATGAGGGCCACCTTGAGGCTTTCCAGCATATCGAAGGTATAGGCGTCGGTGCCCATGCCTACCAGGATGCCCTTGTGGATCATCTGCAGAATGGGGGAGCAGCCTACGGCATTGCCCATGTTGGATTCGGGGTTGTTTACAACCATGGTATCTGTTTCCTTTATTATATCCATCTCTGCAGGGTTCACATGGATGCAGTGCCCCAGGAGGGTCTTAGGCCCCAGGATACCCTGGTTCAGCAGCCGGTTTACACTGCGGGTGCCATATTTTTGCAGGGAATCGTAAACGTCGTTCATGCCCTCTGCCACGTGGATATGGAAGCCGGTGCGGCCATTATTTTCCTTGACCATCTTCTCAAAGGTTTTATCCGAGATGGTGAAAAGGGCATGCCCCCCAAACATGGCCTTGACCATGGGGTTCTGCTCCTTTTCGCAATGGGTAATAAAATCGCCATTCTCTTTGATGGCAGCATCGCATTTGGCCTCCCCATCCCGGTCGGAGACCTCGTAGCACAGGCAGGTGCGCACCCCCAGCTCTTTTGCTACCTCTTCGATGGCAAATAGGCTGCCCTCGATTTCACAGTAGCTGGCATGGTGGTCAAAAACGGTGGTGCAGCCGGTTTTAATGGAGTCGATATAGGTGGTGTAGGCGCTGCGGCGGGTATCCTCTAGGGTCAGGTGCCGGTCGATGTTCCACCACATGCCGTCCAGCACCTCAAAGAAATTGGTGGGGTTATGGCCCTTGATGGAGAGGCCACGGGCCAGGCCGCTGTAAATATGGGAATGAGCGTTGATGAAGGCGGGCATGATGACCATGCCCTTAGCGTCGATAAACTCCGCCTGGGGGTATTTGGCCTTGAGGGCCTGGGTCTCGCCCACTTCCAGGATCTTTGTGCCCTCTACGGCAACGCCTCCATCGGGCAGGTAGGGCAGGTTTGCGTCCCGGGTGACCAGCTTTCCATTGGCAATGAGATACATGTGGAGACCTCCTTGGTTTTCATAATAGGATATTGGGTAGGTGGCCCGGGAGGCGGGCCGCAGGAAAGGAGAGGGAGAAAAGCAGGGCCGGCGCCCTGAAGGAAGGGCCTATGTGTAGGAAACGCGCACGAGGACGAACGATTCATTCGCCAGCCCGTGCGCGCAGCACTCCCTTACAGCCTGTTTTGAAAATTGAAAAGAGATATCCATTAAATTATCTATATTTTATCATAGCGGGCGACTGCTTTCAAGCCCTGGAGGACGGATTACAAAAAGTTTTTAGACAACATAAAAAAGTTTTGGGATTTCTATTGATTTCCGCGCCGGATATGGTATCATGGAAACTAGAAAAGATAAAATTATTCGGGGAGTTCCGGGGCCTGAAGGGGGTTTCGGGCGGGAAAAAGGAGGAAAGCTATGCAAAGAGACTTGCTGGAGCTGCTTAAGCGCATTGCCAACGCCCTGGCCCTGCAATTCGGCAGCAACTGCGAGGTGGTGATTCACGACCTTACCGGCGACGACCCGGAAAATACCATCGTCTGCATCGAAAACGGCCATGTATCCCGGCGGGATGCCAAGGCAGGCCCCAGCCACATTGTGCTAGACGCTATGCGGGAGGGCCGCAAGGATATTCCGGATCATTACAATTACCTGACAAAGACCAACGATGGCCGCATCCTCCGCTCCAGCTCCGTATATATCAAGGACGAAGCGGGAAAGGCTACAGGCATCTTCTGCGTAAATTATGACTTGACCGACCTGATGATGGCCCAGTCCGTCATCAATAACATCGTCCAGCGGGGAAACCAGGGCCGGGAGCCCCAGCATATTCCCACCAATGTAAACGAGCTGCTGGATGATCTTCTGGAAAAGAGCGTGCAGCTGGTAGGCAAGCCGGTTGCTATGATGAACAAAGAAGATAAGATCCGGGCCATCGCCTTCCTAAACGAGGCCGGCGCCCTGCTCATCACCAAGAGCGGCGATAAGATCGCCAAGTATTTCGGCATCAGCAAGTATAGTCTCTATGCCTATCTGGACAGCGGAAACGACGCAAAATAACCACAAGACTCGATCCTTAGCAAAAGACCCCTTCCCATCATTTTTATTCAGGAGGACAGAACCGTGGATTTTGAAAAGATTAAGCAGGCTGCACAGGACTATCTCCCCCAAATGACCAAGTTCCTGCGGGACCTTATCGCCATTCCCAGCGAAAGCTGTGAGGAGGAAGGCGTCATCAAGCGCACCATCGAAGAAATGCAAAAGCTGGGCTTTGACCGGGCGGAGATAGACCCCCAGGGCAACGCCCTTGGATATATGGGCAATGGCCCCCGGCTCATCGCCTTTGACGGCCATATCGACACCGTAGGCGTGGGCAACCGGGACAACTGGAAGTTCGACCCCTATGAGGGCTTCGAGAGCGAGACGGAGATCGGCGGCCGGGGCGGCTCCGATCAGGAAGGGGGCATCGTATCCGCCGTATATGGGGCCAAAATCATGAAGGACCTGGGCCTCATTCCGGAAGATGTGACCGTTTTGGTAGCGGCCACGGTGCAGGAGGAGGATTGCGATGGCCTTTGCTGGCAGTATATCCACAATGAGGACGGACTTACCCCTGAGTTCGTGGTTTCCACCGAGCCCACGGACGGCGGCATCTACCGGGGCCACCGGGGCCGCATGGAGATAAGGGTGGATGTGCAGGGCATTTCCTGCCACGGTTCCGCCCCGGAGCGGGGGGATAACGCCATCTACAAAATGGCGGATATCCTCAAGGAAGTCCAGGCCCTCAATGAAAACGGCTGCGGCGATGATGTAGAGATCAAGGGCCTGGTGAAGATGCTGGAGCCCACATTCAACCCGGAGCATTATGAGGATGCCCGCTTCCTGGGCCGGGGCACCGTAACCACCAGCCAGATCTTCTATACCTCTCCCAGCCGCTGCGCCGTGGCGGATTCCTGCTCCATCTCCCTGGACCGGCGCATGACCGCCGGGGAAACCTGGGATTCCTGCATTAAAGAAATCGAAGCCCTTCCTTCAGTGAAAAAGCACGGGGCTAAGGTATCCATGTATATGTACGACCGGCCTGCCTGGACCGGCCTGGTCTATAAAACCGAATGCTATTTCCCCACCTGGATCAATAAAGAAACCGCCCCCCATGTGCAGGCCGTGGTGGAAGCCCATAAGGCCCTTTATGGGGATAAGCGCATCGGCGACCCGGCCGCCATGCATCTGCGGAACCGGCCCCTGACGGATAAGTGGACCTTCTCCACCAATGGCGTATCCATCCAGGGCCGCTACGGCATTCCCTGCGTGGGCTTTGGCCCCGGCGCCGAGTCCCAGGCCCATGCGCCGAACGAAATCACCTGGAAGCAGGACCTGGTTACCTGCGCCGCCGTCTATGCTGCCATTCCCGGCCTGTATAAGGGCAAGGGGGAGGAGGACGTCTGCCAGTTCCGGGCGGGCAAGACCGACAACGACATCAAATAAAAAGCCGAAGGGCGGAGAGGAAACGACTTATGAGCAACGTCAAACAGTTTACCGACAAACTTCAGAAGCTGAACTTCCAGGATATGTACGAGGGGGATTTCTTCCTCACCTGGGAAAAGAGCCGGGAGGAGCTGGAGGCCGTATTCACCGTTGCGGACGCCCTGCGGCATCTTCGGGAGAACAATATTTCCGCCAAGATCTTCGACAGCGGCCTGGGCATCAGCCTGTTCCGGGATAATTCTACCCGCACCCGCTTCTCCTTCGCCTCCGCCTGCAACCTGCTGGGCCTGGAGGTGCAGGATCTGGACGAGGGAAAGAGCCAGATCGCCCACGGGGAGACCGTCCGGGAGACGGCCAACATGATCTCCTTCATGGCGGACGTCATCGGCATTCGGGACGATATGTATATCGGCAAGGGCAATACCTACATGCACCACGTGGTAGACGCGGTGACCGCGGGGCATAAGGATGGCGTTCTGGAGCAGAAGCCCACCCTAGTCAACCTTCAGTGCGATATCGACCACCCCACCCAGGCCATGGCCGATGCCCTGCACCTGATCAACCTCTATGGCGGCGTGGAAAATCTCAAGGGAAAGAAGATCGCCATGACCTGGGCCTACAGTCCCAGCTATGGCAAGCCCCTCTCCGTTCCCCAGGGCATCATCGGCCTCATGACCCGCCTGGGCATGGATGTGACCCTGGCCTATCCTGAGGGCTATGAGGTCATGGAGGACGTGGTGGAAGTGGCCAGGAAAAACGCTGCGGAGCAGGGGGGCAAGTTCGAGATTACCCACTCCATGGCCGAGGCCTTTAAAGATGCAGATGTGGTCTACCCCAAGAGCTGGGCCCCCTTCAAAGCCATGGAGGAGAGGACGGAGCTTTATGGCAAGGGGGATATGGAGGGCATTAAGGCCCTGGAGAAGCGCCTCTTGGCCCAGAATGCCCAGCATAAGGACTGGGAGTGCACCGAGGAGATGATGGCCCTTACCAAAGAGGGCAAGGCTATGTATCTCCACTGCCTGCCGGCGGATATTACCGACGTATCCTGTGAAGCCGGCGAGGTAGCCGCCAGCGTATTTGACCGGTATCGGGACCCCTTGTATAAAGAGGCTTCCTATAAGCCCTATATCATTGCGGCCATGATTTTCCTGGCCAAGGTAAAGGACCCTGTAGCCAAGCTTCTGGAGCTGGAAGCCAAGGGCACCAAGCGGCATGATGGATAAGTAGTTAACCGCTTTTCGCCCCCGATGCTAGGCATCGGGGGCGAAATTTTTCTGCTGGGGCGGAGGCCTGGGGGAAGAAAGCTTGCCGGAAAAGAGGTTCTTTTTGGGCGGGGCGGAGTTTGGCGGCCCGTAGGGCCGCCAAACCAAAGGGCGGGCCAAAGCCCGCCCTTTGTGCGCGCTTTGCGCGCCCGCCGCCCCGCCCGCTTCCCCGGGCCAGGTTGCCAAGGCCCTGGCCAGCTGCTATACTGTAAAAAATCTACCCTTCTTGTGCAAGGGGCTACACGCCTGAAAGGAGCGCTATGCTGCACATACTTTTTAGCTATTGGACCGTAGGGGCGGCTATTCTGCTTTTTCTTGGGAGCGGCCTGACCCTTTTTCTAGGCCGCAGGAGACTGCCCCGCCCTGCCCGGGCTGCTCTGTGGGCGGCTTTGGCCCTGGCAGCCCTGTATCTGGGCTTCATTCTGGCGGCTACGCTGGCCGCAGGAAGCAACCCGCCCCAAGAGCCGGTGCCCCTGCCGGCGGCATAAAAAAGCCCCCTTTTGCGAAAAAAAGAGGGCCTTGTATGAAGCGGCAGGCGGCGCTAGCCTTTCTTGAGAGCCCTCTGCCGGTTAAGATATTCCTGCATTGCTTCCGCCGCCTGGGGGAATTTGGCAATAAAATCCGCATATCCTTCCCAGTCGCTCGCCTTTGCTGTTTCATCTCCTACCTTTTTTAAGGTCCATTTTGTAAAATCATTGTTCCCCGTCAGGGCATCAAACTGGGCCTGATTCATTCGGTCTTCGGGGCGGCCTATCTGCTCCGCTGTGTGTTTGGTGGAATAGCCGATGGCCTTAGGGAGATGCAGATCATCCCGGACAGCCGCTTCATTTAAGCCCCGCATCTTCTGCAGCTTGGCAAGGGTTGCCGGATCCTGGATCTGGGGCAGGAGGTAATCCCAGATGTCGCTGCCTGTAGAATCCCGTAGGCCGGTAGTGGACAGCTCCTCGAAAGAAACAGCAGAAGTTTCTTTGTCAGAAAGCTGATAGCCGGTCTGCGCATTTTTTGACGCGGCGCCCTGGGTGGAGAGCCCTATACCATTGATATAATGCAGGGCGTGGACGAGCTCGTGGGCGGCCAGCATTTTTCCTAATCCTGCAAGGCCGGTGTTTTTGTAGAGGTTCATGAAAGGAAGGCTGGGCATATCCACCTTAGCATGGGCACCCCGGTTGGATGAAAGCTGCTGATTAGGAGCTTTGCTCATATTACCCGACAGGGAGGCGCTATTGTCGCGGACCATGGCGCCGGGCTTGTTCAACAGCTTGAGGGCATTGCCTCCCTTGTTTTCCGGGTTGTTTAGAAATACCCGCTTCTGCTCATCCGGGTTCACTGCATGGCGCTTTTCGAAGATCTGCCCCAGGATCTGGTAGCCGGTCTGGCTGCTGCGGGCAAGATCCGTGAGCTCATCCCCCCAGCGGCGGCGGAATTCCAGCCCATGGTCGCTGTCGTCGTCTTCATAGTCGAAGACCTGCTCCATCAGGCTCTCCTTAAAGGCGGCTACGCTCTCCTGAGAGGAGTCCATTTCGCCGGCCACCTGGAAGAGGCCCATAATGGAATCCTGCGCCTTGGAAAGGGCCGCCTGCCTGGCCTCCTTATCGCTGCCCTGATCCTGTAGGGCGGCCATGTTGGCATTGTAGCTGGCGATGGTATTGTTGATGGCTTTCCAGCCTTGGATGCCGCTGCTTTCATCCAGCAGGTTCAGGGCGGTGGACTTTTTGGGCGCCTCCAGCTGGGCCAGGATATCCGCTACATCCGCTCCCCGCTGCTTATGCTTGACCTGGCCATGCCTGTCTACATTAGCGGCCTGGTAGGCCCTGGCCTTTTCCATCAGTGCCTTTTTCAGGGCGGCCTGCTGTTTCGGATCGGTGGCCTTGTTATAGCTTTCCGTCAGCCGGCGCAGCTCCCGGTAGCTTCCATCAAAAAGATAGCTCTTTTGGCTGTGGCCCTGGATATCGATGCGGGGCAGCATCTGGGCCTCGCCCATGGGGGCGGAGACGCCTACCCCCTCCCCGGCCACAGCCCCCTGCTGCACTGTGTGCACCAGCTCGTGGGCCGCCGTCTGGGGGTCGAACCCATGGCTGCCAAAGTAGATATCCCGGCCAGCGGTATAGGCCATGGCTCCCATGGCATCGGCCTTGCCGGCGGCAGCCTGGTCCGTATGGAGCCGCACGCCGGAAAAATCCGCTTGGAGGCGGGCTCCCATCTCCTGCTTTATGGCCGACGGGGTGCGGCCCTTTATCCCCCGGGAGAGGCGCTGGGCTTCCTGCTCCGCCGCCGGAATCTGCCGGCTTAGGGCCTGGAGCTTTTTCTGCATCCGCTCCTCCAGGTTCGGCAGGATGAAGCCATCGGAAGAGGAAGAAAAGCTGCTGTTGGGCGGAAACGGCAGGGAAGAGGCCTGCTTTTCCGCCGGCATATCTATGGCATCCGGCAGGCTGCTGTAATGTGGGGCATATTCTTGCATTTCTAGCCTTCCTTTCTTGAGGGGGAATCCGCTTCTAAAATTAAAATTATAATAGCATACCCGCTTGCAAACGGCAAACCGCGGGGCAGGGCGGGCGGCAAAAAGGAACGGCTTCACGAGGGAAAGCCGTCCTTTACATCGCTCCTAAACCCAGGGAGCTTATAGGATCTTCTGGCCGTTGATGACGATGTGAAAGCACAGGTCAAGGCGCTGGGCCGCCCGGCGGCAAAGGGCCATACGGCCGATGAAGATTTCGAAATACTCCATGACGGAGCAGATCTCCGTATCGATATCCAGATGCAGGGTGATGATGCCGGCAGCGGGCTCCAGGGCCAGCTCGCTCTTTCGAACGGACCAGTTTACCCGGTCGTGTATGTCGAAGGCGTCCATGGAGGAGTTGCGCACCCGGCTGCGGCGTACGTCGCTTTTATCCGCCAGAATAAGGGCGGCAGCGATATCGCTGACGGGTTCTGCCGTGCCCTCATCGTGGTTGCCGATGGCGCAGATCACTTCCGCGCTCTCCGCCGCATCCATGCCCATCTTATCCAGCAGCCGGAAGGCCATGATGGCCCCGCTCTGGGCATGCTCCTCCCGGTTGACGATATTGCCGATATCGTGAAGATATCCGGCGATTTCCGCCAGCTCTGCCTGGCGGGGCTCCTTGCCCAGCAGCAGGAGGATCCGCTTTGCCTCCGCCGCCACCCGGCCTACATGGGCAAAGCTGTGCTCCGTATAGCCCAGGGCCCCCAGGCAGTCATCCGCTTTTTGAATATAGGTGCGAATGGCGGGGTCATTTTTTACCTGTTCCGCTTTGATCATGCCTTACCTCCTAAAACCAGGGGCAGGGCATACCGCTCCGCCTCGGCATATGCTTTTTCCAGATCGATGGTGGTAAAGACCCCGTTTTCATACAGAATACGGCCTTGTACCATAGTCAGCTTTACGCTGCGGCCCGTGGCGCTGTATACAACGGCCCCAAAAGGATCCAGATTGGGCCGGGTGGTAGGATGGTCCATATCCAGCAGGATAATATCTGCTTCCATCCCCGGGGCGATCTGCCCGAGATGGGCCCGGCCTTGGGCCCGGGCGCCGTTCACCGTGGCCATCTTCAGGGCCGCATAGGCGGGAAGCAGGGAAGGATCCAGGTTTTTCCCCTTTGCCAGCAGGGCTGCCAGCTTGATCTCCTCGAACAGGTCATGGGTATTATTGGAACAGCAGCCGTCGGTGCCCAGGGCCACGTTTACCCCGGCCCTTTGCAGGGCCGGTACATCGCAGATGCCGCTGCCCAGCTTCAGGTTGCTTACGGGGCAGTGGACGGCAGAAACGCCCTTTTCCGCCAGCAGGGCCATATCCTCCGGCTCCAGCCAGACGCAATGGGCTGCCGTGATCCGCTGGTCAAAGACCCCGGCCTCGTAAAAGGCCCGGGCGGCGGTCTTTCCCCCGTGGCGAGCTTTGGCCTCCTGGTGCTCCTTCTCCGTTTCGCTCAGGTGGAGCTGGATGCCCAGGCCATGGGCCTGGGCCAGCTCCAGCACCTGGGCCCAGACCCGGGGGCCGGAGGTATATTCGGCATGGATGGCGGCCTCCGCCCGGATGCGGCCCCCGCCAGCCCCCTGGAAATCCCGGGCCAGGGCCAGGGTTTCCTGGATGCCCCGGTCCTTTTCCATGGACCAGTCCGGGGAAAGGGCTACCACCCCGTTGCACAGGTTGGCCCGGATGCCCGCCTCCAGGGCCAGCTGGGCTACGGCGGGCTGGAAGTAATACATATCGCTGATGCTGGTGGTGCCCGTACAAAGCTGCTCCGCAAAGCCCAGCAGGGCGCCGGCCAGGATGGCCCGCTGATCCAGCCGGCCCTCGGCGGGGAACACCTTTTCAAAGAGCCAGGTCTGGAGCGGATAGTCATCCGCATAGCCCCGCAGCAGGCACATGGCCGTATGGGCATGCGCGTTGATCAGCCCGGGCATGAGGATGCAGCCCTTGGCGTCGATCCTGCGCCCGGCAGCAGCTCCCTTTGGCGCCGGCCCCACCAGGGTGATTTCCCCGGCCTTTACCCCCACATCTCCCGTCACAACCGGGGCGTCATCCACCATGGTGAGGATGGTGGCGTTTTCAAAAAGAATATCAAAATATATTTCCTGCATCACAGTGCCTCTACAAATGCCAACATGAGTTTCTGGAAGCGGGCGCCAGCGGCATTGGCGGCGTCGATCACCTCCTGCCCCGAAAGGGGCTGATCCAGCACGCCGGCAGCCATATTGGTCACCAGGGATACCCCCAGGATATCCATGCCGCAATGGTTGGCGGCGATGACCTCAGGGACGGTGCTCATGCCTACGGCGTCCCCTCCCAGGGCCCGGATGGCCCGGATCTCTGCCGGGGTTTCATATTGGGGGCCTGTCATATAGAAATAGACCCCTTCCGCCACCGCTTCTCCCAGGGAAGCGGCTACGGCCTTGAATTTACACCGCAGGTCCTTGCTGAATACGTAGGTCATATCTGGGAAGCGGGGGCCGAATTCCGGCAGGTTTGGCCCCATGAGGGGGTTGTCCAGGGTGAATTTGATGTAATCCCGGATGAGCATCAGCTTACCCCCTGCAAGGGATAGGTTCACGCCCCCGGCAGCATTGGTAACGATGAGGGTGCGGACGCCCAGCAGATAAGCCACCCGGATGGGATAGGCTACCTCCTCCATGGTATAGCCCTCGTAAACGTGGAGGCGGCCCTGCATCAGCAGGGCCTGCTTCCCGCCCAAGATGCCCGCTATGAAGCGGCCCGCGTGGCCCATGGCGGTGCTTTTTTTAAAATGGGGAATATCTTCATAGGGAATATAGATGGGGGCTTCCACCCGGTCCCCCAGGCCCCCCAGGCCGCTGCCCAGAACGAGCAGCAGCTCCGGCTGAAAACCCTGGAGCCGCGCCCGGATATAGTCGGCGCTTTCATTATATTGGGAAATGGTCAGCATAGATGCGCTCCTTCTTAATCTTTTTCTTATGATACAATATTTATTCCGCCTTTTCTACGCCCCCTTTGTAAAATCCGGTAAAATCGGCGGCAAGAGGACAGAAGATGGGTTGCCCTGGATGAAAAATCATGGGATAATAAAAACTTAAGGAAAAGTTTATAAACCATAGATAAACGGAGGAGACCTATGTACGCGATCCGAGATGCTTCCCTGGCCCCCCTGGGCCGGCAGCGGATTCAATGGGTACGGGAATTCATGCCCGTCCTTTCGGGTATCCGGGCGGATTTTGAAAAGGAAAAGCCCTTTCAGGGCCTGCGCATTGCCGTATCCGTCCATATGGAGGCCAAGACCGCCTATCTGGCCCTGGTGCTGCGGGCAGGGGGCGCAGAGGTGCGGGCCACAGGCAGCAACCCCCTTTCCACCAAGGATGATATCTGCGCAGCCCTGGCTGCGGAGGGGATAGAGGTATTCGGCTGGTTCGGCGCCACAGAGGATGAATATAAGGAGCACCTGCGCAAAACCCTGGAGTTCTGCCCTCATATTATTATCGACGACGGGGGAGACCTGGTGGCCATGCTCCTGGGGCCCCATCCGGAATATGCCCGGGATCTGATCGGCGGCTGCGAGGAGACTACCACCGGCGTTCACCGGCTCCGGGCCCTGGCAGGGGCGGGGAAGCTGCCCTTCCCCATGCTGGATGTAAACGACGCGGATTCCAAGCACCTTTTCGATAACCGGCATGGCACCGGCCAATCCGTATGGGACGGCATCCTATATGCCACCAACAATATGATTACGGGCCGCACGGTGGTGGTGGCGGGCTTTGGCTTTTGCGGCAGCGGCATTGCTCAGCGGGCAAAAGGCCTGGGGGCCAATGTGATCGTTACGGAGGTGGATGCGCACCGGGCCTTGGAGGCTGCCATGGAGGGATACCGGGTTATGCCCATGGAGGCGGCGGCAGCCCTGGGGGATATCTTCGTGACTGCCACGGGCTGCAAGGACGTAATCTGCCGGCGGCACTTTGAAAGGATGAAGCACAACGTCATCCTGGCCAATGCCGGCCATTTCGACGTGGAGATCAATAAGGAAGACCTGCGGGCCATGGCGGAGCGGATCGAAGCCCGCAAGCCCTTTATCGACGGATATCGCCTGCTGGATGGCCGGGTGCTGAACCTGATGGCGGATGGCCGGCTGGTGAATATCGTGGCAGGGAACGGGCACCCGGCGGATATTATGGATATGTCCTTTGCTCTACAGGCCCTGTGCGCCCGGCATCTGGCCCGGGAGGGCCGGAGCCTGCCCGGTGGGCTTTACCACGTCCCCGCTGCCATTGATGAGGAGGTAGCCCAGCGGAAGCTCTGCGCCATGGGCCTGCAGTTGGATATTCTTACAGAGGAACAGGCGGCATATCTGAAAGGGGGATTTTGATCCCGTGGAGATCCTGCGCTTTGCCCTGGGGGCCCGCTTCGCCCCCAAGGAGGAAAATGTAGACGCGGCTTTTCAGGCGGAATGCCTGGGGGCTTTTCTCGCCGCCCTAGCTCCCGGGGATGTGGAAGGCCTCAGCCTGTATGCCGGGCTAGATGATAAGACGGAGCCGGATAGCCCTGCCTGGATCGTCGTGCTCATGGGGGCATCCCTGAAAGAGGCCCGACGGGCCTATTATAAGCTCCGGGAGACCTTGGCGCCCCGGCTGTGCCAGCGCCTGCCTTTCATCGAGAGCAACCGTATCGCCCATCTTTCCGGCCTAGCCTATTATGGCAGGGCCGGGAAAGACGGAATTTTTACAGGGGGCGAACCGCTTCCCTGCTGATCTTTTCCGCGCCCAGCCGCAAGGAGGAGACTACCCCATGAAACGAAATGTTACCCTGTATAATATCATCATGCCCGTATGGCTGCTGCTGGGATTTTTCCCTTTCCTATGGCCGGTGGTTTTGGCGGGCAACTTCGCCATCGACAGCCTGGTTCTGTATCTGGGCATGCGGTGGCTGGCCCTGAAGGAAAGGAGAGCCTTTTATAAAAAGCATATTCTGAAAATCTGGGGCTGCGGCTTTTTAGGGGACCTGCCGGGGGCGCTGCTCATGCTGTTGCCCCTGTTTGCGGAAAACTGGGCCTGGCAGCCCGGGAGCCAGGAAAGCCAGAGCGGCCTTTGGCATTTCCTCTATGATCAGCTTTCCGCCCTGATGTGGAATCCCTTTGAAAATATCTGGGCGCTTCTATGGGCTCTGGTAGCCATAGGGGTATCCGGCCTTTGCATTTACTGGCTGAACAAAAAGCTGGTCTATAAAAAGGCGGGGCTGGAGCCGGCCCAGGTGAAGCGCTTGTCCCTGCTGATGGCTATCGTAACGGCGCCCTGGCTATTCCTGCTGCCGTCCAGCTGGCTTTATTATTAAGGTAGCTTGCTCTGCTTTCCCACAATAGCGCAAACATCTTGCAGCTCCGCCCTTTTGCCCGTGATGCTAGCGCATTACGAGGGATTTATTTGGGCTGCGCACCTGGTTGCTGCCGCGCACGGACGCTGCACAGCGCAAGAGAGGCCCGACCGCAGCCCGGGCCAAACGCTTCTGGCATACAAGCCGTCAGAAGCGATCTTGTTTTTAATAAGCAATACGAAGCGGTTTTGCTTGAAAAGGAAGGGGAGCGAATACCGCTGCCTTCTGCCTGCGCGCCGGAAGGGCGGCGCCCAGCCGCCCCGGGTTAGACTTCCCCAATATCGGAAATGGCATCCCCTTCGAAGGTGAATTCATAAAGCCGGGCGCTTTGCAGCCGGCCTCCTTCCTGGGCAATGAGCCCCAGCAGGGTGCCCCCTTCATCGGAGAGGGGCGGGCGGCAATATTGAAAATTTCCCAGGAAATCCCGTATCTCGTCAAAATCTAGGTCCTGGGCCAGGGAAGGGGTGAGATAATCAAAGGCTTCCTCCTTAAACCCCTCCCGGACGGCTTCACAAAAGGCGGTGGAAAGCAGGGTGCCGGCCTTAGGCCGCACATAGGGGCGGGTATAGAAGCCAATTTCCGGGTGGGAAGGCATAAAAACACCGGAAGCGGCAGAATAGCTATAGTAGGTCCGCTGCTCATGGCCCATGGCAGTGCCCAGAGGATCAATGGCGGCAATGCCGCTTTCTTCCAGCTCGATATGGGCGGCAGCCAGTTCCAGGGCGGCGCTCAGGCTATTATCCAGCATGAGGAGCCGCTCCCCGCCGAATCCTGCCGTACGTACGGCAACAAACTGGCGGCCCCCTGCTTCATACAGGGCCAGGGAGCCCTGGTCCCCCTGCCCTAGTGCCAGGCCGGTGCGGGGTTGTCCTCCATCCTCGATGCAAAGGCGGAGTCCGTCCTCTGCGTAAAGGGTGAGGGTGCGGCGGCATTTGCCGACGGAATAGCTGAGCTGATCCAGGGTATGGGGAAACTGGGCGCCGGCGCCCTGCATCTCATGCCCCGCCCGCAGGGAAAGCTCGTATACGCCCCCCGGCCAAATGCAGACGGAAACATCCTCTGCCGGCTGCCCTACCAGGGCGCCGCCTTCCAATCGCAGCTTTCGCGTGACGGGCCAGCGGGGCGGCGTTGCCTCCAGAGGAATGGCACAGATATAATAATCCCCCGTATCACTGGCAGGCATGGCTACGTGGCCACCCTGGACGCACTCCCCCAGGAGCTGCCCGTTTACTTCGATGAGGGCAGGGCAGTCGGCCTGGATGATGATGAGGGGTACGGGCGAATGATACATGGAAGGTCCTCCTTAAAATTGAGCTTATACATATATATGCGCCAGGTAGCCAAAGTATTTGCAAAGGAGGCAGGGGTTGGATATAATAGGCTATATGCCGGCCTGTGCCGGAGATTTCGTACAATACCGCCGGAAAGCTCCGGCAGAGAGAATAAGGGAGGATCATGCCATGGTTAGGCTGTGTGAGGTTTTCAAGGACCCATCCAGATACGCCGGGCCCATTGAGGTGGGCGGCTGGGTTCGTACGGTGCGGGATAGCAAGTCCGTCGGCTTTATTGAGCTGGCGGATGGGAGCTGCTTTAAAAATGTACAGGTGGTATACGAGCAGGACGCCGTCCCTGCGGATGTAAAAAAACAGCTCTCTACCGGCTGCGCCATCTATGTAAAAGGCGATCTGGTCCTTACGCCAGAAGCCAAGCAGCCTTTTGAGATCCAGGCCCAGTCCATTGAGATCGCTGGAACCTGCGCCAGCGATTATCCCCTGCAGAAAAAGCGCCATACCCTGGAATATATGCGCACCATCCAGCATTTACGGCCCCGGGCCAACATCTTCCAGGCTACCTTCCGGGTGCGCTCCGTGGTGGCCCAGGCCATTCACCGCTATTTCGACGAGCGGGGCTTTATTTACGTCCATACCCCCATCCTTACGGGCAGCGACTGCGAGGGCGCCGGGGAGATGTTCCAGGTGACCACCCTGGATTTAAGCAACCCCCCCCGGAATGCCGATGGAGCCGTGGATTATTCCCAGGATTTCTTTGGCCGCAATGCCAACCTGACGGTTTCGGGCCAGCTCTACGGCGAGGCCTATGCTCTGGCCTTCCGGGATATTTATACCTTTGGCCCCACCTTCCGGGCGGAAAACAGCTATACGGCCCGCCATGCGGCAGAGTTCTGGATGATCGAGCCGGAGATGGCCTTCTGCGACCTGGCGGGTGATCTGGAGGTGGCCGAGGGCATGGTAAAGGCCATCATCCGCACGGTGATGGAGCGCTGCCCGGATGAGCTGGCCTTCTTCAATCAGTTTGTGGATAAGGGCCTGCTGGCCCGGCTGGAAAACGTGGTAAATAATGACTTCCAGCGCATCACCTATACCGAGGCCATCGAGGTGCGGAAAAACAGCGGCGCCGATTTCAAATACCCCGTGGAATGGGGCTGCGACCTGCAGACGGAGCATGAACGGTACCTGACGGAGCAGGTGTATAAAAAGCCCGTGTTCGTTACCGATTATCCCAAGGATATCAAGGCCTTCTATATGCGGCTGAACGACGATGGTAAGACCGTGGCCGCAGCAGACCTGCTGGTGCCCGGCGTTGGGGAGATCATCGGCGGCAGCCAGCGTGAAGAGCGGCTGGAGATCCTGCAAAGCCGCATCGAGGAAATGGGCATGCAGCTGAGCGACTATGATTGGTATCTGGACCTGCGCAAATATGGCGGCGTGAAGCATGCGGGCTTTGGCCTGGGCTTTGAGCGCATGGTCATGTATGTAACGGGCATGGCCAACATCCGGGATGTGCTGCCCTTTCCTCGGACAGCGGGCAGCATGGAGATGTAATAAGCCCTTTAATTGGAAAACAAAGGGCTATGCCATGGGCGCATAGCCCTGCATTTTGATGAAAAAACAACGAAAGGAGGCCCATGCATAGGCGTTTACACCGGTCCTGACAAAAAAGATCAAAAAAGATGAAAAAGGGTATTGACTTTAGGGGGAAGAGTTGGTATTATAAACAAGCTGCTTCGCGAGGGCGCGAGGGCCGGAGAGGGCCGGGGCGCAGGGGCGGAAGCGGCAGGAAGCACCTTGAAAACTATATAGTGCAAACGAAGAAGAAACGCAAAGAAATTGAGGACAAGACCGGCGGTGACCCAGAAGGGTCACGCGGGCGAGTCGGAAGACGAGCCAGAA
>CALVLF010000040.1 GCA_944336625.1 uncultured Clostridia bacterium
CGCCTTTTTTGGCATGCAAAAAAGCAACATATCCAAAGGAGGAAATCACGATGAAGATGAAAAACTGCCTGGCCCTGTGCCTGGCTTTGGCCCTTGTGCTGGCCCTGGTGCCGGGGGTGGCGCTGGCGGAAGATGCGATATGGGAAATAAATGGGACCACATATCCCTCTCTTACTAAGGCGATGGAGGCTGTTACGAGTGGTACGCAGGTAACCATCAAGCTGCTGGACGATGCCACTGGTGACGGGGTGAAAGTCGGAGAAAACATAGCGCAAAACGTAATTTTTGATTTAAATGATTTTAGCTATACAATCGCTGGAACAGTAGGTTCTGCGGGGACGGAAACCAATGGATTTCAACTGCTAAAAGGTTCTACTGTGGCCTTTAAAAATGGCACGATATATGCTGGAGCGTCAGAAATTCTACTGCAAAATTATGCCGACCTTACCCTTGACAATGTTACCTTGGATGCAAGAAATACCAGCTGCCAATACGTTTCCAGCAATAATAATGGTAGCCTTAACATCACGGGCGATACGAATATTTATGCCGCTGCAGGCCAAAAAGCCTTTGACGTATATTACTGGTCTGCATCCTATCCTGATGGCGTCACGGTAAACGTAAATACTACCGGCACCATTTCCGGTATAATTGAATATGATAGCGATTTAAGCGGTAAAGATAAGATTGCCGAAAATGCTACGCTGAACATCACAAGCGGGAATTTTGAAGGTAGTTTCTCTGTAAAGAAGAGCGATGCAAACGGTGATACCGGCATCACCATCTCCGGCGGCACGTTTAAAACAGCAGATGGTTCTGCGAATACAGACGTTACGAAGTACCTTGCGGCTAACATGACGCAAAATGAAAACGGCGAAGTAATCATCGACGAGACGAGCGAAAAAGTAGTGGCAAAGATTGGCAACACGCCATACGAGTCCCTGCAAGCTGCCCTAGAGAAAGCGACGAGCGGCGACACCGTAGTCCTGCTGAAGAACGCTGACTTGGGGAATAACACTATCGATTCCGACGTGACCTTGCAGGTATCCAGCAGCGCGACGCTGACCGTGGCTGAGGCGAATCTCCAAACCCTAATGGGCAGCCAGGGCACAATCCAAGTGCAGAGCGGCGGCGGCATCAAGGTAGGTGATGAGACTCTGATCGGCACCAGTGGGAATATCGATCTCACGGAAGGCTATGTGGACATAAGCGTAGACGGCACCTTCCCGTCTTGTTCCCTGAAGCTGGACTTCACGGGTGCAGCGGCGACCATACCTGCCGGGAAGCGCTTTGTCACGCAAAAGACTATAACGCAAGGGCAGCAAGAATTGAATATCCCCATTAACGTCACCCTGGATGCGGGTACGACTCTCACCGTAAACGGCACCGGCACGGGCAACCCGCCGGACGCCCTGCGCATCGCCAATGGCTCCACCTTCACCAATAATGGCACGATCGTGGTAAATAGCGGGGCCATGATGCGGGTGGGAGCCGAAGGAACGGTCGATGGCAGCGGAACCATCACCAACAACGGCACCATCACCCTGCACAAAAATGATGCGGGCAACGCCACTGTATCCTCCATCACCCTCACCTCCACCGGTGTGGTATACAGCGAGTTCGATGCGAGCGGCATCGTAGGCCCCGAAGCCAATGTTACCGCCGAGACCGGCAACTATACCCTAGAGAATGTGACCTCCGGCACCTCTGCTGTGGCTGTGAATTTCACCCACCGGTATAGCTACCGCGCCGCTTCCACCAGCACTACCACCGGCGGCGGTTCTACCGGCGGCGGCAGCACTACCCATTCCATCACCACCCCCAGCGGCCTGGCAGGGGGCACGGTAAGCGTCAGCCCCGCATGGGCCAGCAGCGGCGCTACCGTCACCATTACGGCCCTGCCGGAGGCGGGCTATGGGCTGGCTTCCCTCAATGCATGGGATGCCAATGGGAATGCCCTCCTTCTCACCAAGGTCAGCGATACCCAGTATACCTTCACCATGCCCAATAGCAGCGTGCACATCGATGCCGCCTTTGCTTCCCTCATCTTCCTGTCGCCCCCCAAGACCGGCGGGGCAGTGAGCCAGACCCTGGTCCTTTGCCTGCTGGCCCTGGGCGCTGCGGGGGCGGTAACGGCCCTCAGGCGGCGCAGCCGGTAAGCCTAGGAAAATCCATTAAAAAAGCGGCGGGCTTCTTTCGCCCGCCGGGCGCCCTGGGGAGGGGATTCCCCAGGGCGCTTTTTCCATGCCCGCCTGCAAATATGGTTTTGCGACAGCTGCCGCCATTTGTCGCAATTCAGGAGAATTTTGCGGGAAAGACGCGAAAAGTTCACGGAAAATGATGCGGAAAGATGAAAAATTGCATTGCAAAAAGCACTTGCGTGTGATAACCTATTCTTCGTATGACGGTATACCTATAGCAGGGTGGGAAGCAGGCTTTTTGGCCCTCTACCCCAAAGCGCGTGGCCGTATATAAATTGTAATCGTGTAACGTTCGGAGGTTAACATGGCAACTATGGAAAAGCTCGAGGGCAGCAAGGTCAAGCTGACCATCGAGGTATCGGCAGACCAGTTCGAAGCAGCAACCCAGCAGGCCTATCACAAGGCGGGCAAGCGGTTTAACGTGCCCGGCTTCCGCAAGGGCAAGGCCCCCCGCAAGGTGATCGAGAATATGTATGGCCCCCTGGCCTTTTTCGATGATGCTTTCGATATCGTCTACCCCGAGGCTTACCAGGCTGCCGTAAAGGAGCAGGGCATCGAGCCCGTAGACCGGCCAGATGTTTCCATTGAGACCCTTCCGAGTGAAGAAACCCCGCTGGTATTCAGCCTGACCGTGGCGGTCAAGCCCGAGGTGGAGCTGGGCCAATACAAGGGTATAGAAGTAGAAGCCCGTGCGTATAATGTTACGGATGAAGAGGTGGATGCTGCCATCGCCCAGCTGCAGGAGGGCGTTGCCCGCATGATCGATGTGGATCGCCCCGTGGAAAAGGGCGATACGGTGAACCTGGATTACTCCGGCAGCGTGGATGGCGTTAAGTTCGACGGCGGCACCGCTCAGGGCCAGACCCTCGTCATCGGCAGCGGCATGTTCATCCCCGGCTTTGAGGAGCAGATGATCGGCATGGCCAATGGGGAGGAGAAGGATATCCATGTTACCTTCCCCGAGGATTATCATGCGGAAAACCTGGCCGGCAAGGAAGCCGTATTCACCGTAAAGGTGAATGGCATCCAGGTGAAGGAACTGCCGGAGCTGGATGACGAATTTGCCAAGGACGTTTCCGAATATGATACCTTGGCAGACCTGCGGGAAGGCAAGCGGAAGGAGCTGCTGGAGCAGGCGGAAAACGAAGCCAAGCTGGAAAAGGAAAACGACGTGATCCGCAAGGTCGTGGAGAATGCCAAGGTGGAAATCCCGGATGCCATGGTGGAGCGGCAGATCGACAATTTCCTGGGGGATATGTCCTACCGGCTGAGCATGCAGGGCCTTTCCATGGACGATTACTTGAAATATACCCATACGGATATGTCCGTGCTGCGGGATCAGTACCGGGCTGACGCTGCCCTGCGGGTGAAGAGCCAGCTTACCATCGAGGCCGTCAGCAAGGCGGAAGGCATGGAAGCCTCTCCGGAAGAGATCAATAAAAAGATCGAGGAGTATGTTGCCCGCATTGGCGGCAATATGAACCCGGAGGATTTTGCAAAGAATCTTACCGAGGACGATAAGCTGTATTTTGCCGACCAGGTGGTGGTGGAAAAGACCATTGCCATGCTGGTAGACCATGCGGTGGAAGTGGAACCCAAGGCGCCTGAAGCGGCAGAAGAGCCTGCGGAGGCGGAAAACAACCAAGAATAATCCAAGGCAGGGGAGCCTGCCGGTTTGCCAAAGGAGGAATGCATTATGCCCGGTTTAATACCGATGGTCGTTGAACAAACGAACCGTGGCGAACGTTCATATGATATTTATTCCCGCCTGCTCAAGGATCGGATCATCTTCCTGGGCGGCGAGATTGATGACGATACTGCAAATCTTGTGGTAGCGCAGCTGATCTTCCTGGAAGCGGACGACCCGGACAAAGATATCAGCCTCTATATCAACAGCCCTGGCGGGTCTGTTACAGCAGGCATGGCCATTTATGATACCATGCAGTATATCAAGTGCGATGTAAGCACCATCTGCGTTGGGATGGCGGCCAGCATGGGCGCCTTCCTGCTGGCAGCCGGGGCAAAGGGCAAGCGCAAGGCCTTGCCCAACTGCGAGGTCATGATTCACCAGCCTCTGGGCGGCGCCAGAGGGCAGGCTACCGACGTGGCCATTCAGGCTGAACAGCTTTTAAAGATCAAGAAAAAGCTCAATGAGATCCTCGCCCAGCGCACGGGCCAGCCTCTGGAGCGGATCATGCAGGATACGGAGCGCGATAATTATATGGATGCCTCCGTGGCCCTGGCCTACGGCCTGGTGGATGAGATCATTCCCCCGAGGAGGTAGTGGATGACAATTTTTGAAGATAACGGGACGGTCCGGTGCTCTTTTTGCGGAAAATCCCAGGATGAAGTGCGGCGCGTAATTGCGGGGCCTGGGGTCTATATCTGCGATGAGTGCATCGAGCTGTGCCAAGAGATCATCGACGATGATTATTACAAGGCGGATGGCGATGCGGAGCTGAAGGATATCCCCAAGCCCCATGAGATCGCCCAGACCCTGGATCAGTACGTCGTTGGTCAGGATATGGCGAAGCGGGCTCTGTCTGTAGCCGTATATAACCACTATAAGCGGATTACGGCCGGCAAAAAGACGGGGGATGTGGAGCTGCAAAAGAGCAATATCATCATGCTGGGGCCCACGGGCTGCGGCAAAACCATGCTGGCCCAAACCCTGGCCAAGATTTTGGAGGTTCCCTTTGCCGTTGCAGATGCTACCTCCCTTACAGAGGCCGGCTATGTGGGCGAGGATGTGGAGAATATTCTCCTTAAGCTCATCCAGGCCGCCGATTATAACGTGCAGCGGGCGGAAAAGGGTATTATCTACATCGATGAAATCGATAAGATTGCCCGTAAGAGCGAAAACCCCTCCATCACCCGGGATGTATCCGGCGAGGGCGTGCAGCAGGCCCTGCTGAAGATCCTGGAGGGCACCGTGGCCAACGTTCCGCCCCAGGGCGGTCGGAAACACCCCCAGCAGGAGTGCATCCAGATCGATACTACGAATATCCTCTTTATTTGCGGCGGCGCTTTTGCCGGGATTGAGGATATCATTTCCAAACGCACGGGGAAAAAACTCATGGGCTTCGGCGCGGATGTACAGAGCCAGGAAAAGAAGGACGTGGGGGAGATCCTCAAGTCGATCCTGCCGGAAGACCTTCTCAAATATGGCCTGATTCCCGAGTTCGTTGGCCGTATGCCCATTATTGTGACCCTGCACCAGCTGGATGAGGCGGCATTGATCGACATACTCACAAAGCCGAAAAACGCCCTGACCCGTCAGTATAAATACCTATTTGAGCTGGACGGGGTAGAGCTGAGCTTTGATGAGGATGCCCTTGTAGCCATTGCCCATAAGGCGATTGAACGGAAAACCGGTGCTCGAGGCCTGCGCGCCATTCTGGAAGATGTTATGCTGGAGATCATGTTTGATATCCCCAGCCGCAACGATATAAAGAGCTGTATAATCACCCGGGACGTTATCGAAAAAAAGGCAGCGCCCGGCCTGATCTATCGGGATGACGTGCCCCGGCTTGAAGCATCCCGTCGGGAAAGCGATGCATGCTAAAAAATATATGGCGGCAATTTGATAACATGATCGTTCGGCAGGATGGTATAAGTCTTGCCGAACATTTTTTTACATTGTTTATTTAAAGAAGTTACGGAGGTGTCCCATATGGAAAAAGACGTGGTCATCGTAGGTGCAGGGCCGGCGGGCATATTTACGGCGCTGGAAATGCTGCGCAAGGGCAGCAAGCAGAGCATTCTGCTGATTGAAAAGGGACAAGCAGTTGAAAACCGCCGCTGCCCAAAATCCCAAGTAGGGCATTGCGTAAATTGCAAACCATATTGCCATATCACCACCGGCTTTTCAGGCGCGGGCGCCTTTTCCGATGGCAAGCTGTCCTTGAGCTACGAGGTGGGCGGCGACCTGCCCAATCTGGTAACCCCCCGGGTGGCTCAGGATACCATCAACTATACGGATCAGATCTATCTGGAGTTTGGCGCTTCCAAACAGGTAGAAGGGATTTCCGATACCCCAGAGGTAAAGGCCATTCGCAAGCGGGCCATTCAAGCGGGCCTAAAGCTGGTAGATTGCCCCATCCGCCATCTGGGAACGGAAAAAGCGCAGGATATCTACCTGGCCATTGAGCGGTATCTTCAGGAGCGGGGCGTGGAAATGCTCTTCGGCTGCGAATGCACCAATCTCATCCTGGAAGGGAATATGTGCAAGGGCGTCTATATCCAGGAAGGCGGCCAAACGCGCTCTATCTATGCAAAGCGCGTGGTGGTAGCCACGGGGCGCCGGGGGGCAGATTGGCTGGAAAAGCTCTGCGCCGAACATGGCATCGCCCATCAGCCCGGCACGGTGGATATCGGCGTACGGGTAGAGGTGCGCAATGAGGTTATGGAGACGGTCAATGAAGTCCTCTATGAATCCAAGCTCATCGGCTATCCGCCACCCTTTAAAAACAAGGTGCGTACCTTCTGCCAGAATCCCGGCGGCTTTGTAAGCCAGGAAAACTACGATAATGATCTGGCGGTGGTCAATGGCCATTCCTATAAGGAACTTAAGAGCGAAAATACCAACGTGGCCATCCTTTGTTCCCACAATTTCAGCGTGCCCTTCAACCAGCCCATTGCTTACGCCCAAAAGGTTGGCGAGCTGACCAATATGCTGGGTGCAGGACATATCCTGGTGCAGCGCTTCGGGGATATTCTGGATGGCAAGCGCACCTGGCCCAAGGAACTTTCCCAGGCCAATGTCCGGCCTACCCTGCCCGACGCGGAGGCAGGGGATATTACTGCCGCCATGCCCTATCGGGCCATGATCAATATCATAAACTTCATTAAGGCTATGGATCATGTGGTGCCGGGCTTTGCAGCGGAGGAGACCCTCTTGTATTCGCCGGAGCTGAAGTTTTACAGCAACCGGGTTAAAATGGATGAAAACTTCAATACCAACATTAAAGGCCTCCACTGCCTGGGCGATTCCAGCGGCTGGACCCGGGGCCTGATGATGGCCTCCGTCATGGGCGTGCTCATGGGCCGCCGAATTGCTGAAGAAGGCTAACATTTTTTGGAAAAACAGAGAAGCGGCTCGAGAAGAACACTTCTCTGTTTTATTTTACAGCGAATTTTAGAGAACTTTTAATTGGTTAGATACAAATTCGATGCAGGCTCCTGGTAAAAAATAGGGCAGTCCACATCGAGAAAAAGGAGAATGCCGGATGTATCGAATGTTCATGATGCTGCTCTTATTGGGGATGCTTTTCACGGCTGGATGCGGGCCAGTGCCCCAAGAATCTTTTCCCGTTGCTACCCTGGAGTCTACGCCCCTTTTGACAGCTTCCCCCACCCAGCCGCCGGCCACTCCGGCGCCGCCGGAAAAGACGCCGGGCTCCCTGGTAGAAATCCGAACTACTGCCCTGCCTACCCAAGAGCCTGGCCAAATGGAGGCTATCTCCTTCGAGGAGCCCGTATGCTTTGCAACGGTCCGGGCGGAATATGATGGGGAAGGGAAGGGCCTATATCAGGCGGCCTATGAAGCCTTGTCTCAGTTTAGCGAGCTGAAAATAGAAGAAGTGATCCATATCCTTTCCAACCTGGGGCCCTATTTGCCTACAGGGGAGACAGGCGGCATCTACCTAGAGCCAGAATTGTTATCTAAGCGGGATTTTTATTACCAAGAGGAAAAAGATGTAAGCGTTTTTCAACGGGAATGGGCGAAACTCCATCTGGCAGCCTTGGAGATCCGTTCCGAAAGCATGAGCTATTTCCTGATTTTCGACCAGGTAGAAGATGGCAGGTATCTCCCGAAATGGATTGCCTTCGAGCATTGGCGGGCGACGAACACCTTTGAAATGGAGCAAATCGGCCCCCATCGTTTTGTGAAAATAATGTATGACCGCTGCTGGGGAACTGGGATATTACAAACCGTATACGAATGGTATGACTTGGAGGAGAATCGGCTGGCCTTATCCTACTATTCTACAACAATAGAAGACAGCCTCCCCTGGTCTCCTATGGGCTGGTGGGCATTTACGGGCCAGCTAGACGAGCCCCGCATATATAAGATCCAGGGAACAAACCAATACCTTTTTGAGCTAGATACACGAATCGGCTTTTCCCGGTATCCCGCAGAGGGAACAGGCGAAAAAGTAGAATGGAAGAAAGACTTTATAGCCCGCTTCCTATACGATATGGATACTGGGGAGACTTATGCCCTGGACGGCGGAGCGGACCACTGGTATATATCTATGGAAGGATATGGCGGAGATGTAAGCTACTTCTCCCCTCTGTTCCAGGATGAACTGGAGGCATTGGCGGCGCAAGATAACCTGGATGCCGCCCTGTGGGCCCGGTGGGTGCTGGCAGGGGCGGGGAGTTGGAAGGAATTCTACGAGGAAAATGGTTTAACCTATGTGGAGCCGGAAAGCGATGCTGGTTAAAGGTAGAATTATCTATGCCTGTATCTAACTGGCTGTTTACCCTTCTGTAAGATCTGTTCAGGTCCGTTTTCCAGCAGCTTTTTAGGGAATACGCCCTTGCAGCAAAGAAATGGGCCAAAGCTGGCCTGCTCAGGCATGTATGCCCTTGGACCTTAAGGGTAAATTAACAGAAAAACATTTTGCTGTTAGGAAGCATTCCCGCTGCTATAAATTGGCAGCGGGCTTCTTTCTGTAAAGGGAGAAAAATGGACATTTTTCCGAAATAACGGGAAAGCGCCGGTTTTTTCCACGAGGATTCGGCGCCGGGCTGCGCATACTATGCCTTAGCAAAGCTTCTGGAGAAAAAATGGAGGGCATTATATGGAAACATTGTGGGTATGGGTGCTCGTTCAGGCTGTACTGCTGGGGGTGATCTATCTGATCGTACAAAGATCCAGATATAGTAATCATGTACAGCAGGAGCCCAAAAGGGCGCGGCCGGGCAGGGAAGAAAGCCGGGAAATGCGGGAATTGCAAAGAATGCGGGCCCGCTCCCTGAGCATACCCCTTACGGAAAAAGCCCGGCCCGGGCATATGGAGGAAATCATCGGCCAGGAGGATGGGATTCAGGCCCTGCGGGCGGCCTTATGCGGCCCCAATCCTCAGCATGTGCTCATATATGGACCGCCGGGCTGCGGAAAGACCTGCGCCGCCCGCCTCGTGCTGGATGAAGCAAAAAAATGCCCGGATTCCCCTTTTAATGCCGATTCCCGCTTCGTGGAGATCGATGCAACCTGCGTCCGCTTTGATGAGCGGTCCATTGCGGATCCGTTGATGGGTTCTGTCCATGACCCGATCTATCAGGGCGCCGGCCCCATGGGCGCCCAGGGAATCCCGCAGCCTAAGCCCGGCGCCGTAAGCCGGGCCCATTGCGGCGTACTTTTCCTGGATGAGATTGGGGAGCTCCATCCCGTTCAGATGAATAAGCTTCTCAAAGTGCTGGAAGATCGGAAGGTCTATTTTGAAAGCGCGTATTATTCCGGAGATAATCCAAATATCCCCCGGTATATCCATGAAGTCTTTCAGAATGGAATTCCGGCGGATTTCCGCCTGGTGGGCGCTACGACAAGGCGCCCGGAGGAACTGCCTCCCGCCCTGCGCTCCAGATGCGTAGAGCTTTACTTCAAGCCCCTGAGCGATCAAAACCTTGCGCGTATTGCTAGGGACGCGGCACAGCGGCTGGGATACAGCATAAAGAATAGCACAGCTATGCTTCTGGCCGCCTACTGCGACTCGGGAAGGGATGCGGTGAACCTCATACAGCTGGCAGGCGGGGCCGCCTATGGGGAAAACCGCCAGGAAATCACAGAGCAGGACATACGATGGGTTACTCGCATCAGCCACTGCCAGCGCCACAGCGCGCTTCCCATACCGCAAACCAGTAAGCCCGGCAGCGCCATTGCCCTGGGGGTTGGAGGCGGCGGCGTAGGTGTTGCTGTGGAGATCGAATGCGCTCTGGCCTTCCGGGGGAACCAGGGAGGCAGCCTGGAGATTGGCGGCGCGGTAGAATATGAGGAGATGGAATTTCAGGGGAGAAAGCTGGGGCGAAAGGGAATGGCCCGTGCTTCCGCGGAAAACGTTCTGGAAGCCTTCCGCAAACGCTTTGGCTGGGATGGGGCCCAGTACGATGTACGCTTTAATATCCCTGGCGGCATGCCCATGGATGGGCCTAGCGCTGGCATAGCTTTAGCAGTAGCGCTGATGGGCGCCATAAGCGGCAAGGCGCCCATTCCCGGGCTGGCGCTCACTGGCGAGATAACCATGCAGGGAGAGGTGCGGCCAGTAGGCGGGGTTCGGGAAAAACTGGAAGCAGCCGTGGAGGCTGGCGCAAAAACCATCCTGATCCCGGAAGAAAACTGGGACGCCCGCTTTGAAGAAGCCCAGGCTGAAATCATACCGGTAAGGGACATTGCCCAGGTGATGCGCTATGGATTCGACATTCCCCGGGAATTGCCCGTAGAGGATGGCGTGCTGCCCTTCCTGCCCACAACGGCTTGATGTACGAGGAATAAATAAATATGATATACTAAAGTTCATGAAGCAAAAACTGGAAAATTGCACATGGCCTTTTCAATG
>CALVLF010000041.1 GCA_944336625.1 uncultured Clostridia bacterium
CGCCCTGTGTATAAACCTGGCCATGCTGGGGCTTTTGACCGCCATCCTGGCCGGCGGGGATATTCAGGAGGCCTGGGCCTGCCGGGCAGAAGGGGGCAAAGGCACCCCCCTACAAAGGGGCCTGCTCTGACCGCCCAAAAAGAGAAAAGGAAGGGCTTTTTGCTCCCTTCCGCCGCCTGTGAAAAAGTGGCCCATGGGGCCACTTTTTCGAGGGTTCCAGCTTTGGCTTGTTCGTGCCGCACGGTCAGCCAAAGATCCAAAGAACCCCCTGCTGTGCAAGGCATTCCCCTGGCGCCGCCCCTGCCGCCGGGCAGGATGAAAAGCCGGAGTCCTGCGCGGGCGGCGATATTCGCGCGCAATCCTTGGCAGGAAGCTTGCCGCAGAGCCCGCGCCTTTACTTAAGTGCTGCCGGGGGCCAGTCCTGCGCGGACGGCGATATTCGCGCACAATCCTTGGCAGGAAGCCTGCCGCAGAGCCCGCGCCTTTACTTAGAAGCCGCCGGAGTCCCGTAGAGCATGGGCCCCGGCTTTTTCCGATTGCCCGCTTTGACACAATGGCTTTCAGGGGCCTTAGAGAAGCCTCGCAGGGGGGCGGCGGTGTTTGGCGGGCCTTGGGCCCGCCAGACCAAAGCAAGGGCCGGGGCTGCGCCCCGGCCCTTGCTTTGTGTGCGCCTTGCGCACCCGCCGCCCCATCTCCGGGTTTTTGCCAGCCTTCCTTAAACCCCTTCCGGGAAAGCCGGTGGCCACGGCCGACGGCCCCCGGCCGCAGGAAGGGCGGTCGGGAAGGGATGCCCTTTCGCCCCCGCGAGGAAAGACAAAGCCCGGCCCCATAATCTACGGGGCCGGGCGGCTCTTAAGGAAGGGCGCGGGCAAGAACTATGGCTTAGCGCCAACGTCCGCGCGCGCTATCGCAGTGCGCGTAGCACCGGGGCCGGGCGGCTTTTAAGGAAGGACGCGGGCTCTAACCATCTCTGCCCACCAACCCCGGCGCGCGCTATCGCCGTCCGCGCAGGACCG
This sequence comes from uncultured Clostridia bacterium, assembly GCA_944336625.1. Taxonomy (GTDB): domain Bacteria; phylum Bacillota; class Clostridia; order Christensenellales; family CAG-138; genus Pelethousia. The sequence continues at coordinate 1,017 of CALVLF010000041.1, forward strand.
CGCTTAGCGCCCGTGCGCGCAGCACCCGCCTGGGTTATCCTACCTCGCTGCCGCCGGGGAAGGCGGCGTCCAGGGTGGTGAGCAGGGAGAGGGTTTCCCCTTCCCCCTCCCCGGTGATGGCGGAAAGGATCATGCCCTGGCTCTCGATGCCGCACATCTTCCGGGGCTTGAGGTTGATTACGGCAATGACGTTCTTCCCAATGAGGGCGGCCGGGTCAGCATACCATTTGCGGATGCCGGAAAGGATGGTCCGGGGGGTGCCGGAGCCATCATCCAGGGTGAAGTTCAGCAGCTTATCGCTCTTCTTCACCGGCTGGCAGTCCACGACCCTGCAAACCCGCAGCTGCACCTTTTCAAATTCCGGAAATTCGATATAGGCAGGGGCCTCCGGGGCCACCGGGGTCTCCGGGGCGGCGGGGGCAGCAGGGGCCTTGGCTTCCTGGGCAGCCTGGGCCGCCAGGGTCTCCGCCTCCAGGGCGGCCAGCTCCGCCTTTACGTCGATGCGGGGGAAGAGGGCCGGGCCCTTTTCCAGCCGGGTGCCGGCGGGCAGGTCCCCAAAGCGCAGGGACAGGGCTTCCGTAAGGGGCCCTGCCTCTATGCCCAGCTGGGCGAAGAGCCGGGGAGCCGTTTCCGGCAGATAGGGCTGGAGCATAACCCCTGCAAAGCGCAGGCACTCCGCCAGGTTGTATAAAACCGTGCCCAGACGGGCTTTCTTTCCTTCGTCCTTGGCCAGGACCCAGGGCATGGTTACGTCGATATACTTATTGCAGGCCCCTACCAGGCTGAAGATGGCCTCCAGGGCCTCGGGCAGCAGGAGCTTGTTCATGCATTCCTCCACCTTGGCAGGCAGGGCCCGGGCCTGGGCCAGGAGGGCGTCATCCTCTTCCCCCAGGGAGGCCGTGGGGGCGGGCAGGATGCCCCCGAAGTATTTTTCCGTCATGGAAACGGTGCGGGAAAGGAGGTTCCCCAGGTCGTTGGCCAGGTCGGAATTGATGCGGTAGATCAGGGCCTCGTTGGAGAATACGCCGTCGCTGCCAAAGGGAACCTCCCGCAGGAGGAAATAGCGGATGGCATCCACCCCATAGCGCTCACACAGCTTAACCGGGTCCACCACGTTCCCCTTGGATTTGCTCATCTTGCCCCCATCCAGCACCAGCCAGCCATGGCCGAATACCTGCTTGGGCAGGGGCTCGCCCAGGGCCATGAGCATGATGGGCCAGATGATGGTATGGAAGCGGACGATCTCTTTCCCCACCAGGTGCAGGTCCGCAGGCCAGTATTTTTTATAAAGGGAATCATCCTCGGAATAGAAGCCCAGCTTGGTGATGTAGTTGGAAAGGGCGTCCAGCCAGACGTAGACCACGTGCTTCTCATCAAAGGTGACGGGGATGCCCCACTTGAAGCTGGTGCGGGATACGCAAAGATCCTCCAGCCCCGGCAGCAGGAAATTCTGAAGCATCTCGTTGGCGCGGCTCACGGGCTGGATGAATTCCGGGTGGGTCTTAATATGGTCGATGAGCCTGTCCGCATATTTGGAAAGACGGAAGAAATAGCTCTCTTCCTTTACCTTTTCCACGGGCCTTCCGCAATCCGGGCAGCAGCCATCCACCAGCTGCCGCTCCAGCCAGAAGCTTTCGCAGGGGGTGCAGTACAGGCCCTCGTAGCTGGATTTATAAATATCCCCCTGGTCATAAAGCTTCTTGAAGATCTTCTGCACGGCCTTAACGTGGTAATCATCCGTGGTGCGGATAAAACCATCGTTGGAAATATGCATCAGCTTCCACAGGGATTTGAAGGAGGCTACGATCTCATCCACATATTGCTGGGGGGTGACGCCCTTTTCCTTGGCCTTGCGCTCGATCTTCTGGCCATGCTCATCCGAGCCGGTGAGGAAATATACGTCATAGCCCGTCATCCGCTTATACCGGGCGATGGCGTCCGCGGCCACGGTGCAGTAGGCATGGCCGATATGGAGCTTATCGCTGGGGTAGTAAATGGGGGTGGTAATATAATAGGTTTTTTTCTCTTCCATGGCCTGACTTCCTTTTTCTTTCTATTAGAATTTTCTATTAGAATACCCTGCTAGTGTATCAAAATGCCGGCCGTTTCGCAACAACCGGGCGGAAAAAAGGAAAAAGGCTTCCAAAAGGCCGCCTCGTCGTCGCAAAGACCGCTTAGCGGCGTTTTCTCTATTACTAGCCAAACTCTCAGTTCGTAATGGTCGTGCTGCGTCGGGCCAGGAGGCCCTTCCTAGCACTCCCTTGCGCACTGGGCTTCCGCCTCGCTGCTTACCTCCCTTCCTCCTGGGCCAGCAGCTCCAGGGCCATTTTATAGGCCTGGTTCCGGGGCACGTCTAGAAGGAGGCTGGCCTCCTTGGCGGCGTCTTTAGCCCGAAGGCCCCGGGCAATAAGCCCCCGCAGGGTTTCCTCCAGGCAGGCAGGGGCTGGCGCCCCCGCCTGCCGCCCGCCGATTACCAGCACGCATTCCCCCCGGGGGGGCGTATCCTGATACCGCTCCGCCAGGACGGAAAGGGAGGCGTGGATGACCTCCCCATGCACCTTGGTCAGCTCCCGGCAGAGGGCGGCGGGCCTATCCCCCCAGGCGGCGCAAAGCTCCGCCGCCGTGGCCCCCAGGCGCAGGGGGCTTTCGTATAGAATCAGGCTCCCGGGCTGCCGGGCAAGGCGGCCGATTGCCTCCCGCCGCTCCTTGCCGGCCCGGGGCAGAAAGCCTACAAACACCGCCTCTGCCGCCGGCAGCCCGCTGGAGACCAGGGCCGTCAGGCTGGCGGAGGGGCCGGGCAGCACCTCGAAGGGGATGCCCTTCTCCAGGCAATGGCCAATGAGCCGCTCCCCGGGGTCGGATATGCCGGGCATGCCGGCGTCGCTCACATAGGCCACGGCCTCCCCGCAAAGGACCCGCTGGCCGATCTCCTCCGCCCGCTGAGCCTCATTATGGCTATGGCAGCTGAAGCGGGGTTTCCCCGCCAGGCCCAGATGCTGCAAAAGAATCCCCGTCCGCCGGGTATCCTCGCAATAAACCGCCCCGCACCCCTCCAATACCCGGATAACCCGCAGGGTAATATCCCCCAGGTTGCCGATGGGCGTAGGGCAAAAATACAGCTTGCTTTCCAGCTTTTCTTCCATAGTCTCCTTCCTGCCTGCAAACATATACCGGGCGGGCTTTGCGCTCCCCCGCCCCGTCCCGTGCAGCATTTCCTGCACCGCGAAACCCTTCCCCATGATTGGGGAGAAGGCCCATATAGCCCCCTGCCCCCGGGATGGAGGGCGCAGATTCCCCTGGGTGGGGGCCAAAGGGCGGGTTCGCAGGAGGTTGCTCTTTATTTCTTCTTCGGAAGGCCCTGCAGGCCGCTCCCGCCGGGTTTACGCCTTCCCTGCCCCGCCTTGCAAAACTTCCCTCCGGAACAGGGGCGCGGGGCAGAGGAGGGGGCGCCGGGGCTTATGCTTATACCCGGATGGTTTCCTCCCAGGTAAGGCCCGGGCCGCCCCCTTTGCGGGCTTCCAGCAGGACCAGGTAGGGCGGCTTGAGCCCGGCGGCAACGGGCTGCATCCGCTTGGGCTGGAGCCCCTCTTTCAGCAGGGCGGCCATGCAGGGGGCCAGCCCCGCCGCAGGATAACACAAAAACAGCCTGCCCCCATGCTTCAATAGCCGCCGGGCGCAGGCTGCCACATCCTCCATGGTAGCCGTCTCCTGATAGGTGCACTGCCGCCGGGCCGGATCCGGGCTGGGGGTACCCCCGGCAAAATAAGGCGGGTTGCAGACGATGGCGTCATAGGGCCGCTCCCCTTCCGAAAGGCGGAGCTCCCGCAGGTCCGCTTCAAATACGGCGATATCCTGGCCATTGCGCCGGGCAGATTCCCGGCAAAGGGCGCAGGCATCCGGCCGGATATCCACCGCCGCCGTTTGGGCGCCGGTTCGATGTTCCAGCAATACAGCCAATATGCCGCAGCCGCAGCCCAGGTCCAGCAGCCGCTCCTTTTTCCGTACCCGGGCAAAGCCCGCCAGCAGCACCGCGTCATGGCCATAGGTAAACCCCGGCTTTTCCACGGCAATCCGCAGCCCGCCTTCCCGTAGGTCCTCAATGGTATACATATAATAAGTATAGCACATTCGCCTGCCCTATGTAAGGGGGGGAAGGCCATCGCTTAACGTGAGCTGCCGCTCGTTTCCGTTTCCCTTGCATAAGCTGCCTTCCCCTTTTTCGCCGCCTTTTGCGCATTTTAGGTGAAGGAAAATGGTTTGGCGGTATAAGCAGGTTTGCGGGAGGGGACCGGGCCTTTTGCGTTTACGCAACCCGCTCTTTACCTCTCCCAACCACCCCAAAACATAAACCACCCACCCCCCAACCAAAGCTGACTTCGCAAGGGGGCGGAGCCGAGCGCCGCCAGTGGCGGAAAAAGCGAGGGCGGGCCCCTTGCGGTCAGCCGGGAGCACGACCGGCGAAACGGGAAGGCGCCCCTGGCAATTTGCTGATCGCTGCGGATGCAGGGGGCCCGGAACAAGATCGCTTCCGAAACATGCATCTCCGGGGTCTGGGGGGCGAGAATCAGCGGTTCCCTCAGTTCGCAATGGTCGCGCAGCGTCGGCCCCGAGGGGCCTTCCTGGGGCTCCCTTGCTCACTGGGCTTCCGCCTCGCTGTATCCGCCACAGGCGGCGCTCGGCTCCGCCCCCAGGCCCCTAAGATGCAAGTCTCGGAAGCGGTAGGCCTTCGGGCCCCCTGCATCCGTCTCGATCAGAAAATTGCCAGGGGCGCCTTCCCGTTTCGCCGGTCGTGCTCCCGGCTGACCACAAGAGGCCCGCCCTCAGTTCGCAATAGTCGCCCTAGATCGGAAGAGCACACGCCTGAACTCCAGCCCCTCCAAGCT
>CALVLF010000042.1 GCA_944336625.1 uncultured Clostridia bacterium
AGCGCTATGGCCTAAACTACATCGCCGCCTATGATTCCTGCTCGGAAGAGACGGAGCCCTCCGCCCGGGCCGTGGCGGAAATTATGGATGCCATAGAGGAGCAGGGCATCCCGGTGATCTATTATGAGGAGCTGGTGGAGCCCCAGGTGGCCAATGCCATCGCTGCGGAAACGGGCATAGAGGCCCTGCTCCTGCATTCTTGCCACAATGTGTCCCGGGTGGAGCTGGAGGAAGGGGTTACCTACCTTTCCCTTATGGAGCAAAACCTGATCAATTTAAAGGAGGGCCTCCAATGAGCGCCGCCCTGATTCAATGCGAAGATCTGGCCTTGGGCTATGAAACCGGGATAGCCATACGGCATCTGACCTTTACGGTGCATGCCGGGGATTACCTCTGCCTGGTGGGGGAAAACGGCAGCGGCAAATCCACCCTGGTGAAGGGCCTGCTGGGCCTGCTGCCCCCCCTTTCGGGAAAGATCCAGTTTTTCGGCCTTTCCCCGCGGGAGATCGGCTACCTGCCCCAGCAGAACCCGGTGCAGAAGGATTTCCCCGCTTCCGTCCAGGAGGTGGTCCTTTCGGGCTGTCTGGGGCGGCGGGGTGTCCTGCCCTTTTACACCCGGGGCGATAAAGCCCGGGCAGCGGAAAATATGGAGCTGCTGGGGGTAGCGGGCCTGGCCCGGGCCTCTTACCGGGATCTTTCCGGGGGCCAGCAGCAGCGGGTGCTCCTGGCCCGGGCCCTTTGCGCCACCAGCAAGCTTTTGCTCCTGGATGAACCCGTTACCGGTCTGGATCCTTTAGCTACAGCGGAGCTTTACGCCATCATCAAGGATTTGAACCGGGCCCAGGGCATTACCATCATCATGGTTTCCCACGATGTGAGCTGCGCCCTGCACGATGCCACCATGGTGCTCCACCTGTCGGATAAGGGCATGGCCTTTTTCGGCACGGCGGAAGAATATCACCGGAGCCCCATCAGCCAGCCCTTCCTGCGCTGCGACTGCGTGGGCCACCATAATTCCCATGTATGCGACGCTTCCTGCGGGGGAAAGAGCCAATGATGCAACTTCTTTCAGAAATATTTTCCTATGGTTTTCTGGTGCGGGCCATGGTAGTGGGCTGTCTGGTAGCCCTTTGCGCCTCCCTGCTGGGGGTGAGCCTGGTGCTCAAGCGCTATTCCATGATTGGCGATGGCCTTTCCCACGTGGGCTTTGGGGCGCTGTCCCTGGCCATGGCCCTGAATATGGCCCCTCTGGCCGTGGCCATACCCGTAGTGGTGGTTGCCGCCTTCCTCCTGCTGCGGCTGCGGGAAAACGGCAAGCTCCGGGGGGACAGCGCCATCGCCCTCATCTCCAGCGCTGCCCTGGCCGCCGGCGTCATGGTCACCTCCCTTTCCAGCGGCCTGAATGCAGACGTATACAGCTACATGTTCGGCAGCATCCTCTCCATGGGGGAAGGGGATGTGATCCTTTCCCTGGTGCTGGCAGGGGTGGTGCTGGTTCTGTTCATCCTGTTTTACAACAAGATCTTTGCCATCACATTTGATGAAAGCTTTGCCCGGGCCACCGGCACCCGCTCCAGCCTTTACAGCCTGCTCATCGCTCTGCTCACCGCCCTTACCATCGTCATCGGCATGCGAATTATGGGTACCATGCTCATTTCCGGGCTGATCATCTTCCCTGCCCTTACGGCCATGTGCCTTTGCCGCAGCTTTAAGGGCGTAGTGCTCTGCGCAGCGGCGGTATCCGTCTTCTGCTTCCTGGGGGGCATGATCCTCTCTTATGCCATCGCCACCCCGGCAGGGGCCAGCGTGGTTATGGTAAACGTGGGGGCCTATTTCCTGTTCTGGCTCATGGGCAAGCTCCGTGCCCGGACCAGGATCTGAAAAGGAGGTTATTTTAATATGGATACGATACAGCTTCTCCCCTGGCACATGGATTATGCCCTGGCTATATCTGCCCTGGCCAATGATCCGGAGGTCGCCGCCAATCTCCGAGATGTTTTTCCTCACCCCTATGCCCTATCCGATGCGCAAGATTTCATCTCCGCCTGCCAGCAGGCGGGGCCTGATTCTCTGTTCCTGGCCATCCTGGTGGAAGGCCAGCCTGCCGGCGGCATCTCCCTTTGCCGGGGCCAGGACGTATACCGGGAGAGTGCGGAGCTGGGCTACTGGCTGGGCCGGCCCTACTGGGGAAAGGGAATCATGACGGAGGCGGTGGGCCGCATCTGCGCCCTGGGTTTCGCCCGCCTGCCCATCCGGCGGATTTTCGCGGAGCCCTTTGCCCGGAACCTGGGCTCCCGCCGGGTATTGGAAAAGAACGGCTTTCAGCTGGAAGGCATCATGCGCCAGGGGGCCGTAAAGCAGGGGGAAGCGCTGGATTACTGCATGTATGCCCTGCTCCGGCCCTAGGGCTCTCCATCCCCAATCCACAAAAAGGAGGTTTTCCCATGGCTACTACCCGTCCGGCCCCCCATCGCTTCACCCTGGTGAACGAGACGGGCTATACCATCTATTCCCTCTATATCAGCCCCTCTGCCAACGATGATTGGGGCGAAAACATCCTGGATATGGACGTTCTGGAGGAGGGCCAGTCCCTTTCCGTCCCCCTGGAGGGGGGCGATGGCATCCATAGCTGGGATCTGCTTCTGCTGGATGCGTCCCTGGACGAGCTCACCTACAACCAGATAGATTTGTCCGCCATCTCCAAGATGACCATCTTTTACGACGACCTGGGCCTGCCCGCCTGCTGGGTGGAATAAGCGGCCTTGCGTCCCCGGCAGAAAAGCTGGGGATGTTTTAAGCGCGGGCCCCGGCTCCCCCTGCATCCTTTGCCTCCGGCTTGTTTCCGGGGCTTTTTTATGGGCCCGGGGGGCGGGGCGGCGGAGGGCCCTTCGGGCCCTGCCAGGGGGCGGCAATGCCGCCCCCTGGCCCTGTGGCGGGCAAAGCCCGCCAAAGCCGCCGCCCCGCCTCCCTTTTTGCCTTCCGCCGCCCTGGTTGCCTGGGGGGCAAATGTTGGCGATGCATTCCGCCTGTGCAGACCTCCATGCCTATGTTATAATATTCTGTAATAGAAAGGCGGCTTTTGGCCGCAGAAGGGGGAACCATGGAAAACTTTCAGCAATCGCCGCCCAAATTTGTGCGCAAGCCTGTAAACTGGAAGGGCGTTAAGCGGATTATCCTCTGGGTGGTCCTAGCCCTGGTCGTTCTGGCCATCGGCAGTACCTGCTGGTACACGGTGGACGATAAGCAGCAGGCCGTTGTAACCACCTTTGGCCGGGTCACGGATGTGACCGAGGCAGGCATCCATTTCATGCTGCCCTTGGGCATTCAGCAGGCCCATAAGGTGGAGGTCAATGTCTATCAGAATATCGAGCTGGGATATCAGACCGATGCTACCCAGGACCTGGGCTATACCGTCTCTGAAGATGAAAGCAAAATGATCACCGGGGATTATAACATCGTCAATGTGGATTTCTTTGTGGAATACAAGGTAGCAGACCCGGTGCAGTATCTTTATGGCTCCTATGAGCCGGAGCTCATTCTGCGGAACCTGGTTCAGAGCCAGGTGCGAAACGTAGTGGGCTCCACCCCGGTGGATTCCGTCCTTACGGATGGCAAGGAAGCCATTCAGATGCAGGTGAAGGAGCTCATCGTGGAGGTTCTGGAAACGTATGATATCGGCCTCATGCTTACGGATGTAAAAATTCAGGATAGCGAGCCCCCCACAGAGGAGGTTATCGCCGCCTTCAAAGCGGTGGAAACGGCCAAGCAGGGGGCGGAAACCGTCATCAACGAAGCCCGGGCCTATCAGAACGCCCAGCTCCCCGCCGCTGAGGCAGAGGCGGATAAGCTCATCAAAAACGCGGAATACCTCAAGCAGAAGCGCATCAACGAAGCCAATGAGCAGGTAGCCATGTTCAACGCCATGTATGCGGAATATGCCAACGACCCGGAGATCACCCGTTCCCGTATGTATTATGAAACCATCCAGAAGGTGCTTCCCGGCGTCAAGGTATATATCGATATGTCCGAGGGCGGGGTAGAAACCCTGTTGCCCCTGGAATCCTTTGTGCAGGAAGGAGGAGATGCGCAATGAAGAAAAAGGCCGGCATCATCATAGCCATCCTGGTGGTTTTCCTGGGAGTCGTAGCCCTGCTGGGCAGCGCCTATGTGGTGGAGGAGAACGAATACGCCTGCGTCGTCCGCTTTGAAAAGATCATCCGCACCACGGAGCAGGCAGGCCTTCATTTCAAGGTGCCCTTCCTGGAAAGCGTAAAATATTTTCCCAAGGCCATCATGTTCTACGATATCCCTCCCTCCGAGGTGCTCACCAGCGATAAGCAGAACATGACCGTGGATAGCTACATCCTCTGGCGCATTCAGGACCCCCTTCTCTTTTACCAGACCCTGGGGGGCGCTGCCGCAGCGGAACAGCGCCTGGATGCCTTAACCTATAACGCCTTGAAAAACGTCATGGGTACCCTGGCCCAGCAGGATATCATCAATTATGACGACGGCTCCGAGCGGAATGATATTTACGAGGGCATTGCCGCCAGCGTTTCCGACCTGGCCCGGAATTACGGCATCCAGGTGGTGGATGTAAAGATCAAGCGCTTTGATCTGCCGGAAGCCAATGAGCAGGCCGTCTATGCCCGGATGATCTCCGAGCGCAACCAGATCGCGGAAATGTATACGGCGGATGGGGAATATGAAGCCTCCGTCATCCGCAACGACGTGGATAAGCAGGTAAACATCCTCATCTCCAATGCCCAGGCGGAAGCGGCCAAGCTGGAAGCCGAGGGGGAGCAGGAATACATGCGCCTCCTGGCCGAGGCCTATAACGACCCGGATAAGAAGGATTTCTATACCTTTACCCAAGCCCTGGAAGCTTTGGAAGCCTCCCTGACCGGCCAGGAGAAAACCGTCATTCTGGGCAAGGATTCGGCCCTGGCGCAAATCCTTCTGAGGCCTTGATCCCCCAAGCGCCTCAGGCCGGCGTAAATTCTATATTGTCCCTCCCCTTTTCGGGGCTGCACGCTTCTGCCGCCAAAGCCGGCAGAAGCAATTTTTTTGCTGCCCAGGGCCGCCCCTGGAAAAAGCAGGCGGTAGGCCCGCCTTTTTTCCCGAGTTTGCAGCCCAGCCTTGTTCCCTTTGTACATGGCCAGCCCGGCTAAGAGGAAGGCCCGGCTTACGCCGGGCCTCAGCGCGTCGAAAAAGTGGCTATGTAGCCGCTTTTTCGAATTTTTCAGCTTTGTCTTGTTCGTGCCGCACGGTCAGCCAAAGCTGCAAAGAAACCCTTGCCACACAAAGCTTTTCACTGGCGCCGCCCATGTGGCCGCGCACGATTGAAAGCCGGCCGGGGCCATAACCTACGGCCCCGGCGGGATTTAAGAAAAGGCAGGGGCATAGGCCATCGTTTCCCTCCAACGTCCGCGCCCACTATCGCCGTCCGCGCAGGCCGGCAGAAGGGATTATATCCTAGTGGCATCCTCTTCCTGCAAATGGTTTTGCAACTGCCCCGCCTTTTCTCCGCCCGCAAAGCCGCGGGTATGGATGCCCCAGCTAGGCAATGGCCGCCACCAGGCTGCAAAGGGCCATGCCCAGGGCCGTGGGCAGGAGAAAGGCTAGCCCTGCCCATTTCCATCCCCCTGCCTCCTTGCGAATGGTGAGAAGCGTAGTGGAGCAGGGCCAGTGGAGCAGGGAAAACAGCAGGGTGCACAGGGCCGTAGTGCTGGTCCAGCCATTGGCCACCAGCAGCTGCCTTAAGGCGGCCAGGCTTTCCAGCTCCTGCAGGGAGCCCGTTTGCAGATAGGCCATGATAATGATGGGGATTACGATCTCATTGGCAGGCAGGCCCAGGATGAATCCCAGCAGAATTACGCCGTCCATCCCCAGAAAGCGGCCCAGCGGGTCCAGCGCCCCTGCGATCTGGGCAAGGAGGGTCTCCCCGCCCAGGGTAATGTTGGCCAGCAGCCATATGCAAAGCCCCGCCGGCGCCGCCACCGCCGCTGCCCGCCCCAGGACGAAAAGGGTCCGGTCCAGCAGGGAGCGAAGCAGCACCTGCCCCACCTGAGGCTTGCGGAAGGGGGGCATCTCCAGCGTAAAGGAAGAGGGCGTTCCCCGAAGAAGGGTTTTGGAAAGGGCCCAGGAAACGAAAAATGTGCAGCCGATTCCCAGGCCCACTACGGCGGTCAGCAGCAGGGCCCCCAGCAAGGAACCGGCAAGGCCACCTGCCTGCCCCACGAAAAACATGGAAATAATGCTGATCATGGTGGGAAAGCGGCCATTGCAGGGCATGAAGCTATTGGTCAGAATGGCAATAAGCCGCTCCCTGGGGCTGTCTATAATGCGGCAACCTGTTACCCCCGCCGCATTGCAGCCAAGGCCCATGCACATGGGTGGTTAATTCCTGAATGCCATTTGCGTGCATTCTGTTGTCTGCCATGGAGGTAGTCAGCTTCTTCCAGTATGCCATTACAACCTGTATTCCTTGACCGCTGGCTGCGTCTGGAAGCGGTAGAAGATCTTCACGGTCTGGTATTTGACCTTGCCGTGCTCGCCCTTTTCATAATGCCCCTGCTCGATCTCAATGTGATCGACGAGCTTGAAGAGCAGCTTGGGCGTAAGTTCTGTCACGTCTGTGATTTGCCGCAACAGCTTATCGAGCTTTTCCCGGGCCTCCTGTAAAGACGGTTCTGGGGCTGCATTCTCATTTTGCAGTGCCGCCATGCGCTGTTCCAGCGTTTCCGCTTCCTGCTCGTATTTGGGCAGCAGCTTGGTCATTCGGGCGTCGCCAAGTCTCCCTGCCGCATTGTCTTCGTATA
>CALVLF010000043.1 GCA_944336625.1 uncultured Clostridia bacterium
GATTCCAAAGGCCCGGGGATCAGCCCCCGCAAAAGGCCCAAAGCAAACCGGAGCGTCGTGCGCGCGCTTGCAAGCGCACAGCGGAGGCGCAGCGACGGCCTTTTGCGGAGAGGAGGAGCAAGGGAGCGACGCGACGGCGGCTTTTTCGCCTATAGCTAAAAAGCCGCCGGAGTAAAGCGGACTTTGCGACGACGAGGCCCTAGCGGGGAGCGATAGCTGAAGGTTGCTGCCTTTTGCAAAGGCAAGGCCTCAAGCTTCTAACATAACTGCCTTTCCCATACAAATTTTCCTATTTATGAAAAGGAAAGGCAAGCGCAGAAGAAATGCGGTTATAAGCGGTTTCCAAGCCCCGGGCAAAAAGGCCGCAATCGTAAAGCCCCCTTTGCTCCGACGAGGTAGCAAGCTTCTACCAGAGCTTTTCGCTGTATAATCCCCGGGCCTTGCAGGCGGCAATGGAAGCCACCACCTGGGGCTTATCCGCCTTATAAGTCACCCCAAACCAGGTGTCCGGCGTGGTCAGCACCCGAACCCGGGCCCCCTCCCGGGCCATGGCGGATTGCACGGCGTTGGGCAGAAGGTCCTCATATTTAAGGGGGTCCTTCTCTATTCCTGCTGCCAGGTTTTCCTGAAACCCCTGCTGGAGCAGGGGCAGGATCTCCGGCCCGAAGCCCCAGAAGTTCATGGATACGGGCGTATCCCCAGCAAGGGAGGTATAGGTCTCTCCCCCGTCCTCGGTAAAGGCGCCGCCGCTGCCCTGACGGATGATGGTTTTCCGCTCCACAATATGGGTCAGATACCCTTGGGAAACGGAGCATATCCCCCGGGCTACGGAGCCGTGGTCCGTAAGGGTGTTGGCCAGGTTCCAGGCCACCAGGGCATGCTCCCCCTGGGGCCGGGTGCCGGACAAATAGTCGTAGACCCGCTGGTAAGCCGTAGGGCCATAGTAATCATCCGCATTGATGGCGCAGAAGGGGCGGCCTGCTATGGCCTCTGCCGCGCATAGGATGGCATGGGTGGTGCCCCAGGGCTTGACCCGCCCCTCTGGGGGGCACATGCCCCCGGGCAGGGCATCCAGGCGCTGGTATGCATAGGCTACCCGGAGCTGCTTGGCGATCCGGTCGCCGATGGCCGCCCGGAAATCCCCTTCCAGCTCCTTTTTGATGATGAAGATCACCGCTTCAAACCCCGCCCGCTTGGCGTCGAATACGGAAAAATCGATGATCAAATTCCCCGCGTCGTCGATGGGGTCGATCTGCTTCAGGCCTCCGTAGCGGCTTCCCATTCCGGCGGCCATAATGACCAATACTGGCTGTTCCATGGTTTCCTCCTTCATTGCTGGGGCTGCTGTCCTTCCGTTGCCAGCAGGGCTGCTGCGCCTCCCTGGGGCAGGGCCAATATAAGATCATGGGGCTGCACCAGAACGCCCCGGGCCCTGGGCACGGAATTGTTGCGGATCATGTCGTTTACGCTGTTCTCATTGAAGCCGGGCACGTGCTTCATCAGGGGCACCAGGCGCTTAACGGCAGCCTTATCCGTAAGGCCCACCAGGTCCATGAGCATCTGCATGGCCCCCTCGGCCGTGGGGCTTTCCTGGAAGGTGATTTCCACCTGCCCCTCCTTTAAGGAAAGGTACAGGATGCAGGTATCCGGCGTTTCCAGGAAGCTGGTCAGCAGGATGAACCGAAGGCCTTCCTCCCCGGCCTGCCATAAGCCCCGGCTGCTCACCAGGTGCACCTCATCCCGCAGGGCCAGGCGGTGGTCCTGAAAGCTCCCGTCCCGATTGAGAAAGAGGGTATTGCGCTCCTGGTGCTCATAGATGGTAAGGGCCAAGCCCTTGGGGGTGCGGCTGAAGCGGAGCAGGGAGGCTCCGGGGGAATAATTGCCGTGGACGCTCTGGAGGGTCTGGGGGAAGATGGAACCATAGTTGGCATCCAGCCAATATTCCTGCCCATCTAGGGCCTGGGCCAGCCGGTCGAAGGCAATCGGGTCCGTGCCCAATCCTTCCCAGCTTAAGGGCGGGCTGACCCGCAGGCTCCCAAGGCGGGCCTGCAGGGCTTCCACCCCTGCAGGGTGGGCGGGCAGGGGGCCGGCGGCGCCCCCCCAGAAGCATCTATCCAGCATCTGCAAAAGGTCTCCCTGGGCAAAGAGCTGGGTGCTGCCGCTGAAAATGACGGCTACGGCGTCATATTTGGGCATGACCACCACGTATTGACCAAAGGCCCCGTTGAACTGATATCCCATGGGGTTGAGCCAGAGCTGGTAACCATAGCCGAATTTGCACTCCCCATTGGGGGTGGCCATCTGGGCCTTGGTGGCTTCGCTGATCCACTCCTCGCTGAGGATGCGCCGGCCTTCCCACAGGCCTTTCTGCAAATATAGCTGGCCCAGCTTGGCCGCGTCCTCCAGGCATAGGCTCAGGCCCCAGCCCCCCTTTTCCGTATCCATGGGGCAGGTCTCCCAGGTGAAGCGGCTGATGCCCAGGGGCTCAAAGAGCCGGGGCCGCAGGTATTCCACCAGGGGCATGCCCGTCTTGCGCCGGAGGATGGCGGAGAGCATATAGGTGTTCATGGAATTATATTCAAAGGCGGTGCCTGGCTCAAACTTGGGGACGGATTCCAGGAACATCCGCACCCAGTCCCCATCCAGCATGGAGCCGAACTCGTTAAACCGGGTGCCGGAAGACATGGTCAAAAGGTTCCATATCCGCATGTTCTTCATGCCCTTGCTCTGGCTGGCGGGCAGGTCCGCAAAGATATCGCTCACCAGCTCATCCGGAGATAAGAGCCCTTCATCCCAGGCAATACCCACTGCCGTGCCCACCACGCTCTTGCTCATGGAGTAGAGCATGTGGGGGATCTCCCGGCGGTAGGGGGCCCACCAGCCCTCTGCAAGCACCTTGCCATGGCGCAGCAGCAGGATGCCGTGGGGGCCCAGCCGGCCGCTCTCCTCATCCACGGCGGAAAAGAAGCGCTCCACCACCGCGCTGGATATGCCCGCCTCCTCCGGCGTGCAGCGGGGCAGCAGGGTAAGGCTGCTGCCGGCAGGCAAATCGAACTTCTGCCGCCGGTAGCCGTAGGATGGCACGCCAGTCATATCGTGCTTGATCAATTTTAAAAGCAGCTCTAAGCTGCGCATTTGCAGGGTAATATCCAAGGTAAGAATTCCTCCTTTCCTTTAAACGGCCAGCCGCATCGCCATCTCCGGCGGGGGCAGGGGCGTCTCCCCTTCTCCCGGGGACAAGGGAGGCATATCCCCGGAGGGCCTCCGTCGGATATGCCTCTTAGTTTCGCCCGCTATAAGGGGGCAGTCATCTTGTTTCCGGCAGCTGGCCAGTGCGGACCAGGTAGAAGGCCCCGTTAGCAGCATACATATACGGATTCAGCCAAAGGTTGCCGATGCCCAGGGTGAGCACACTCAAAAACACCCAGCCGATGAAGCTCATGTTCAGGCAGAAAAGCCGCCATTTATAGCCCTGCATCAGTGCTTTGCTCTCGTTTACGCACTCCCGCACGCCCTTCTGGGGATACTGGGCCATGAGATAGGGCGCCATAACATAGCGATAGCTGGCCCAGAGGGGAAGAACCAGGGCAATGAGAGCCAGAATCATCAGGAATAAGCTGATGCCCAGCATGCCGCCGCTGTAAACCTCCGCCTCTGGCAGCAACATAACGGAAGCAAGGAGCAGCCCCAGGCAGGGCAGGCTCCACAGCAGCACAAACAGGTATATAAACAGCCGCAGCCCCAGGGCCTTGCCGAAAATGCGGAAGCGGGAAAACAGGATGCTAAAGCCCGGGGTCTCCCCGGCCATGAGGCCGATGTAATAGCGGTTATGCCCCAGCTCCACGGCGCTGCCTATGATATACAGGGCCAGGGAGACCACCAGGGCCCCAATCAACATGGAGAGCAAAAAGGTTATTACAGCCGGGTTGGCCAGCAGCTCCCGCACCGAAGCGGGCAGCGCGCTGGCATCCTCGCTTACCAGGTTCGTAGCGGAAGAAAAGCCGCCAGAGCTGGCCCCGGTGCCTCCCAGCAGGCCTGCTACTAGGGTTACCGCCAGGGACACGCCCCATTTCCCGGAAAGCCGCTGCCGGGCCAGGCGGCGGAAATCCTTGCTGCGCCATTCCATGCAGAATCCCCCCTATAAAAGCGCGAATTTATTCGCAGCAGCCCTCGCCGCAGCTATCGCAATCGCAATCCCCTTCGCAGTCGCAGCCGGCAGAAAGCCGCTCTTCCACGATGGCGGAAAGGGTATCCATCAGTTCATCGTCTGCGGGGAGGAATTCTTCCGTATCATCCTCCTCATTTACTACCAGCTTGAAGATATAAACCTCCTGCTCCAGGTTTTCATCCTCCATATCCTCCTCCAGGCCAGCGCCCAGGTCGGTCAGGACGGCGTATTCCTGGCCGTCGTGCTCAAAATAGTCAATGACGTCCAGTTCCACCTCGTTTCCCTCATCATCGGTAAAAACGACGATGTCTCGTTCCATCTCTTCCATAAATAAAATTACCGCCTTTCTTATAATGCTATCATTGTACCCGATTGTCCCTATAAGCGCAAGGCAGGGCTGCAATCTTCACAATTCCATTTACATTCCTTTGCAAATAGTTTACTATACCCTTAAGGGGCAGGGGGCTCGCTGGCTGTTTGCCTTGGGTACAGAAACTGTAAAAAACGGAGGATTTTTCCATGTTCCAGAGCAAGTGGGAATTCGGCCTGGCCGCCAAAGACGCCCTAGCCCTTAGGCAGGCGGTGCTGGTAGAGGAAAAGGGCCTAAAGCGAGAGGCAGCCTTCGACCGCTATGATGAAATCGCCGCCCACGTTTTCGTTTGGGATGCCCGGGGGCCTATCGCCGCAGGGCGCATCTTCCCCCAGGGCAGGGCCACGGGGCTGGGCAGCATCGTGGTGGCGGCGGGGCGGCGGGCCGAGCCCTTTGCCGACCTGGTGCTGCGCATCCTCTTGGATAAGGCCCAGAACCTGGCCGGGGACCCGGTCCTGGCCCTCCTTTTTCCGGGGGAGGAATCCCTTTATATCCCCTTTGGCTTCCAGAAGGTGGAAACCCGGCCCGATGGCAGGTCCGTTTACAGTGTCCCCGCCCGGGAGATCCGCTGGCATAGCGCCTGCCAGGAGGGCTGAAGGGATCTGCGGGCCCGGCTCACCCCGGCCCCCCATGCGTTGCGAGAATTCCTTCCAAAATTCTTTCAGGAATTTTGGAAAAGCCCTTGCATTTATCCGGCCGATTCGATATAATAGTCCACGGTCTCACGCGAGCCACTTCGGCCCGCTGGGCTGGGTTTGCTGGTGTAGCTCAGTAGGTAGAGCACGTCATTGGTAATGACGAGGTAGTCAGTTCGAATCTGATCACCAGCTCCAATCTGAAAAGCCTTCTTGGTATCAGCAAGAAGGCTTTTTTCCTTCCTCTAGTTTATTCCATTCGATTCCCTTTGGTTCCTATCTAGCTTAATAGGGGTGCTGCGGCTTTTGGCGGGCCGAAGGCCCGCTAAAAGTGGCCGGGCAGAGCTTTGCTCTGCCCGGGCTAAGGCGTGCAGCGCCCCCGCCGCCCTCCCGCCGCAGTTTTCACCCAGGCATTTGGGAAGCTGGGGCATAAAAAACCGCCAGCGGCTCATCCGCTGGCGGTAAAAGATGAGCTGGATTATTCGCAGGCTGCCCCATCCGCGGCGGCAGCCCCATCCAGGGTGCCCACGGCGCCCTCGGGAATGCCGGTTTCAATGGGCAGCTCTTCCAGGTTGCTCCACTCCATCATGGAGCCATCGTAGACCTTTACATTGTCAAAGCCCAGGATGTAGGTCAGCACGAACCAGGTATGGGAAGCCCGATGCCCCCGCTGGCAGTAGGTGATGATCTCCTTGTCCGCAGTTACGCCAACGGAGCCATAGAGCTGGGTCAGATCCTCTACGGAGAGGAAGAAGCCGTTCTCATCCACAGCGTCCATGTAGTTCACGTCCACAGCGCCGGGGATATGGCCGCCCCGGGCATTGCCATCGGCAACGGTCTCGCCGGAATACTGGTCCGAGGGACGGCAATCCAGCAGAACGGTGGCCTCTGCCTTATTGACCACGTAGTCCCGATCCACGTTGATATCATTCTCCGTGGAAATGATTTCATAGGTGGAAGCCTCTACCGCAGGGGTGGCGCCGGTTTCCGTGGCCTTGCCCCCGTTGGCCCAGGCTTCATACTGGCCGTCCAGCAGGTAGGTGGTGGTGTGACCATAGCACTCCAGGGTCCAGATCAGCCGGGGGGCCATCTGGGGCTTGCTGGCGCTGGCATAGGTAACGATTACGTCGTCTGCTGTGATGCCGTAGCTGCCCATGAGGGCCGCAAATTGCTCCGGGGTAGCGATTTCCCCGTCTACGGGGTTATCGGGGTTCTCGAACTGCTTATTGTTGATGTTCATCGCCCCGGGGATATGGCCTGCTTCATAGTCCTCCGCATCCCGCAGGTCGAAGATCTTGACGTTGCCCTCTGCAAGCATGGCCTCCAGGTCATCGGGGGTCAGGAGCTTTTCGCTGGCATCCACGGCAGCGGTGACGGTAGCCTCAGCCGTCTGGGCAGGGGCAGCGGTTGCAGCTGCATCGGCAGCAGGGGCAGCGGCGCCGCTCTCCATAAGGGCCGCATAGTCGTCCCCACCATCTACCCAGCCATTCTGGCCGCCCTCCAGGGTGTAGAGGTTGGCAGCGGCAATGCCGATTTGCTGGAGTAGGCCCGTGGCAGCTTCCGCATACTTCTTGCCGGAATAGCAAACCAGCACGAACTGCTCGTCCCCATTGCCGGTTTCAGAGCCGGTGGCGGCTGTAAGGGCAGCCTTCAGGTTTGCGGTGGAGGTTGCGTCGTCGGAATTGCTGATGGTGGGGTCTACATCGGCGGAATAGGCGCCCTGGATATGGGATTGTGCATAATCCGCTGCCTTGCGCACATCCAGAATGATGTAGCCGGTGCCGCCGGCGTCAATATCTGCCTTCAGGTCTTCCTTGGTAATGTACTGGGGTTCCGTGCTGGCAGCTGGCGCCTCGGTAGCGGCTGCATCTGTGGCAGCAGCGTCCGTAGTCGCGGCGGTGGTATCCGTTGCGCAGGCGGACAAGAGCAGCATCAGAACCATCAGGACTGCTACCAGGCTGGTGTACAATGTTCTTTTCATTTGTGTGCTTTTCCTCCAGAAAGATTTGTTAGATTTGTAGCGGCGCAAAGGGGTGCGCCTGCTTAGAGAACATGGTACCACCTGAAAATCGGAAATTCCAATTCATTTATGCATCCTTTTTACCTCGATTTATTGAGAAAATCTCTAGCCTTCCCGGGTCTGTTCTATTTATATAAGAATATCCCTTTACATTGTTAAATATGTAAATTCAACAAATATATCACAGGTTTCTCCATACCAAAAAATAAGAAATTTTCCGCCCCTGTAACCGGCGATATGTGGTAGCAGTTTCTATAGCATGCATTTGCAGGATGGCATGCATCTATATTTATTTATTTCATAAAGCCAGCAGCTGCCCAGGGGGCCGGCTGGAAACGCTCCGGAAAGAAAAAGCCCGCTTTTCCGCCTTTTTCTCTCTTTTCCAAGGCGAATCCCCCCTTTCGCCCCTGAAACCGAAAAACGGATTTTTGCAGAAATATTCCCGGAATTCCTGCCGTTTCCTCGATTTATGTCTGTATTTTTCATTGACGGATGTTGCAATCTGATGTAATATACTTTTAATTTGATCCGTGAAAGGACATATGAAAAAGAGCCGGGCTCTGGCTGCCCCAGAGCTTCTTCTTTCTCCGGCCAATCTTCGCATCTATAATAGGGGGCGCAATGGACAACAGAATTCTGGAAATCAAAGACCTATATGTGGAGTTTCATTCGCTTGCCGGCGTTGTACACGCCGTGAACGGCGTTTCTTTTTTTATGAACAAAGGCGAGATCCTGGGCCTGGTAGGGGAAAGCGGCAGCGGGAAAAGCGTCACAGCTCTTTCCATCATGGGGCTGCTGCCGGAACCTTTTGCCAAGATTCCCCAGGGCCAGATCCTTCTCAATGGCCAGGACCTGACCCGGGCCTCTGAAAAGGAAATGCGTAAAATTCGCGGTAACCGCATCTCCATGATCTTCCAGGAGCCCATGACCTCCCTGAACCCGGTGTTCAC